>CALMUA010000114.1 GCA_937872775.1 uncultured Ruminococcus sp.
ATACTATTGAATTTTTAAGATGCACAGTTATTTTTGATGTGCGAAGTTTGAGTATATACATTATACTTTTCTCCTTTTGTTTTTAACCTTATTTATTATTAAAGTTAAATATTTAAAAACAAATTATATAAAGTTGATATTTTAATCATTTATTAAATAAAAAGTATAATTATATTGTTTTGTTCATGATTAATATGCATTATTTATTTTAATTGAATTTTACAGTTCAACAATTTCTTCTGCAACATCTCTAACCATTTTTACTATATCGACTAAAGCCTCATTTAAAGTCTCGTATTCTTCTTCATCATCTTCATAGAAACTTATAAATTTTCCTGTTTTCTTTGAAAAACACAATACTTCGCCATTACCAATAAGATCAGCTATTATGATATAATCATCTGGAAATTCTTCATCTTCATCTTGATACTCTTCTAAATTATCTATTATTTCTGATGTGCTTAGGAATAAGGCTTGTAGATTACATAACCTCGCTCCATTAGAAAACTCAAGAAATTCCTTGTACGATTCTGGAAGTTTGGTTTGTAAATCATCTTCTAATTTTTTGATTTCCTGTTCCGTTGCAGCATTATAAAAAACAAATTTCTTTTTTCCTTCTAACTTCTCTGCTATGTAAGTAATTTCTTCAAGTAATGATTTTAAACTGTTTTCTGGAATATTAGGGATAAACATAAAATCTCTCCTTTTTAATTATATTTTTTATATGCAAGAATTATATACCTCTTAAATATTGTTATTTCATATTAATTTCCTAACTAATTGTATCATATTTCTCCAAAAATATCAATTATTTTTTATATTATTCAGTATACAACTTTTTTGTTTAAATAGAAATGCATAATCTATTGGTATCGTATTTATAAGTAGAAATTTTAAACTAATATGGTTTGCTATGGTCAAACTTTTTTGCAACACCACTTTCTAATTACTCTAATCCAAATATCTTTTCAAAGGGTGTCACATATTAATCATGTGAATGAGGACGGATTTGATTATACCAGCTGTATAAATATTCTACAATAGCGTAATACAGCTCGGCAGCTGTATTGAAATTGAAATGGTCAGACTTTAAAGTATTATAATAACGTTCCAAAGGAGCGTTGTCATATGGACATCCTGCATGGCTCATGCTCTGTATTATATGATTTCTCACAGTATGTAATGAATTCAAGTTCATAAGACCAAGGATTTAATTCCATCTTCCTTCAGACTTTACCTCACAATTGACACCCTTGACTTTATTATATCCCTCTCACTGTCGGTCGAATTCGAAACTTTCACCCATTAAAGCCTTGAGACTCTATGCGTACAAAAAAAGCTCTCGGTATTTTCCAACCGAGAGCTTTTTAAACAACTTATTTATGTTACGTATTTAAATTACTTCATGCACTCTTCAACTGCAACAGCACAAGCAACTGTAGCACCAACCATCGGGTTGTTACCCATACCGATAAGTCCCATCATTTCAACGTGAGCTGGAACTGATGAAGAACCTGCGAACTGAGCGTCTGAATGCATTCTTCCCATTGTATCTGTCATACCATAAGAAGCAGGACCTGCAGCCATGTTATCTGGATGAAGTGTACGTCCTGTACCGCCGCCTGAAGCTACTGAGAAGTATTTCTTGCCAGCGTCAATACATTCCTTCTTGTATGTTCCTGCAACTGGATGCTGGAATCTTGTAGGGTTTGTTGAGTTACCTGTGATAGAAACGTCAACATTTTCTTTCCACATGATTGCAACGCCTTCTGTTACGTCGTTAGCGCCGTAGCAGTTAACCTTTGCACGAAGTCCTTCAGAATATGCCTTGCGGAATACTTCTTTAACTTCGCCTGTGTAGTAATCCATTTCTGTTTCAACGAATGTAAATCCGTTGATTCTTGCAATAACCTGAGCAGCGTCTTTGCCAAGACCGTTAAGAATTACACGGAGAGGCTTCTGACGAACCTTATTTGCCTTTTCAGCGATACCGATAGCACCTTCTGCAGCTGCAAATGATTCATGACCTGCAAGGAATGCAAAACATTCTGTTTCTTCTTCAAGAAGCATTTTGCCGAGGTTACCATGTCCAAGACCAACTTTTCTCTGATCAGCAACTGAACCTGGGATACAGAAAGCCTGAAGACCTTCACCGATAGCTGCTGCAGCATCAGCTGCCTTTTTACAATCCTTCTTAATAGCAATAGCACATCCTACTATATATGCCCACTTTGCATTTTCAAAACAAATTGGCTGGATGCCTTCAACGAGCTTGTATATATCAAGGCCCTTTGCCTTACATATTTCAGCACATTCTTCAACAGAATTGATGCCGTATTCTTTTATTACAGCAAGAAGCTGTTTTTCTCTTCTATCATATGATTCAAATAAAGCCATTGTATGTTAATCCTCCTTATTCCTTTCTTGGGTCAACGATCTTAACAGCATCAGCAACTCTGCCGTACTGACCCTTAGCCTTTTCAAATGCTGTGTTAGCATCATCACCAGCCTTGATGAAGTCCATCATCTTTCCGAAGTTTACGAACTGATAACCAATGATTTCATTATCTTCATTAAGAGCGATACCTGTTACATAACCATCTGTCATTTCAAGATAACGAGGTCCCTTTGCAAGAGTACCATACATAGTACCAACCTGTGAACGGAGGCCCTTACCAAGATCTTCGAGTCCAGCACCTATTACAAGACCGTCTTCAGAGAAAGCACTCTGTGAACGACCGTAAACGATCTGAAGGAAAAGTTCTCTCATAGCTGTATTGATTGCATCACAAACGAGGTCAGTATTAAGAGCTTCGAGAATTGTTCTTCCCGGAAGAATTTCAGAAGCCATAGCTGCTGAATGTGTCATACCTGAACATCCGATTGTTTCAACGAGACATTCCTGAATAACACCTTCCTTTACGTTAAGTGTAAGTTTACATGTACCCTGTTGTGGAGCACACCAGCCAATTCCGTGTGTAAAACCGGAAATGTCTTTAACCTCTTTTGCCTTTACCCATTTTGCTTCCTCAGGAATTGGAGCAGCACCATGAGATACGCCCTGTGCGATAGGACACATAGTTTCAACTTCATGAGAATAATTCATAGTCTTAAAATACTCCTTTCAGTATTTTGATTATATACGCATTACTGTTCTATTATACTACAAATTCAGATGCATTTCAAGTATTTTTACCCCATTTTTTATTTTATCATATTTCTTTACATATCATAACTATTTTGATATAATTAAAATATATTTAAGTTACTGTTGGGATGAATCAGATAAGTTTGTAGTAATGCTTAAGTTTATTTGCAGGGCTTTGCGGTCGCCCTGCACCTTCGCTTACATTATCTGCTTTGTTTATGGATTAGTAGTAACATATTCAAAAGCATTGTTTGTGTAAATTCTTAAGTTTCTTGCAGGGCTTTGCGGTCGCCCTGCACCTTCGATTACATTATATGTACAGTTTGCAAATTAAAATAATACAATATAGACTAATAACAATATGAAAGGAACGTCATAATGAAATTAACCATATTTATTGTTGCAGTTATTTCAGTAGCTATAATTGCTGTTGCAATTATGCTGAGCTTTGATCCACATCAGGATTTTAAATCTGATCTTGATGATATACCTATAAATACCAATCAGGATATAAAGTGGGATTTATACATAGAAACTACAGGAGCTGACTACTGGGAACAAGTAAAAGGTCTTAACAAGAAAAAGGAAACATCTGAACCAGATACAACTGATGTATTTGTTACTGATGAAAATGGTGAGATCGTAACAGATGAAGACGGTGAACCGATCACTGAAACTGGAAAAATTGATGAAGATATTACTGATGAAAATGGTGAAATTGTAACAGACAAAAATGGTGAACCGGCAACCAATAAAAAAAGCGAAGATGTTACTGATAAAAAGGGTAAAACTGTCGATGACAGCAGTGATAATAAAGTATCTGTAACTGATGTACCTAAAAATAAAAAATCGGGTTCAAAGGTCACAATAACAGCAGACTAAACAAGTCTTATTTCTCTGTGCGGAACAGGTGTTGAAAAGACAATCTGTGTTGATGTGTTTCCGAATGTCTGAAGCTTTCCTACAAATTCATCAAGTTCCTCTGTACTTGGAAAAGCTACTTTAAGAAGCATAGAATAACTTCCTGTAACGCAGTTACATTCAAGTACATTAGGGCATTCACTGACAAATGGGTAAAATTCATTTTTTTGATTTGCTGATATTTCAAGACTTATAAATGCTGTTATATTATACCCGAGTTTCTGTTTGTCAATCGTGGTATTATAATTAACTATTACTCCTTGTTTTTCGAGCTTTTCTATTCTTGACGACACTGCAGGTGCAGAAAGAAAAACCTTTGATGCGAGGAGTTTTAACGGATATCTTGAATTTTCCTGTAAAAGATCTATCAGTTTCATGTCTATTTTATCCATTGTAATTTTTCCCTTCTAAAAAATATAAAGAGGCATACCATATATCATTGGTACGCCTCTTTGCGTTTATTTATTTTAATTTAAACCTGACTGTTTATAAGATGTCAGCTGTACTGTAAAGCATTGCATCAGCATTCATCATGATTAAGTATTTTTTTATAAATCTCCTGTACTGTTTGAACTCTTTACTCTGCTTATTTCCTGAGATGTTCTTTTTACATCCTGAAGTCCTTTTGTAAAATATATTTCAGCATCACGAAGCATATTATCCACATAGTTGTTTGTTGCCATTTTGATTTCCTTGGATCTTGCCTGTGCCTGCGTTAAAAGCTCCATTGCTTTTTGCTTGGCTTCTTTTATAATTGCATCACTCGCAACAAGTGTTTTAGCTCTTTCTTCTGCCCGCTGTACTATCAGTTCAGCTTTTTGTTCTGCTTCTTTTATTATTCTTTCACAGTCAAAATCAATAAGCTTTGCTCGTTTTATTTCCTGAGGGATATTCAGTCTTATATCATCAATAAGCTCTCTTAAGCGTTCTCCGTCAATCATCACTTTATGTGTGGCAAACGGAACTGATGCCGATTTGTCCAGTAGCTCATCCATCTGTTCAAGTATTTCATCAATATTATTCATTCTATTATAACCGGTATGAAAATATGCACCGGTTTTCTCCTTTCATGATAATTATCTTAAAAGTGTAAGCATTTATTATTCGCCATCATAACTAACTGGTTTTCCTGATACGAGACACAATATTTTCAAGAATTGCTTCAGGAACAAAGCTACTGATATCACCGCCAAATGTAGCAATCTGTTTTACGACACTTGAACTGAGATACATGTTTTCCGCACTTGTAGTCAGAAAAACCGTTTCCGCTTCAGGATATAATTTTTTATTTGCAAGTGCCATCTGAAATTCGTATTCAAAATCGCTTACAGCTCTTAACCCCTTGACAATTGCAGTTGCGCCGACGTTTTTAACATAATTTGCAAGCAACCCGTCAAGGATGTCTATAACCACATTATCCATGTCACTTGTAACTTCCATAATCATTTTTATACGCTCAGTAGGTGTGAAAAGAGACTGCTTTGAAAGATTTGTGGAAACTAATATTATTACTTTGTCAAAAAGCTTTGAAGCTCTGTTAAAGATATCAACATGTCCTAACGTTACCGGGTCAAAGCTGCCTGGACAAACAGCTATTCTTCTCATAAAAAGCACCTCTGATCTGTCAGAATTATTAAAATAAGGCTTGCCCATTTTTAACGTTCCAATATGGAACAAGCTGTCTTAGAGGCGAGAAACATATTTTCTGAATTATATATCACCGCACACAAACTGACTTATTTCTATTTTACCATATTTATAATTCTTTTTCAAGTATATTGAACCAATTTTTTCTGGAAAAATGAGTCTTGATTCATGTTCACAGATTATTTTTCCGCCTTCATTCATATGAGACTCAAGAACCGGAAGTACCTGTTCAAGGATTCCATTGTGATAAGGAGGATCGAGAAATACAATGTCAAATTTTTCAGACGTGGATTTAAGAAAATCAATTGAATCCATATAAACTATCTTACTTTTTTCTTCAAATTCAGTCAATGCTATATTTTCAGTAATGACATTTATAGAAGCCTTGGATTTGTCAACAAAGTATGCTTTTGATGCTCCTCTGCTTAATGCCTCTATTCCAAGTTGTCCGCTTCCCGCAAATAAATCCAGTACTACTGAACCCGCAATCTGGAACTGAATTATAGAAAAAATAGATTCTTTTACCTTATCAGTTGTAGGTCTGACATCGTTTCCATCCATTGTCATCAATTTTCTGCCTCTTGCCGAACCGGTAATTACGCGCATTAAAAGTTCTCCTTTTCCAGAATATATTTGTTTATAAAATTTTTTGTCCTTCAGATTATTATATTATACAACATTTTTATTATTATGTCTATAGATTGTGTTTTATTTATTTTTGAGTGATGATATTATCTCCACTATTTGTTACAATAATTACATTAAAATTCCGATGTTTTTCATTTTAAACACTCCAAAAGTCCATTTGCCGTCTCAATGTTTACTCCTGCTACTTTTGAAATTTCTGACGCGTCAGCCGCTTTTATAGCTGTAATTGTTTTATAATGTGTTATAAGCTTTGCAGCCTTTTTTTCACCTATTCCCTTTACCTGTGTAAGACGTGTCTGAAATGTAAGCTTTGAGTGCAGCTTTCTCTGATAAGATATTGCACATCTGTGCATCTCGTCCTGAATAGCCGTTATCAGTGCAAATGCAGGTTTAAGACTTGAAACTGATATTTCTTCTCCACCAGTGGAAATCGCCCTGGTTCTATGCTTACTGTCCTTTACAATTCCGAATACAGGGACATCTATCCCCATCTGTCTCAGATACGGTTCAACAGCATTTACCTGTCCTTTTCCACCATCAAGAAAAATAAGATCAGGTATTCTCTTAAATCCTTTATCAGTTTCCTCATTATCAAGGAATCTTTTGAATCTTCGCTCCAGAACTTCCTGCATACATGCATAGTCATTCTGAATATATACAGTTTTTATAGAAAACTTTTTATACATATTTTTCTGCGGCCTTCCATTTTCAAAAACAACCATACTTGCACACATTGCTGATGAACCAAGATTAGAAATATCATATGCCTCTATATATTCCGGGGGCTTTGCAAGTCCCAGAAGCTTTGAAAGTTCTTCAAGTGCAATCAGTTCTTTTCCTGTCCTGCCGACAAGCAATGATAAAAATTCACTTGCATTATTTCTTGCCATCATAATATATTTCATCATTGTTCCCTTTTGTCTGTATATTACATGGACAGTATGGCCTGACTGTTCTTTAAGAAGATCTTCAAGTATATCTTTGCTCTCAATGTCATACTCAATAAAAATATTATCAGGTATTTCAGTATTGTCCGAATAATACTGAACTATAAAGTCTTCAAGAAGGTTATCATCTGCATTCGTTTCCTCAAAAAAATATGAATTTTTATCAACAAGCCTTCCTTCCCGGTATATAATAACCGAGACACATGTACCCAGAGGATTGCTTACCGAGGCAATAATATCGGTATTCACAATATCAGCATCTATTATTTTCTGCTTTTCGGATGCTTTTGTTATAGATGATATTCTGTCACGTATCTTAGCTGCTTTTTCAAATTCCAGGTGCTCTGCTGCGTCCTCCATCTCCTCTTTAAGTTTTTCAACCGATTTCTTACTTCCTGATCTTATATATAATACTGCCTGAGAAATTATCTCTCTGTATTCCTTTTGAGAAATCTTCCCCATGCATACTCCCATACATTGTTTAATGTGATAGTTAAGACATGGTCTCTGATTTGCACCGCGGCACGGAAATTTTTTTTTGCACACAGGAAGCATAAATGCTTTGTTTACTTCAGCAACAGTCTGTTTTGTTACGCCCTGACTCGTATACGGTCCAAGTGTTATACCACTTTTTATCATATGCTTCTCAGCAGTTATTTTCGGATACTGTTCATCTGATATATGAATATAATGATATCCTTTGTCGTCTTTAAGCAAAATATTGTACTTTGGCTTATGCTGCTTGATGAGGCTGCACTCTAGAACCAGAGCTTCATATTCTGAATCTGTAACGATAAAATCGTAGTCATACACATTCTCAACCATTTTAGCTACTTTAGGAGTATGGTCAGCTGATTCCCTGAAATAACTTGTAACCCGGTTTTTTAAATTTTTAGCTTTACCTATATAAATAATATGTCCATCCCGGTTTTTCATTTTATATACACCCGGGAATGTTGTCAGCTTTGATGTCTTTTCCCTGAGAAACGGAAGTCGTGGATTCATAGCATAATCATTCCTTAGTCTTTAAACAGATTGGATTTAAGTTTAAAAAATCTGATTGCCTTACCGCCGGTTTTATTTCTCAACGGCATGAGACCCAGATTATTTATCAGTACCGTTGTTGCTTTGAGTGCATCTTTATTAAATTCCATCTCTATTTCATAATCACAATAGCCCCAATAGTAATTTATGTCAAAGTCAATTGACAGTGACTGACATGGTTTTATACTAACACGCTTTGTTACGAGATTTCCCTGAAGTTGAAATGGAATCCAGGCAAATCTTCCATCCTTCAGAGTTATCTCCGGAAGTAACCCTGATATCTTTTTTGTTGTTTCTTTGCTTGTAGAGAAATCTTTTACTGCGGGCAATGACTCTTTAAGCTCAAGTGCAATACTGTCTTCAGTCTGACGTACTCTTAGTGTTGTATGATTTGAAAGAAGATATCCATCAAATGTATCATAATAATAATTTATCTGGATTCTTTTATCACAGCATGCATTAGGGTATTGACCTTTTATCTGAGTCATGATCTCATAAAATTTTTCTTTTGTAACTAAAAATTTATACTCTGTTTCCCTCATATAATCCCCCCCCATTTTCTGTTTGCTAAATCAGACAAAATTTCACATTTTCAACATTACCACTGCAGACTTGCTCGTTTAAAGTCAGGTAATAATATCTGAAAAAAGTTTATTTACCGTTTTATAAATATATTCTTTTTCTTCCCCTATAAAAAATTCGCCGTTCATATATAAGATTCTGCCGTTTATCATTGTCATATATACATTCTGCTTGCTTCCGCTATAAACAATATTTCTTATTATGTTTCCCTGAGGCTGCATATTAGGCTGACTTAAGTCTATAAGAATCATATCTGCCTTATTGCCGCATTTTATTGTGTCATTGTTTTTAAGACACATGGCATGTGCACCTTTGACTACTGCCATATCAAGAACAATCTCCGGCGGACAAGCTGATGCATCTGATAGTTGCAGCTTCTGTAAAGCTGTTACCAGGTACATTTCACGAAACATGTCAAGGCAGTTATTGCTTGCAGGTCCGTCAGTTCCTATTGCAACAGGAATATTATTTTCAAGTATTTTTGTTATTGGTGCTATACCACTTGCCAATTTTACATTTGACGCCGGATTTGTTATTGCATATAATTTTTTATTCCTGAATATCTTAATGTCATTGTCCGTCAGATATACACAATGAAATCCGCCTCCCCCGTAATCAAACAAACCAATATCATCAAAAAGCTCAGTTGGAGTAAGTCCGTATTTTTTTATGCAGTCGTCTGTCTCTTTTCTGGTTTCACTGTTGTGCATATACACAGGGGCATTATATTTTCGTGATACACATGCAAGCTCCTTCATAAGTCTGTATGAGGTTGTATATTCAGCATGTATTCCCATCTGATATGATATAAGCGGACTGATTTTATTAAATCTTACATATAACTCCTCTTGTTTTTGAGCAGAATCCTTAAAATCATTGACTGTTCCGCATACTACATATCTGAACCCGCAATCGGCAGCAGCCCTTACCATTGAATCCTGCCATGAGTACATGTCAAAACACGATGTTATTCCACTAGTAAGATATTCCATAACAGCAAGCTTTGTAAAATAATATACACACTCATCATTAAGTTTAGCCTCAAGTGGAAAAACCTTTTCATAAAGCCACTTCTGAAGCGGCATATCATCCGCAAATGAACGCAGAAATGTCATTGGTGAATGAGTATGTGCATCCTTGAAGCCAGGCATAAGAAGGTTACCTCTGACATCAATCTCCCTGTCGAATTCTGAAATATTTTTATATTCAGGATCATAGGAAGTACCCACAAATGCTATAGTGTCATCCTTAACATGTACCTCACCTCTGAATATATCACATCCCGGCTGCATGGTAAGAATATACGCATTATAAAATCTTATCGTCATAGCGCATCCATACTCTCAATTACGTCTCTGACAAGAGCTTTGAATTTTTCGGATATCATATCTGCTGCGGCTTGTACTTCCTTATGATTAAGCGGAGTACTGCCCATTCCGGCAGCAAGATTGGATATGCATGATATTCCGCAAATTTTCATTCCCATATGATTGGCAGCAACAGCCTCGCATGCAGTACTCATTCCAACCGCATCAGCCCCAAGCATACGTGCCATTCTGACTTCTGCAGGAGTTTCGTATTCAGGTCCTGTAAACTGGATGTATACCCCCTCCTGAAGCCCTATGTTAAGCTTCTGTGAAGATGAACGAATGATATCACATAGCTGTTTATCATATATTCTGCTCATATCAGGGAAACGTTGTCCAAGACAATCAATATTTTTCCCTGCAAGACTACTCGGTACAAATTTAGATATCTGATCTGTTATCATCATAAGGTCTCCGGCTTTGAAATTACTGTTTACTCCCCCGGCTGCATTTGTAAGAAATAAGATCTCTGCACCCATGAGTTTCATCAGACGGACCGGGAGTACAACATCTGTCATTGAATACCCTTCATAATAGTGTACTCTTCCCTGCATGATCACTACAGGCGTTTTATTAACGTATCCGAATACAAACTGTCCCTTATGTCCCTCAACTGTAGAAATCGGAAATTCATCAATCTCATTATATGGAATAACGCATTCTGTATTAATAGTATCAGCAAAGTCTCCGAGTCCTGATCCGAGTATAAGAGCTGTCTTGGGTTTAAAAGGGATTCTGGATTTTATACTGTTATAGGCATAATCAAGCTTTTCTTCAGATGTCATATTCTGACCTTCTTTCTCTTTTTCATCATCTTTTTATTTTCTTTTATCTTTTTATATAATTCAATATATAGTTTAAGTGCCTGATCAATATATTGTTCTGAAAGCTTCTTGTTTCCGTAAACAGCAGTATCAAATTCCTGTGATAATCCCGATATATCTATCTGATAATCACTGATCACCTTATGTGAAATTTCAGACGATGTAGCACTCTCATCAAGATTTACAAGATTTCGTATTTTATTCATGATCATTGATATTGATTTTTCAGGAACAGCTTTTGACGTCCTGAATTTAAATATATATTCTGAAAGCTGAGGACAAACAAATTTTGAAAATAATATTATCAATGCGATCAGAAGGACCGTCGAAAATGCAACAATGACCATAATCAGATAATCATAATCTTTAGCACTTTCAGCCTGTTCAATCTGTGTCGGCTCAAATGTCATCCATCCATAGCCTGATATAAATAATTCCGGAAAAGCATGAAGGTCTGAATCTGTTACTGTTATTATTTTATCGTCATCAGAATCTCTTTGAAGATGTACTCCCTCTGTATATCGTGCAGGTATTCCGGCTGAGCGTGCAAGCAGAACCATTGCTGTTGCATAATCAGAACATATTCCTGTCTTACTGTCAAAAAGGAAATACTCCATGTTATAATCTGATGGCTTTTTATATGACAGACTGTATTTATAGTCATTTATACGGAAATAGTTTTCTATTCTCATTGCTTTGTTTAGATCTGAAGATGTTTTACCGATAATCTCATCTGAAAGTGATGTGATATTTTCAGGAAGATCACTTCTGAATTTTTCCTCATATTCAGCAGATGCTTCATAATCTGTTATATACGCATCTACAACAGGTAAATATTTATTTTCACCCGAAGCATTGAGAATATCATATAACTCATGAATGAATTCATCATAATTTTCACGGCTAAGAGAATCAAGAATTTTCTGATAATCTTCCTCATCTGCTGATTTTGATGAAAAATATTTTATTTTATACGCTTCATCATATGCTGAAGCACTGTAAAGCATTCCGTTTGTTGCCTTATACACATACTCACCTACATTTGAGATTACATTATACGAGAGAGTAGGTGAAAGATAATATTTTGTTCTTATAGCTGAATCCTGGAGTACCAGAATTCTTAAATAATCCTCTTCAAGATGTTTTTTAATTCCATCAATATTATATTTCTGAGCAAATTCATTATCTATTTCACAGGCTCTTGCCACTGACGAATAAAATTTTTCAGGATTAAGAAGTTCTGAATCAGTTTCCAAAAGCTGTATGCCATGAACATCAGAATCGTCAACATGCCACGTATTTTTTTCATAATCATAAATACTGTAGGTCTGTGATTTAAGATTAATAGGCTCCTCATCCGTCACAAATTCAAAAAGTCTGACGTCAGACGCACCTTCATATGTTCCCGATGAGGTTGCAGTATCTGATACCAGACCAAGCTGACTAAGCATATAGGTTGTCAGTGCATCTGATTCAAGTAGCGTATCCATCCAGTTATTATCTATTTTAATATTAGGTTTTGGCAATATAAGTGCGAGAAGGGCTGAAAATGTAAGAAAATATGTTACTGACTTTTTATAACCGGTATCAATAATTATTTTTTCGTTATCTTTTTTATCAAGCTGGCGACAGTGGATCATAACCGCAACATACAGGATAAGAAGAATAAGTGCAAAAAAAACAGGGACTTGTTCACCTTCTTTTCTGTAAAAAGCAAATGGTATGAGTGTTATCATAAATGTCATTGAAATACGGTATCTTACAACTGAAAAATAATAAACAGTTGATGCAATAAAAAAATTTATAATAATAAATATTGCAATTATATACGACATAGAAAATTCAACAAGTGCCTGAGGTGAAAGAAACCATACAAAAAAATCCAGGCCGCTTTTATTCTGACCTGTTTTTACTGCAATAATTGAAAGACCGCAGATTGCAATAAATGAGCCTACTACTGAAATAAACTTAAGTAAAACTGATTTTTTTGAAAGATAATTATAAAATGTAAAAACTGAAGCCTGTATAAAAAATGTGATAATTAAAAGTATTATCACATAGGACTTACTGTAAACATACATACATGAAGTGACAATAGCAATACACAGCATAAGCGGTATAATGTTTTTAGTCACACCTTCTTTTATAGAATTAAACATCGTTTCGCCTTTCTGCTAAATGAATCTGCATATTTCATAATTTTCTTTTATAAGCCAGACATCAGACATTCCTGCACTCTGACTATAAGCTGTATTTTCAGGAATAATTATTTTTACTGCATTATTGTTATCGGACGCTGACCGCGCACGATTAATGAGCTGATTATTAATATTTAATGTATACACAATATTTACACCTGTTGACTTTGAACTATGGCTTTGTGTATTTATATTTTCATAATCCGATATATTATTAAAATTTACACTGGATATATTATCAGCTAACTTCTGAATACCATCAGGAGAATTAAAGCTCTCCTTTTTTAAAATCCCGTTATCATAATATGAGTATGTGCATTCAAGTCCTTGTCTCACAAACATCATAAGCAATGATAATGAAGCTTCAATGATTGTCTGCTGGGTATACATTGCTGTCTCTTCATTATTTACATTTACAGGTTCAGATGTGTCAAGAAAAATATCAGGAAGAGTTATGTTTGATGCTTCATCCAGTCTTACAAAAAGCTGATTTCTTTTTGATGACAGCTTCCAGTTTATTTTTTTAAGTGAATCACCCGGAACATAATTCCTGTATTCATAACCCGGAAAGGATGATTTCCCAAAACCTGATTTTGAAGCATCATCATCATCATTGTCAGTAAGACTGCTGAATATATTTCTCAGGAGTTCATTACTCTCGTCTATCTCCACAATATCAGGACTTATTGAAACAGTTTTACAAACCAGCATATCAGGATTGATTTTAAATTTAAAAATTCCGAGATAGTCCGTAATATATATTTTATTTATACATATATCTGCCGGCCCGCAGATTTTAGGGTTTACATCAATATCAACAGTCAGTTCTCTGTTTTCCGACATAGAAAATTTATAAACATTCTGAGCAAGTTCACAAAAGCGTTTTGAAAGTTCAACTGTAAAGCATATAAACGGTAAAGGCAAAATTGTATCTTTTGTGATATTTACATGTATCTTTTCCAGCTTACCTTTGTTTAATATTTCATTATCACATTCCAGTTCAAATATTATTCTTTTTTTCGCTGAAACAGTAAGAAAAATCGAAATAACAGGAGTAACAAATAAAAAAACAGTCATTATCCCTCCGGCTGCTTTATCAAAAAGGAGCATATAAAGTATTGCTGAAATAAACACTGAAAAATATGATATTATGGATTTCATAAATATATCTCTCCCTATCTCTGCATAGGAACAGCAACAGTGCTTAATATTCTGTTTACAAATTCAGACGATGATTTGTATCGTGATTTTCCTTTTACGGATAAAATAATCCTGTGTGACATTACACTGTCTGCTATATATTTGACATCATCCGGTGTGACAAAATTCCTTCCCTCAATATAAGCAACAGCTTTTGATGCCTTGTAAAGAGATATACTTCCTCTCGGACTGACTCCCAGTGCGACCATTTCATTGTCTCTTGTAAATCTCACAAGTTCTGCTATATATTTTTTCACCTGGCGTTCAACTGGAACATTTTTAACTTCGTTCTGCAGGGAAGTTATATCGTTAAGACTAAGAACAGAATGACTGATAGCATAGATCGGATTTGCAAATTCTGTACGTTCAAGTATAAGCAGTTCTTCATCTAAAGTAGGATATCCCATGCTTACCTTCATAAAGAATCTGTCCATCTGAGCTTCAGGCAAATGGTATGTACCATATGTCTCTACAGGATTCTGCGTAGCCATTACCATAAACGGCACGGGAAGCCTGTGAGTCACACCGTCAAGACTTATCTGACCTTCCTCCATTATTTCAAGCAGACTTGACTGTGCTTTTGGAGAAGCACGGTTTATTTCATCAGCAAGAAGAAAATTACACATTGCTGCACCCTGCTTATATTCAAAATTTCCTGTCTGGCTATTGATAAGTGAAAAGCCCAGTATATCTGACGGCATTATATCAGGAGTCATCTGTATTCTGTTGAAAGCTCCGTTAAGCGATTTGGAAAGAGATGCTATAAGCTGTGTCTTTCCAACTCCGGGTACATCTTCGATAAGAATGTGTCCTTCACACAAAAGTGAAACTATTACCTTTTTTATTACTTCTCTTTTTCCAACGATGACCTGTTCTATGCTTTTTATCAGTTCGTCTATTTTAGAATTCATTATGTATCTCCTTTATAAAAAGTACTAAGTTATCCTGAATTATTCATCGTGGCATAAGAGAACTCTCAAAGGCCACATATTTACGTGT
>CALMUA010000115.1 GCA_937872775.1 uncultured Ruminococcus sp.
CGAGCAGCATTAAGCGGACCGTTTTGTGTGCCGCAGCAAGCCTGCACACCTATGTTTCGGATATTTTTATTATCTTTTTTAAAATAAATCTGTTTGTTTTAGTAAGGAAGGAATGTGAAATGTACACAGCTTTATACAGGCGGTGGAGGCCACTTACATTTGATGACGTGGTTTCACAGCCACACATTACTACAACGCTGAAAAATCAGATAATAAATAATAAAACGGCTCATGCATATTTATTTACCGGTTCAAGGGGAACAGGAAAAACAACATGTGCAAGAATTTTTGCAAAGGCTATAAACTGCGCAAATTCTACAGACGGAGCACCATGTCTTAAATGTGATACATGCCGTGATGCAGATGATTTTGCTCTGAGCGATATAATCGAAATAGATGCTGCTTCCAATAACGGAGTAGATGATATAAGAGATCTGCGTGATGGAGCGATATTTACTCCTGAACGATGCAGATATAAGGTCTATATAATTGACGAAGTTCATATGCTGTCAGTCAATGCATTTAATGCATTACTTAAGATTATGGAAGAACCGCCCTCATATGTAAAGTTTATACTTGCTACAACAGAGATACATAAAGTACCTGCAACTATCGCCTCAAGATGCCAGCGTTATGATTTTAAAAGAATTTTAGTAGATGATATTGCTAAACGTCTTTTGTATATTGCATCACAGGAAAAAATTGTTCTTGATGACAATGCTGCATTTCTTATTGCAAGGCTTGCTGACGGAGGAATGAGAGATGCACTTTCACTCCTTGATCAGTGTGTGGCATTTTCTGAGACAATAACGGCTGATACAGTATCTGCAGCTGCCGGTATTGCCGGCAGAGATCAAATATTCGGTATAATAAATGCAATAATAGAAAAAAAGCCGTCAGACGCAATATCATTTATTGATGAACTTTATGCAGGTTCAAAGGATATGTCACGTCTGTGTGAAGAGCTTATTTCTCAGTTTAGAAATATCATGCTTATTAAGATAAATCCGGGTCAGACTGAACTTATATCATGTATGCCTGACGAATATGACAAACTGTGTGAATATGCTTCAAAAACAGATTTACAGACAGTTATTTTATATCTGACAGCAATGCAGGACTGCAGTGAAAGAATGATCCGTGCAATAAATAAACGAATAGAACTGGAAATGTGTATTATCAGATTGTCATCAGAAATAATACAGACATCAGCTTCGGTTGCAGATACGTCTATAATGGCAAGAATAACTGAAATTGAAAAAATCATTTCATCCGGTTCTCTGAGACAGGCTTCTCCGGCATCCGGAGCTGCACCTCAAAAAACCGTTGTCCGTGAAGAGCCTCAGGTTGATTTTTCTAAACTTGATAATAAAAATTTAACACAAGTCATGAACTGGGCGGAGGTACTCAGCAGGTTTGCTGAAATAAATCCGGCTGTTTCAGCGAGTCTGAATGAATCAAAAGCATATATAAACGGCGGTGGGTTGTTTATTGTTGCTCACAATCCGTTTTTCATTACGCTGTTCCGGAACAAAGAAAATGCAGCTATGCTGAGTGATGCTGTTGAGAGTGTTCTTGGCAAAAGGTTTGCAATACGTGCAAAATGCGATGTAGTGGCTACAAAGGAAGAAAAAAATGCTATAAAGCTGATTGAAAAGGCGAAAAGTTCTAATCTGGATACATTTCCAGAGGGATAATAGTCATTTGTCAGCATAAATAAAAAAAATTAAATTAATTAAAAGAGGAGTTTTAAATATGAAAGCAAGAGTACCAAAACAGAATGCAAGCGGCGGAAATCAGAATATGAACGCTATGATCAAACAGGCTCAGAAAATGCAGGACGAAATCACAAAGCTTCAGGATGAAATTGAAGAACGTGAATTTTCAGCTACTTCAGGCGGCGGAGCTGTAGAAGTTGTTCTTTATGGTAAAAAGTCTATTAAATCTCTTACAATCAAGCCTGAGGTTGTTGATAAAGAAGACGTTGAAATGCTCCAGGATCTCGTTATCAGCGCTGTAAATGAAGCAATTTCAAATATTGAAGAAACAACAGAAGAAGAAATGTCCAAGATCACAGGCGGAGTTTCACTCCCTGGATTGTTTTAATTAAATGTCAGAATCAAATGCACTGCCTATAGTACTTCTTTCAGAGCAGTTTGCAAGACTTCCTGGAATAGGAATGAAAACAGCTCAAAGACTAGCGTATTTTGTTACATCTATGCCAGAGGAAGATGTTTCTGCATTTGCTGAGGCACTTATTAACGCAAAAAAAAATATTAAGCTTTGTTCTGTATGTCAGAATCTTACCGACAGAGAAATATGTCCTATATGCAGCGATACAAAACGCAACAAAAATATTATCTGTGTGGTAGAAGGTCCTAAGGATGTAACTGCAATAGAGAGAACAGGTGAATACAATGCCCTTTATCATGTTCTTCATGGACTTATTTCACCGATTGACGGAATTACTCCGGACAAGCTTCATATAAAGGAGCTTATAAGCAGAATTCAGGCTGATACATCTATAGAAGAAGTAATTATGGCAACAAATCCTACTGTTGAGGGTGATGCAACAGCAATGTATATTTCAAGGCTTCTTAAGCCTGTTGGAATAAAAGTTACAAGACTTGCATTCGGTCTTCCTGTAGGAGGAATTCTTGAGTATGCTGATGAAATTACACTTTTCAAGGCACTTGAGAACAGAAATGAAATATAAAAATTAAAAAATACGTTGATAATCAGATTTAAATCTGATTATCAACGTATTTTATTTTTGAGTATGATTAATCAGTAATAATTTTAGTCCTGAATGCCAAAGAATTTTATTGCATTATCACATGTGATATCAAGCATCTGCTGAACTGTTATATCTTTGATTTCTGCAGCTTTAGCTGCTGTTTCGGATATCATTGAGCTGTCACAGCGGCTGCCTCTCCAAGGAACAGGGGCCATATACGGACAGTCGGTTTCAAGCATCAACCTTTCAATCGGAACAACCTTAAGTGCTTCAAGTGATTTTCTTGCATTCTTAAAGGTTATTACTCCGGTAAAACTGATATTAAGACCAAGTCTCAGTATTTCCTCTGCAGTTTCGGCAGAACCGCTGAAACAGTGGACAACACCTTTTTCCGGCGTGTATTTATGAAGTATATCAAGAGTATCTTTGGTGGCATCTCTTGAGTGTACTATAACAGGGAGATGAAGTTTATTTGCAAGAAGTATCTGCTGAATGAAAATCTGCATCATAAGATCTTTGTCATAATTCTCATAATGATAGTCAAGACCTATTTCACCTATTGCCCTGACTTTTTCTGAGGCAGACAGATGTTCTATTCTTTCAATATAATCATGTGTTACAGTATCTGTACATTCAGGATGTATACCTGCTGCACAGTATACATACGGAAACTTGCTGCTTATCTCAAGAGCCTTTATTGAATCTTCAATATTTGAAACAGCAAGCATTATATAGCGTACGCCGTTTTTATGAATGGTATTTATCAGCTCATCTCTGTCAGAATCGAAGCATTCATCCGTGTAATGTGCATGAGTATCAAAAATATTTTTAAGCATAAAATCAGCCTTTCATTTAATCTGATATGTCAGTGTTTTAAGGAGTCCGGAGTAAATATTGAACCTGCCACCTTAGAGGTACAGGCGACATATTGCCTGAGTTATATAAATATATCCGCCGTCTTCGACTGAACGGCGGATATATTTTCTTAACTATAGTCCGAAATCTTTTTTCATGTCACTTAAAAAATCATCATTTACTTTTATTCCGCCATCAGATGAGTTTCCATCCGGAACTATGTATGTTGATTTGAACTGATTATTTGTCAGCAGATATATAAGTGCTTCTTTCTGATTTGTATAATCAATTGATGTAATATCTGTTTCAACAATATTTATAAGTTTGTTGAATGTGTAATCAAGTGCATCAACAACTCTGTCTCCTGATGTCTGGGTAAGCATTTCTGATGCAATGTTTCCTACTGTTACTGTTCTTGGTTCTTCTGCAAGCTTCTTGTTGGTAATAAGCTTTATAATAAATTCACTGCTAAGGTATTGTATTCCTTCATTTAATCCTCTCAATCCGTCAGGTACGTTATAGTTTACCCCTCCAAGAACATCACATATCAGGGAGAATGCTTCATCGTTGAAAGTTATGTCCCGGTCAATTTTTATATCAAATGTGCTTTCAACAGCTTTTTTAAGTTCAATAATACCACCATTTTTATAGATGTCAGCCATTTTTGTTTTTGATTTTCCGCTTGTACTTATAATATTATTTGATACAGGCACAAAAGTAAATTTTTTGTTTGTTACGGATGTTCTCATAATTACAAATGTATCTCGGAGAGCCGGATCATCAACGTCAAATACAATTAACGATGTAAAATTATTGCTTTCTGAAGGTGAAAATATATGATTTTCATTGCTTGTTTCATTTGCCACTTTTTTATCAATTATATGTGAATACAGCTTGACAACAGGTAAACCAATAATCAGTAATGATATAAGCATACTGATCAGAAAAGGAATGGCTACGCTTTCTTTTTTTCGTTTCTTAACAAAAAACATGTTGAATCCTCCATAAAGTTTGAATTAAAATGTTAAACCAAATACAGTAACCAACGTAAAACTGTACTTTATTTTTTTAACAGTATTAACATTTGCGTTTTCAACATAGTGTTGAAAACGGTGTTGAAAAGTTGAGAAAATATTTTTGAAAACTTTTTTGAATATTTAACTATACAAAATAATTATTCGGTAGTATAATTAGATTTGTGCTATGAAAGCATATATTAAAGCATAAGCTGTTCATAGTTCAAAGAAAAGTTTACATCGGATAAATCAATAATATCGGTTTTTTTTCCGGTCTTTTTTGCATAATTAATTGTCTGACCTGTACCGCTTCTGTAGCTTTTGACAAAGGCAATAAGCTTATCTGAATTGTCAACCATGTATCTGTTCCGTATCATATAGCAACTTCGCTTGTATGTATCAGATGTACATATAACTGAATCAGCACTTCTGATAATTTTATTGTACAGCTGCTTGTCTGCATCAGGAAAACTTTCTCCCTGGCTGATAATAGGCTTTACACAGATAAGCTTAATGACAGGGTTTGATTCTTTAAACTCCAGAACAATTTCCGCAGCCCAAAGGTCAATTCCTCTGGCGACACCTGATAAAAAACGGACATAACCTTCTGAAATGCATTTTTGTATTTTCTTTTTCAGAAGTTCTTTGATAAATCTGGTTTCAGTATTTTCGTCTTTGCCTGCTCCCGGCAGCTTTTCCGGACGATGACCTGAAAAACAAACAGTTTTATCTTTCAAAATTTATCCCCCTTAATTTTAAATATTATCTCTAAATTATTATTTTAACATAATAATTGTTAAATATCAAGACAAGGAGCTGTTTTCTTTTGAAAAATCATAAAAGAGCCTGGGCTGAAATAAATCTTTCGAGACTTGAAAATAATATAAATACAATAAAGTCGCATATTTCGACACATACAGACATTATGGCTGTGGTGAAGGCTGATGCATATGGCCATGGTGAAAAGGAAATTTTAAAGAAACTTAATGAGATTGGAATAAAATATTTTGCTGTATCTAATCTTGATGAAGCAATAAGTATAAGAAAAACATGTGAAAATCATGAAATACTTATACTGGGCTACACTCCTCCTGAATATGCTGACGAGATTGTAAATAATAAAATTTTGCAATGTATTGTTTCAAAAGAATATGCAGAGAGACTTTCAGAAGCAACTGATCAACCTGTAAGATGTCATATTAAAATTGATACAGGAATGGGTAGAATAGGATTAAAACATGATACAGCATCTGAGTGCTGTGATGAAATAGAAGAAATACTCAAATATAAAAATCTTATTATTGATGGAATATTTACACACTTTGCTGTAGCTGACAGCGATATCGCTGAAAATATATCATATACAAAAAAACAGGCTGATTTTATAAAAAAAGTTTACTCTGAATTGAATAACAGGGGAATACCATTAAAGCATGTACATTTTCTTAACAGTGCAGGTGCAGCATATCACTGCGACAGCACAAGTACTCTTGCACGTATAGGAATAACAATGTACGGACTGTATCCTAATTATCCGCTGCCGCTTCCGTATGAGATAGAGCCTGTTATGGAATTTAAAGCTGTTATTTCAGATGTAAAGACAGTAAAGCCGGGTGACAGCATAAGCTACGGAAGAACATATACTGCTGACAAGGCTGTTAAAGTAGCTACAGTTACTGTGGGATATGCCGATGGATATTCAAGGCTCCTTTCTTCTAAAGGGCAGGTTATTGTCAAAGGCAGGAGATGTGATATTACCGGACGTGTATGTATGGATCAGATGATGATTGATGTATCAGCCATTGATGATGTCAGAGAAGGTGATACTGTTACACTTATAGGTACTGATGGCAAGGAAACAATAACAGCTGATGAACTTGCATCATGGTATGGAACAATAGGATATGAGGTTGTTTGTGGTATATCAAAGCGTGTTCCGAGAGTATATATTGATTGAAAAGTTGTCTTTGTGAAAAGAACAGTCGTATTCTACAAAAACACACATTTTATTCTCCGAATTTTATATTTTATCCCTATTGATTTTCTATATAAAATTTAATATACTTATATAGTGATACACAATAATTAGTTAAGGAAGTATTTTTATGAGCGTTAAAGTTGTAAAATTCGGTGGAAGCAGTCTTGCTGATGCTAATCAGTTCAAAAAGGTTGCCGATATTATAAAATCAGATTCACACAGAAAATTTGTAGTTCCTTCAGCTCCTGGAAAAAGATTCAGTGAAGATATAAAGGTTACTGATATGCTGTATAAGTGCTATGAGCTTTCAGCTTGTGGAAATGATATTTCGGAACAATTCGGAAAAATAAAAGAACGTTACAACCAGATTATAAAAGATCTTGGTATTGATCTTAGCCTTGAAAAGGAATTTAATGAAATAGAATATTGCCTTAAAGCAAAAAGCGGACGTGACTATGCAGCAAGCAGAGGCGAATATCTGAACGGAATTATTCTGGCTGCTTATCTTGGATTTGAATTTATTGATGCAGCTGAAGTAATATATTTCGATGATAACGGCTTGTTTATGCTTGATAAAACTATTGCAGCAGTACGTGAAAAGATAAAAAATGTTGAATATGCAGTTATTCCGGGATTCTACGGAATTACACTTAACGGTACAATAAAAACATTTTCAAGAGGCGGTTCAGATGTAACAGGTTCTATTATTGCGCGTGCTGTTCATGCCACAATATATGAAAACTGGACAGATGTATCAGGATTCCTTATAGCAGATCCACGAATAGTAGACAATCCTAAAGTAATCAGAACTATCACATATAAGGAATTAAGAGAACTTTCATATATGGGAGCAACTGTTCTTCATGAGGATGCTATTTTTCCTGTAAGAACAGCCGGTATCCCGATAAATATCAGAAATACAAATGATCCGTCAGCTGATGGTACAATGATAGTATCTGAGGACAACAGTGATGAATCAAGTAAAAACACAATTACAGGTATTGCAGGTAAAAAGGGTTTCTGTGCTATAAATATTGAAAAAGCAATGATGAACAGTGAAATAGGTTTTGTAAAGAAAATACTTGATATTCTTTATAAAAACAAACTGTCGTTTGAACACATTCCTTCAGGAATAGATACAATGACTATTGTTATGAGCTCTGCATCACTTGAAGGAAAGGAAGAGTCAGTCCTTGCACAGATAAGAAAAGAGATTCAGCCTGATCATCTTGAAATTGAACATGATATTGCACTTCTTGCTGTCGTTGGTCGTGGAATGTACAAGACAAGAGGCACAGCAGCGCGTGTATTTGCAGCACTGGCACATGCAAGAATAAATGTTAAAATGATAGATCAGGGTTCAAGTGAAATGAATATTATAATAGGCATTGGCCAGCATGACTTTGAAGAGGCCATAAAATGCATTTATAGTATGTTTGTTGACACTATTTGATTCAAATATTTTCATAAAAAATCTGCCGCAGTCAGAAGTACTTCCTTCGACTGCGGCAGATTTTTTTTGATTTTAGTTGACAAAAAAATTGTATAATGGCATACTGTAATATATATGATCAAAGGGAGTGAATATATCTGTTATGGATAATCAACTGATATTTCTTCTGCGTATGGCTACAGCTGTTTTATGTGGTGCGCTGATAGGACTTGAAAGAAGCAAAAGACAGAAAGAAGCGGGAATAAGAACACATATAATGGTTACACTCGGTGCTACACTGCTTGTAATTGTATCAAAATACGGATTTCTGGATGTAGCAGGCTTACCGGGCATAAGCGTAGATGCTTCACGAATAGCTTCAAATATTGTTACCGGTATAAGTTTTCTTGGTGCAGGTGTGATTTTTCTAAAAAATGGTGCTGTAAATGGTCTTACAACGGCAGCGGGAATATGGTCAACAGCAGGAGTAGGATGTGCTATAGGATCAGGAATGTATGTAATAGGAATAGCAGCTACTGCTATGATTATTATTATCCAGACTCTGCTGCATTTGTTTATTCCAAGTTCTGAGAATATGCCTATAATCCAGATTTCATTTAAAATAATACATACGGAAAATGCACTTGATAAAGTAAAAACACGACTTTTAAAATCAAATATTGTAATTCAGCAGATTAATATAGTCAAAAATATTGACGATACCATGACCGTTGATCTTGTAGTAAGGACTCCTAAAAACGTTACAATTGACAGCATGATTGATATTGTTGGAAATGACAATAATGTGCTGGAGTTTTCGATGCAGAGTTAGATGTAAATAGTTAGTATGTTTCTTGTGCTATTTTTACAAGATTAAGCAATTCAGCTTTATAATCATCCTGATGAACACAGTCGAGAGAATAGAGTGCTGATTTAAATAATGTCTCAATTTCAATATAAGTTTTCTGATTGACAAATCCAAATTAAACCGTTATAATTTGAATAGGACAAAGAAAAGATATTATTAATTTATAAGGAATTAATTTGCTTGTTGAAAATAAAAAAAATATTACAGGAGGAACAAAAATGAAATTTTCTGAACATCTTGAGCAGATTGAAAAAATCGTAGAAAAAGAAGGTTATGAAAAGAAAAAGAAAGAAACCTTTAATACTACAGGTGAAAGTGCTGATGAGCTTTATATCAAAAGCTGCGGTGTGGAGGGATAATAGAACATATGAATATAACACAGGTATTGATATCATCAGTATCAGTCGTTGTTTCACGTGACGAACTGGCTGATATTGCGGAGTATTATAATTATTACGGAGAACTTTCACAGGATTATCTGATGAATGTCCTTAATAACTGCACCATTACTAAAAATCAGGCATCACTCATTTATTATTATTGTTATCTTTACTGTAAGCTTACAATGTCAGATACAGAATCACTTGTTAAGCTTCGTGATATTTTCGGACTTCCGAAGTCAATTTTGTGTAACTGTGTGAATGTTATTAACAGAAAAAGAGTACAGTTTATTCTTGATGAATTTGCCGATAAAGCAAAGTCTGCACATGATATTTTTAAATGTAATGAAAAATACATAACGGATATGCTTACAGCTGCGGTTATTGAACCACTTAACAGCGATAAAAAAATATTTACAAACCTTCATTCAGCAGAGTATGAACATCCGACAGACAGAGCATATCTTGATAATCTCAATGCAAATAAAACTCTTGAAAAAATAATAAAATTATATTCAGAATATAATTTTGAAAGAATGGTTACAGTACAGTATACAGGATCAAACGTAAGGGTAACAGAAAAAAATATTCCTTATCTGTACAATGCACTAAAAACAGTATGTGAAGCGCTTGATGTAAAGGAAATACCGCCTATGTATGTTACTCAGGGTTCACTTAATGCCTGTACGATCGGTTCATCAAAGCCTATCATAGTTATATCAAGCATTTGTATGAGTCTGCTTACGTATGATGAACTTTTGTTTATACTGGGTCACGAGGTAGGCCATATAAAAAGTCAGCATGTACTTTATCATTCTATAGGTAATTTTATTCCGCATATTGCCAGTATAATCGGCAACCTTACTCTTGGAATAGGTGAGATAGCAGTCAAAGGAATAACACTGCTTCTTTATCAGTGGTACAGAATGTCGGAGCTTACAGCTGACAGAGCAGGGCTCCTTGCTAATCAGAATGTTGATGCTGCTATATCTGTAATGATAAAGCTGTCAGGATATCCGCCTAATCATTATGATGAGATAGATAATTCACTGTTTCTTGAACAGGCAGATGAGTTTGAAAATCTTGATAACAGTACATTTGACAAGCTTATGAAATTTTTAAGTGTTCTTTATAAAAATCATCCGTGGACGGTTATGCGTGCAAAGGAACTCAAACAATGGTCAGATAGCGGAGCATACAGTAAAATTTATAATGTAACCGAAAGAAAAAAAGAAGCTTATAAGCCTAAAAAGCTTGTAAATACACTATTTGAAAAAACAACCTATTGTTCATACTGCGGTAAGGCGATAACATCATCATCACGTTTCTGCATGTACTGTGGTAAAGAAAATATTTATTTCGGGAAATAAAAAAATTTCAGCGGATCATCCTGCGGTCCGCTGAATTTTTTTATACATTACTCTATCTGCTTTCCAAGAAACTGTGCTGCAGCTTGTATAAGGCTTATCTGGAGCTCTGATGCAGTTACAGAAATTCCATCATCAAGAAATGCAACAGCTCCTGTTACATCACCTGATGATATTATCGGTACACATGCAATAGCTGCTTTGTCTATTCCCTCTACTGGGGCAACAGTACCGCTCTCACTTTCTGTTTTAAAGAAATTTTTTCTTCCTTCAATTATGTCCTCAAGAGATGGTGAAATGCGTCGCTCGTTGAATTCCTTTTTGGAAACGCCTGCAACGGCAACAACATGATCTCTGTCAAATATGACAATAGGGCAACCTGCAAGTTTTACCATTATTTCAGCAACCTGTGAAGCGTTTTCTGACATTTCATTTATAGCAGAATACTTTTTAAATATTACTTCTCCGTCATTGCTTGTGTATATTTCGAGAGGATCTCCTTCGCGTATACGCATTGTGCGTCTTATCTCTTTAGGTATAACGACCCTTCCAAGATCATCAATTCTTCTAACTATGCCTGTAGCTTTCATATTAAAAATACCTCCATATTTAATGTTTGACAGAATATTTCCGATGCTTTGGAATTCAGATATGGTTTGTCTGAGTATGTGGAAATATTCTGCGTGGGTTTTTTGATGTTTTAATATTTGCATTTTTATTGTTTGTATTTTACAGCTATAATATACAGAGAAATTAATATAAATTTCAAATTTTATTATATATCTCATATAATAATGATTA
>CALMUA010000116.1 GCA_937872775.1 uncultured Ruminococcus sp.
TTTAACTTCATATAATATTTAATTTAAAAAAATCAATAAAACACTTGCTTTTTATCTTAAAATATGATAGAATATTTAAAGCGTTCCTGAAAACTCTATACGTTATTTTATGGTTATAGTCAATGTATTGGGTTTTCAGCAACGCTAATGCCGGATTTTGGCATTAACTTATTAAAATAAAGGAGGTGCAGCAAATGGCAAAATGTGAAATTTGCGGAAAAGGTGTAACTTTTGGTATAAAAGTTTCTCACTCACACAGACGTTCAAATAGAACTTGGAAGCCGAATGTTAAGCGCGTAAAGGCTATAGTTAAGGGTACTCCTTGTCATATATATGTATGCTCAAGGTGTCTGCGTTCTAACAAGGTGACACGTGCAGTTTAATTTTCTGCATAATGTAAGAAATATTTATAAAGAAGCAGGATCATCAGATTCTGCTTCTTTTTTTATTACTATTCACTTCTCATTACTATTGACTGTTAACTGGGAATTTATTCATCCGATATATACTATTTTTTATTGACGGCAATAAGAAATTTTATTTTTATACCCATATCTGAAAACATTTTTTCATGCTCAGTCTTTATATTTTCCTTAAAATCGCTGTTATGAAGATCATATGTTATATATTTTATATCATAATCAGTTTGTGCAAAATATTCAAGTGATTCTTCAAACAGTCCATCATCATCTGTTTTAAACCATATCTCACCTTTATCGCGAAGAAAATCCTTATATCTGATCAGCTTTTTAAAATATGTAAGTCTTCTTTTTTTATGCTTGCTTCTTGGCCATGGATTACAAAAATTAATATAAATTCTGTCAATTACATCATCCTGATTAAATACTTCTTCAATTGTCTCTATATTATGAACCAGAAGCTTTACATTATTGACACTGTTAATCTCTTTTTCTTTAAATACTGCAGATATTTTTCTGCGTGTATATGCCATCATTTCACTTTTTATATCAATAGCAATAAAATTTATATCCTGTCTCTGAAACGCTAACTGAGAAATGAAACAACCCTTTCCACACCCCAGTTCCAGATATATCGGCTGATTCTTAATAAAGCTTTCATTCCACTTTCCTATAACCTCTGATGAATCCTTAATACAAAATTCACACGCGTCCAGTTCAGGTCTTGCCCACGGTTTTTTTCTGATTCTCAAAAATACCAAGCCTTTCTTAATCATTTTTATTTTTTGCGAAATATCAAGCTTATAACTGTTTGTGGCATTATATTCTTAAACCAGAATATTATAAATATAAAGAATAGAATTAGATATTGTAAAAATATTTTTGTATAAGTAATGCCATGTAATTTCCGCTTATACATTATATCATATTTTTCTCAATAAATCATCTTTTTGTTGACTCTTTTTTTTTTCTAAAGTATAATAAGAATATATACTTTTATAATTTAGCATTTTACTTAATAAATATAGGGGGAACTATATGTTATCATGCAAAATATATATATTAATTTTTTAGGAAATACACTTTTTGAGGTGTTTTTTTATTTCTGCTGGTGGTCAGTTTTCGGTTGGTTTCTGGAGGTTGTGGTAAGAACACTTGAAACAGGTGGATTTGAAAACAGAGGTTTTTTAAACGGACCTTTCTGTCCGATATATGGTTTCGGAGTCATGATTATTACAAATCTTCTTGATCCGATAAAACATCACTTTGTACTTTTGTATTTTACTTCAGCAATAATATGCTCAATTGTTGAGTTATCAGTGGGGTTGCTTATGAAAAAACTCTTCCATGCAAAATGGTGGGATTATTCAACAGAAAAATTTAATTACCAGGGTTTTATATGCATGAGAATATCTCTTTTGTGGGGCGTAGGATCTGTTATGGTTATCCGGATCGTTCAACCTCTCATAGCAAAAGCAGTCAATTACATACCATATATGTTCGGAAATATTTTCGCAGGTGTAATCATTACTGTAGTAATTATTGATCTTGCAGCTACTCTTGCAGATATAAGAAACTTTAACAAAAAGCTTAAGCAGGTCGATTATATTGCAACATTATTGCATGATAAATCAATAGCCCTTGGAGAAAATATATCAGAAGAGGTGCTTAACCTTAACGCCAAATATGAAAAGCTCTCCGATCAGATAAAAAACTCCCGTATTTTCAAAGCATTTCCTACTATGACCCCTTTATCATATAATCACACATTTAAAATGATAAAAAATAGAATCAACAGATCTGACAACTACGAGACAAAATATGAAAACACAAAACTAATTATTGAAAATGAAAAGGGGAATAAAAAAAATGAAGATTAAAACATATGATATTACAATTCCTTATGAAAAGATAGGTGTTAATGATATTCAGTCTGTTAGTCTTGTGTCTTATACATTAGATATTTCATGTGAAATAGGAAGAAAAAACAGACCTGCTGTTATAATCTGTCCTGGCGGTGGCTACGAATTTGTTTCTGAAAGAGAATCTGAACCAGTCGCTCTGAGATTTGCAGCAATGGGTATACATGCTTTTGTTTTAAACTATAGTGTTATACAAAAACCATTTCCTACTGCTCTTCTTGAGCTTGCTCAGGCTACAGCATTTGTACGTGCAAATGCTGAATCATGGGATATTGATCCACAAAAAATATCTGTATGTGGATTTTCAGCCGGAGGACATCTTGCTGCAAGTCTTGGAGTCCACTGGGATAAGAAGTTCATCCGTGACACACTTGAGTTTAAAGATGAACATAAACCAAATTCAATGATACTTTCATATCCTGTAATCACAAGCGGAAAGTACAAACATGAAGGTTCAATACAAAATATTGTGGGATTACAGCCGAAGCCAACCCCACTTGACCTTGTTTCACTTGAAAATCACGTAAGCAGTAACACACCACGAACATTTATATGGCATTGTTGTGACGACAATGTTGTTCCTGTTGAAAATACCATATTATTCATCCAGGCACTAAGTAAAAATAAAATAAGCTTTGAATGTTCAATTTATCCTCATGGAGGACATGGAATTTCATTATGTGACGATACAACTTCATCAAAACCATCTCAATACAACGAAAAATGTTCACAATGGTTTATTAATGCTGTTAAATGGCTTAAAAGTCCGGATAAATAGTCAAAAATCAAATTTATAATATAAACTTACTCATTTTTTACTTATCAATATGCTGATAAGCAACACAATTTATGTTCAGACAGGAGATCATCCTCCTGCTTAAAGTAACCATGAAACACACCATCTTATAGATGATTACATTACGCCTGAATTATAATTATAAAAATACGAGATTACCGCATTAGTTTTAATGTGGTAATCTTTTCTTTTGTCTCAATTTGTATTTTTATCAATCATATGCCAATACTTATTATAACCCCAAAGAAAAATTTCATGCTTTTAAGAGTCGCTATTCATTCAACATGATCCTTAGCTAATAAATTTAATGGATATGTCAAATTATGCAGGCTAGCAGGAAAACCAGACAAAACTTACGTATTTCCATAAGTCTATCTACTAAATCTGAATATTAATTTTAAAATGGTACTTATTTAACATCCGTTTTGGAATTAACATGTTAATATCAAACTCTTAAGTAAAAAATTCTTTTCAATGAAAGGCGAGAATCTATGGCTTATAATAAGGTGATAATATCAGGTATCAATACATCAAAACTCACTGTACTAAAAGAAAGTGAAAAAATTGAACTTCTTAAAGAAATACAGGCAACCGGAAGTAAGGAAGCAAAAGATAAACTTATCAACGGAAATCTCAGACTAGTCCTGAGTGTTATTCAGAGATTTGCCAACAGAGGTGAAGACATTGACGATTTATTTCAGATAGGAGTAATTGGTCTTATAAAAGCTATTAATAATTTTGACCTGACAAAAGAGGTTCGCTTTTCAACATACTGTGTTCCTATGATATCAGGGGAACTCAGACGTTTTTTACGAGACTATAATTCTATAAAAGTAAGTCGTTCACTTAAAGATCTGGCTTATAAGGCAATGCAGGCTAAAGAATACCTTATGATGCATAATCAGAAAGAACCTACTGTTGATGAAATTGCCAAATTAATTGATGCTGAAAGGAGTGACGTAGTAATGGCTCTTGAGAGCATCAGTGAACCAGTGTCACTCTATGAACCGGTATATTCAGATTCAGGTGATACAATTTATGTGCTTGATCAAATAGGAGATAAAAACAGTGTTGAGAACTGGCTTGATGAAATATTTTTACGTGAAGCAATAAAAATGCTGCATCCCAGAGAGAAAAAAATATTATATATGCGTTTCTTCCAGGGAAAAACACAGGTAGAAGTGGCAAATGAAATAGGTATATCACAAGCACAGGTATCAAGACTTGAAAAAGGTGCGCTTTCTCAGATAAAGGGCGAAATATAAAAAATGCCGGCTATGGTTTTCCATAGCCAGCATCTTTTATATTAATAAATAATAAATTACTTTATCATGCTTGCAACTTCATCTGCAAAGTTATCAGCTTTCTTTTCGATTCCTTCGCCTCTTTCAAAACGAACGAAATCAACGATTGAAATCTTACCGCCAAGTTCCTTAGCTACCTTTTCAACATATTTACCAACTGTAAGATCTCCGTCCTTTACGAATTCCTGCTCAAGTAAGCAGTTTTCTGTATAGTACTTGGTTATCTTACCGTCAACAATCTTGTTCTTTACCTGTTCAGGCTTATTAGCCATCTTAGGATCTTCAGACATCTGAGCAAGCATAATTGTTCTTTCACTATCAAGAACCTCAGCAGGTACTGATTCTTTATTAAGGTATCCTGCATTCATTGAAGTAATCTGGAGACATATATCCTTACCGCATGCAATAAGTTTTTCATTTGATGCGTCAATGTCAGTATCCATCTTTACCATAACACCAAACTGTCCGTCACCGTGAACATATGAAACAAGAACGCCTTCCATTCTTACGAAACGACGGATCTGCATGTTTTCACGAATTTTAAGGAACAGTTCCTGAAGAGCTTCAGCAACAGTTATATCTGAACCAAACATTTTTGTTGCATTAAGTGCTTCAACATCAGCTGGATTTTCATTAATAATAGTAGTAGCTACTGAATCAACAAATGATTTAAATTCCTGGTTTTTAGCAACGAAGTCAGTTTCTGAGTTTACCTCAAGAACAACGCCAGCCTTCTTATCCTCATCAACAACTGATGTTACAATACCTTCAGAAGCAACTCTTCCTGATTTTTTAGCCTGTGTAGCGAGACCCTTTTCACGAAGAACAACTATTGCTTTCTCCATATCGCCCTCTGTCTCAACTAATGCTCTCTTACAATCCATTATACCAACGCCTGTTCTCTCACGAAGAGTAGCAACGTCCTTAGCTGAAATATCTGCCATTATATATTCTTCCTTTCCGGAGGATAATAAATATCCTTATAAAAATAAAATTTAAACATAAAAATACAGATGCAGAAATAAATATTTAAATATTATAACTGCATCTGCAGTAATAGTTATATATTATTATTCTGCAGCTTCTTCTTTTTCTTCAGCTTCTGCA
>CALMUA010000117.1 GCA_937872775.1 uncultured Ruminococcus sp.
TTTCTCAAAATTAGAAATTATTTACACAGCTATGGCGCTTGGTGAATAATTCAGGATTAAGGATATCAAAATATCTTGTGCTTTTGTAATAAATGTGGTACAATAACTATGTACAAAACAACAAAACAAAAAAAGAAAGGAGAAGTAGACTATGGAAAAATATCACCTTATATTATGGGCAGCTATATTTGTTTTAACAGTTATTGCTGAGATTTCAACTCTGCAGTTGGTATCTGTATGGTTTGCTATTGGTGCTATTGCGGCGTTTATAGCAGCTTTTTTTCTTCCATTCTGGTGTCAGCTTATAGTATTTGTGATAGTTTCTGCACTGTTTCTGATGTTGACACGTAAGTTCTTTAAAAAATTTACATGTCCTGCGATTCCTACAAATATAGATAAGGATATAGGAAGCAAAGCGACTGTTATCGAAGCCATAGATCATGATAACAAAATCGGACGTGTAAGACTGAGCGATGTTGACTGGAATGCACGTTCAGTTGATGGATTACCCGTAAATATCGGTGAAACAGTAGTCGTTAAGGATATATCAGGAACATGTCTTATAGTACAAAGATGTAATCTGACTGATGATTCACGCATACTTAATAAGTATAATGAACATATTTCTTAGTAAATAAGCTTAAATAGCTTAAATAATTTAAATTGGAGAGTGGTAATATGGGAGCTTATATTATTTTAGGTTTAATTATTTTTCTTCTTCTTGTTATTGTTTCAAACATTAAGATTGTACCTCAGGCACAGATTTATGTTATTGAACGACTTGGTGCATACTATACTGCGTGGAATACAGGACCGCATATACTTATTCCTTTTATAGACAGAATATCAAAAAAGGTTTCAATCAAGGAACAGGTAGTAGATTTCAAACCACAGGCTGTTATTACAAAGGATAACGTTACAATGCAGATAGATACAGTTGTATTTTTCCAAGTAGTAGATGCCAAGCATTACACATATGGTGTTGAAAATCCCTTATCTGCTATCGAAAATCTTACAGCTACAACATTAAGAAACATTATCGGTGATCTTGAACTTGATTCAACACTTACATCAAGAGATGTTATAAACACTAAAATAACATCGATTCTCGATATGGCAACAGACAGATGGGGAATAAAAGTAAATAGAGTAGAGCTGAAAAATATTCTTCCACCTAGAGAAATTCAGGATGCAATGGAAAGACAGATGAAAGCAGAGCGTGAAAGACGTGAAAAGATTCTTCAGGCAGAAGGTGAAAAGAAATCTGCTGTATTAGTTGCAGAGGGTGAAAAGGAATCACAGATACTAAGAGCAGAGGCTGAAAAGGAATCACAGATATTAAGAGCACAAGCTGAAAAACAAGCAATGGTTCTTCGTGCAGACGCTGTCCGTGAACAGAAGATCCTTGAAGCTACAGGTGAAGCTAAGGCTATTGAACTGGTACAGACTGCATATGCAGAAAGCCTCATAAAGCTTAATAATGCATGTCCTTCTGAAAGAGTTATTAAACTTAAGGCACTGGAGGCATTTGAGAAAGCTGCTGACGGCAAAGCAACAAAAATCATTATCCCGAGTGAGATACAGGGACTGGCAGGGTTGGCTGCCGGCTTTAAATCAATAACGGTAGATGAAAACAAGTAAAATCCAGATTTTTTACATGGGCTGTTTATACGGGATTATTTCCGGGAACAGCCTATTCTTTTTAAATGGATAGTTCCTACTCTTCTTCTTCCTATATTCGGAGGCATAGTATATCTCATATGCAGCACGCAGACAAGTACGCAGAGATTATTGAGTATTATGCAGTTTGAATTAAAATTATTTTATATCAATAATATCCACATAAAAATAACCGTTACAATGAAATTAAAATTTCATTGTAACGGTTATAATTTTATTTAAGAATTTTTATTTTTTAGGTCCGAGTGTGATAGGGTCCTTCATAACAAACTGCTTGAGTGTTGCAAGATCTGCAAGGTTTACGTCTGAATCATATTCAACGTCTGCTGCAGCCTTTCCTGTTGCAGAAAGCTTCTGGTCACCAAGAAAATAAAGACTAAGGATTGTGAGGTCTGTTATTTCAACGGTACCATTACCGTCAACGTCACCGTACAATACCGGATTGCTACCACCGCCTGAAGAAAGTGTAGTGGCAGGTGTTGTTACAGTTGTTTTAGCGGGTGTTGTAACAGTTACCTTTGCAGTTGTAGTAGCCTGTGTTACTTTTTCTGTAGTAGTCTGAGCTGGTGTAGTTACAGGTTTTGTAGGTTCTGTTGCTTTTGGAACAGTTCCATCAGGTTCTGTACCCCATATAAGTGTATCGCCATCGTACATTGTTATTCTATCTGTTTTAACCATTGTCTGTTTTTCAAGTCCGTCAAATGAATAGTCATTTGCTGCATCCCATACAGGAGTCTTATCTGGTACAGATACTCTGAACTGGATTTCACCCTGATGCTCTGACTGACCTGAAGGCATTATCTTTGTGCCATCTTTATAAGAGATTTTAACGTAATAGATATTTCCTGAATACTGTACCGGTTTTGAAATTGTACAGTTATCATTCCATTCGTCGTATCCGATCTTTACACTTACATCATCTGCTGTAAGACCTGCATCAAATAATTCAGTAAAGTCCATATAGTAGTTATATGAGAGATTCTTCACTGTTCTTGCCGGCCATGCTGAGTGATTTGTAGCATTTACCTTGAGTTCTGTATAACTTCCGCTTGCCTGGTTAATGCAGGCTTCAATATAGAATTCTGTCCACTTAGGAGTTTCAGTTTCAGGGAAGCTTGGATCAATCTTTCCGCCGTATTTTTCAATCATAGCACATAAAGCCGCAGTATATCCTGCGTTGTAGTCAATAGCAACCTCTGTGTACTGGTAATCACCAATCTTGTCTGAGTATTTACCGGTCATATCAGGACCACCTACAAGAGCACCGTATAGAGTATGAGCATGAGGTTTTGCATCTTCGCCTGTTGTCTGTCCGATTCCACCCCATTTATCGTTCCATGAACCGCTTGATGTTCTGTGATGCCATGCCTGAGGATATTTGTCTCCCATACCTATAACATAGCTTAAATCATTATCGTTATCGCCAAAGCAGTAATTCATCTGACTGTCAGCAAAATCAGTATATTTTTTTACTGCAGCTGCATCGTCAGCAAAAATTTCATCAACTGAAACATAAGCTAAGAATGCTGTTGTGGTTGAATGACGGAGTGCACCCCAGTTAAAGAGCCATGCCAGACCATCAGGAGTATATTTGATCTGTTTTCCACCGTATCCTGTTGTCCAGTATTCAAGATGTTTCTTGAACTGTTCCTTCCACTTTTCGTCTCCTGTATTCATAGCATAGAGAAGGGAAGCACCCTGCTGTGTGTCATCCCAGCAATGACCCCATGTGAATTTCATTTCATCAGACTGTTCCTCTTTACCGAGGTTAGGAATGTAGTCACTTTCGCAGAGATCAAGATATGCTTTGTCTCCTGTTGCTTTATACAGCCAGTTTGCTGCAAAGAAGAGATCATCAAAGAAGCTTGACGGTTTGTAATATGCATGTTCTGCAGCATCATCACCTATAGAACGGTATTTATCTGCACGCTTAAAGCATGCAACAGCATGTTTAAGATATTCATCAGCTCTTGCAGGATCCGAATCCTTGAAGCATATGTATCCTACAGCAAGGGCTGCAGCCATCTGAGCTTCTATACAGCTGTCATTGCATGTATAATACGGACGTACAGTCTCACCTGTCATAAGCTCGAATTTTTTCATGTAAATTTCAGCTGCGCCCCACCATACATGGTCAAAGCTTCCGTCACCGATCATATAGACGATCTTATCGCCAAGATCACATTTTACAAGGTAATCAAGTGCCCATGAGAGATTGTTTTTGTACTCTTCAAGTTCACCACAGTTTTTAACTGTATCACCGTATTGAACAAGACCCCATCCAAGAAGTGTAGCAGAATAGGCATTTGTCAGAGTGAACTTAAGATGATCTCCGGCATCGAACCATCCGCCTTGTACATAATCATTTGTCATGCAGTCTGATCTCCATGATACTTTGTTCCAGTCAGCAATAGGACCGGATTGCTGAACCTGATAAAAGAACATTGATTTTTGCAGAGCCTCTGCATAATTGTAGGTTGTTGCGGCTGTTGCAACAGGGATATCTGTCACAGGTCCGGATGATTTGAATACTCCGATTCCCGAAACACTAAGACAAAGTGCTGTTGTTGCTGATAGGATTTGTCTGGATAATAACTTCAAATTAATTTCCCCTTTCAGATAATAAAAATAACTCATAACATTCAGCTTAATTAAAAATGGTAAATTTACAAAAGTGGTAAATTTACATATAAAATATAAGCTAAATAGACATAAAACCCTAAGTATTATTATATCAGCAATGCTACAAAAATTCAATATAAATTGATAAAATCATTTCATATTATTTAACTGTCGGTATATTGACTGCATTTTAATATCCGTATCATTGATTGTTTCCGCACATTGTCTTAGCTGCTCAGCAAGATCATCAGATACATAAGTTGTTGTTTTATAGTGAAGCTGATGCTCAAGGCTTGCCCAGAAATCCATTGCAATGGTACGTATCTGAATCTCAACCGGAACTATTTTTTTCCCCGTAGATAAATAAACCGGTACAGATACTATTAAATGCAGACTTCGGTATCCGTTAGACTTAGGATTTTTTATATAATCCTTTTGCTTTATAAGTTTGATATCATCATGAAGCGAAAGAAATTTTGCAACTGCATAAATATCTTCTATGTAATGGCACACAACACGTACTCCTGCGATATCGTGAAGATGGTCCAGAATAGACTCTGCAGTAATAGGAATATTTTTATCAATAAGCTTTTGTGCAATGCTCTGAGGAGACTTAAGCCTGCTCTGAACTGTATGAATCGGATCTCTTTTAAATGTAGACTGAAATTCGTTATCTATTATTTCTAATTTCGTCTCAATCTGACGTATTGCGGAGTCATAAAGGTGGTTAAGCTGAATAAATCCATAAAACTGTTCAACAAATTTTTCTACATCAATATTGTAAGGGTTGTTTCCGTTTATAACCGAAAGATCAAATTCCATAATTAAAGTATCTCTCCTTTTCAAATAAAGGCTTGCCTTTTTTAACGTGACAATATATTGTCTAAGTTATATTTGTTATTTTGTTCTATAATTAATTATATCATATTTACAATATTAATTCAATTATAATAAGGTTAAAATAAGAATGAGATAAAAATACATAAACCTATAGATACAAGTTTTTTAAGGTTCATTTTATTTACCAGAGCAGTTAAATAATATTTATCTTTTACAAAGTTAGCACTTTTAAAAGCTCCCTGCAAGTGTATAAGTTATTGTGTCAGAATAGTTTCCAGCAGGAGTAGTAGATGCAATTCTTGCCTTTAAATCATATCCAGAAACTATTAAAGTATTAGGCTTGTTAGTGCTTGCTAGAGTGACTATCCCAGTTGCTAGTTTACCTACAGTATCTGTTCCAAAGTTATTATAGTTACTTGAAATTGTTTGAGTTATTCCAGCTGGTCCTACTCCTTGATTTGTAATATTTCCTCCAGTTCTTAAAACTTTTCCAAATCCAACAATTGCCGTAGATAAATCTGCTGTGTTATTAAAAGAACTATCAGCAGATCCAATAATCTTAGCTCCATCTACTAGTCCATTACTAGAGTCATTTACTGATAAGGTAAGACCTG
>CALMUA010000118.1 GCA_937872775.1 uncultured Ruminococcus sp.
TTGTATATCTCATCCCTCTATTATATCACATTTTACTTATGTGGACAAGTACTTAGTCATTTTAATACTTGCCCAAATGTAGTTATTAATGTTAAAATTAATAAAATTGCAGAAAGAAGGAAAGATCATTTTATGGGCAAAACATCAACAGCTTCTAAAAATAAATATAACGCTAAAGCCTATGATCGGGTTAACATTGCTTTTAAAAAAGGTAAAAAAGAAGTTATCTCAAATTACGCCAAAAGTCAAGGCTTAAGTCTTAATGCATATATAAATAAACTTATCTCTGATGATATGGGAAATAAACTTAATATTGATTCAGCAGCATTCACTGATAAAGATTAAGTTACGTTTGACAAATATAAAAATGTGCTATAACCGGAGTTTTACACTTCAGCCATAAAAAACACCTTCAAACGACGTAAAATCATGCTATAAGCAATTTGCAAATAGTTGTTGCAAGTAGTTGCATTTATCTCAAAAATATAATCCGGTCTTTTACACTTTTTTCAAAGCAAACAGCCTCTAACCTACGTGATTTCGAAGGTCGGAGGCTGTTGATATTTTTCTTGAAGAGTAGTATTTTTCCCAGTATTTAGTGGCACTTGCTGTTTTTTTCGATTTCTTTCATTTTTTGTTTCGTTATGAAACGGAAGTCGGTTCTGAATCCGCAAGCTTCATGAAGATTGTCAGTAATTTTGTTTCTTTTGTAAAGCGGCATAAAGCCTTGTTCTTCAATGTCTGCGAAGTTCATAGCTTTGAGGGTATCAAGAATATCGTCACAAGTGTATTGTTTATTCATTTTCTTTTCGAGCAGTTTGTAAATAAGAAGAGAAAGAAAACATACAAGGAAATGAGCCTTAATGCTTTGTTCGGTCCTGACATACACTGGTCTGGCTTCAAAGTCAGTTTTAAGATTTCGGAAGCAGGCTTCAATCTGCCATCTGCCTTCACTTACGCTAATGATATCTTTGGGATTATCATCAAGAAGGTCAGTGCAAAGAGCGTATAATCCATCAAACTTTGCCTCTTCGTCAATCTTTTCAGTATCCAGTGTATATATCTTTTTTTCTGCGACTTCACCGTCTGTTGTTACTGAAGTCTGATTAATAAAACGTCCTGGATCATTTGGGTTTTTTCTTTGCTTTTTATGATTACCAGATGCAAGCATCTGATTAGCCCTTTCAACTTGTTTTTCACGAATAGATTTCTGATATGCAGCATACTTAGGTGAGTAAGTTACAATTAATGTCTGATGAATTCTTTTTGGAGTGTATGGATCTTCCTTGTAGTAGACATCTTTATCGTCCGGATCGATATCTTTGATATCATCGATTAATTCACCGTCTGACAATCTTCGGAACCCCTTGCCGTTGAGAGCCCATTCGCGTTCTTCTTTGGCGAGTTTTTTTATCGACTGAGTAACAATGAATTTACGATTACCCATGTCATTAAATTCGCGAATAGATTCTGAACCGAGTCCGGCATCACTACAGTAAATAAATTTATGACATCCAAAGTCTCTGATAACCTTTTGCTCAAGTGGTTTCAGGGACTTTTGTTCATTTTGATTTCCAGGGAACAGCGAGAATGCAAGTGGTATGCCATCTCCATCAGTGAACATACCCATCTGGATTATTGGATTAGGTCTGTGTTCTTTTCCCTTGCCATATTTCTTATCGCCATCTTCCTGTTCGATTTCAAAGTAATAGTTGGTGCAGTCATAATACAAAACCTTATCACTTCGTTTAGTTACGAAGTGACTGTTTTTATACACCTCAGACTGAATAGAATCGCATTCATCTGCAAGAACAGCCAGTGCTCTGTATACGCCATGGAGTTCGTAAGTAGGCGCTTCAAGAAGTTGCTGAGCAGTTTTGTATGATGAACGTTTACTGTCCGGCTCAAGGATTCTTGTGTATATCAAATCAGAGAGAATTGCGTTTAAATCATACTTGAATGAGTACTTTGATTTTATCTTTTTGCAGATGTAATCAAGTTTAAGGTCATAATATATTGATTGCGGGAACAGATATCCTCCAATAAAAAAAGATTGCTTATTGTATTCCATCTGTTCGTCTGCATTAAATGTTATTGTGACATTTTTGATTTCTTTTTCTTCTTTGTATTTTTCCGTTTCGATTCTGACCTGTTCCTTGGCCCAGGCGATAACGCCATCTCTATCAGTGTTAAGTTTTTCCATTAATTCCTTTAGTGTTCCCAGCTTGCGAATATTTTTCGTAGTGGATTTTCCATTATTATTTCTATATGATTTAGCAACATAAAAAGATTCTGAGTTTTTTGATTTTGTGATTCCTAATTTCATTTTAATGGCCTTTCATGATTTTAAAACTTAACAGATGCTTATATATCTATTATACTATAAAAGGCCACGAAATGCTACATATAAAGAATTATTTCTTGACAAAAAAATCGCCCTATTTATGGGCTTTATGACGAATATTTTTATTTTGAACTGTAAAACTCCCGGGCGTTATGACTAACATGTAATTATTTGGCTGTAAAACTCCCGGGTATTTTATAAAAAATACTCTTATACCTTTTTATTTTAAAAATTTTTATTTTTCTACGATTAAATTGACACTTATTAAATCAGATGGTATAATTATTCTCATAAAAAGCATCTTAACAACTGTCTTAAACGGTATTTTACGACTGAAGAACCTTTAAATAGATGATTTAGGAGATTACTGATGAAAAAATTTATAAAAAATATTATAGTGTCCGTATCCGTTATAACGCTCATATCTGCTTCATTTACTGCGTGCAACAATGAAAACAGTCCGGGTAGCAGTACTGCTGATAATAAACCAAAAGAGACAACTGCTGTAGCAACCACAGCAATGCCGGTAAACAATGAACTACAGCCACCGGAATTCAGTTGTGAAAGCGGATTTTATGACAGCTCATTTAGTCTTACATTGAGCTCAGAGTCAGATAATACAAAAATATACTATACAACAGATGGCAGTATACCTACATCAGAATCAAACCTTTATTCAGACCCGATTCAAATAACCGACAGGTCATCCGAGCCAAATGTTCTGTCTGCAATAGGCGGAATCACACCTGATAAAAATTCCGAATTTATCCCTTCATCCCCGGTACAAAAGGGAACTGTAATACGTGCTGTTGCAGTTGATGATGATAATACATCAAGCATCGTTTCAACAAATACTTATTTTGTAGGACTTAGTCAGCAGAATGATTACAATAACTCTGTGATTATTTCCCTTTCTACAGACAGGAACAATTTTTTTGATTATAACAATGGAATATACGTCCTCGGTGCTGCATATGATTCATGGTCACAGTCTGTAAATGTCAACAGTTATGATACGTGGGAAATGGAAGGGAATTATACTCAGCGTGGCCGTGAGTGGGAGCGCCCTGTACATATGGAATTAATCGAGCCTGACGGAAAATATGTATTTGAGCAGGACCTCGGAATACGTATAATGGGAAAGGCTACACGCTCGTACAACCAGAAAAGCCTGCGACTCTATGCACGTGATGAGTACGGAAAAAAGCGCATTGAATATTCTCTTATCCCTGATCTTCAGAAAAAGGGTGATCCGGAAACTGAGGTTGATAAATACAAGACTTTCCTTCTTAGAAATGGTGGAAATGACTGTGATTACACTAAAATACGCGACCCGCTCATTCAGAAACTTTTATCTGACAGAGATATAGCAACGGTGGGTTCACGTCCGGCAGTAGTATTTCTCGACGGAGAATACTGGGGGTTGTATTCCATTCAGGAGGATTACTCTGATAATTACATTCAATATCATTACGGTATAGATAATAATGATGTGGTTATGATAAAGTGCGGAGATTTAGAAGAAGGCACTGAAGAAGACATTTCACTATATAATGATTATAATATATTTGTAAATAACAAGGACCTTTCCAAAAAAAGTGATTATGAAGATTTCTGCAAAATGGTTGATATTCAGAATTTTATAGATTATTACTGCACACTCATATATACGGCAAATGAAGATTGCATAATAAACTTTGATAACAACTGGCGTTTATGGCGTTCACGTACTGTAACTGACAAGGATTATCATGACGGAAAATGGAGATTTATGCTTTACGATACTGAATTTTCACTGGGACTTTATAAAGGTGGCAAAAATAGCGGTGACAACTCTCTTACAGCAGCTATGCAGTCCAGTCTATTCCGCTTTCTTACAAAAAGTGATGATTTTAAAAAGCAATTTGCACTGACATTTATGGATATGACAAATCTTAATTTCAATCCTGAAAATTCACTTCCTGTATTAGACTCATTAGTTGATGAATATCGTTCCAATGCTACTAACACATTTACAAGATTCGGTCCGTCATGGTTATTCGACAGTTCAATTGAACAAACTGAATATTACGATGAAAATGTAAATCAGATACGTGATTTTCTTTCAAAACGCTATTCATATGCGCCTAAGATGCTTAAAAATGCGTTTTCACTCAAAGGAGAAGCTGTTGAACTTACTGTAAATGTAAATAATGCTGATGCAGGAACTGTAAAGATCAATACTATTACTCCTGATTTCTCAAGTGGAAAATGGACCGGTCTGTACTTTACAGATTATCCGGTAACACTTACAGCCCAGTGTGCAGATGGATATTCATTTAAAGAGTGGAAAGGCAAAGAAGTAAATTCCTCTGACCCCACCATAACTGTAACATTTTCTGAAGCAGTTACCATATCTGCCGACTTCACGAAAAAGAGTTAACATAAATTATGTATTATTCTTATTGACCGTATTTATAAAATACTGTATAATATAACTTAGGCGGGAAGCATTGCTTCAATAGCTGTATAAAATCAGGGCGGTCCCTTATTTTAGATGTCACATATACTGACAAAACCTTTTTAAATTATTACACGAAAGGAAATATGACCTATGGAACAAATCATCACCTTAAAATTAAATACTCTGAAGGATTTCAGAGAATTCATGGAATCTGCAACAATGCTTAACGGTTTCGCAAGAGCAATACAGGGCGAAACTAATGTCGATGCAAAGAGTACATTAGGAATTGCTTCAATCATGGAGCTTGGAAGCTTTAACCTCAAGCTTATTGACTGTTCTGATACAGAGCTTGATAAATTCAGAAAATGGGAAATATAATCATAATAACAAATTTAAAAGCATTTTCAGATATTCTGAAAATGCTTTTAAATTTGCTACTCACATATTAATACTGCACGGCATGGCGCACCGTCACAACCTTTTATATTAAGTGGTGCAGCCGAAAGAAAGTATTCACCCTGACTGACTCCTGATAAATTCAGTCCCTCTATAATAACAATATTATTTCCAAGCAGAATTTTATGCACCTGTGCAGGAGAATTTACACTGCCTACTGTCACTCCTTCTACCCCTATCAGAATAAGTTGTCTGCTCATAAGCTTTGCTGCTTCATTACTTATTTCAACATCACCTTTTATAATCAGTCTTGGTTTACAGTATTCTAAAACAGGCTTTATATCATCAGCATTTATCATTCCGTGCATTTTCACTACACTGCATTGACCGATGCAACTTTCAAGCGGTATTTTATCAATTGTATCTCCATCATCAATAAAATGAAATGGTGCATCTATATGAGTGCCATTATGAAGACACATTGAAATATCAGTAAGATTACACTCTGAGCCTTTACTTATTTCTGACACTCTCCGTATTGACGGTATACTATCAGACGGAAAAATCCTGGAGTTTAAAATCTCCTGTGAAATATCAATTATCCTCATTACCTGATCCCCCTCATAATACCATATTAATATTGTCCGGACAATATTATCACATTGAAAACAGGAAATCCATTTTTTTAATCCATATATTCAAGTATATCATATTATATATTAAAAATCAAATGTTCTTAAGTGATCTGAAAATTGACAACGTTATTTATTTGACGTATACTTTAAATATGCAGTATCAGCATTCTATACAATATATAATCACTATATCATACCATTAATTTAAAATAACTACCCAATCGTAAAAGGAGACTCTTTAATCCATGAAATTTCCAAAGGTCAAAAGCAAGCCGGCAATTCACGATATTGACATGTGCAGCGGATCAATTTTAAAAAAAATGATATTATTCGCTGTTCCTATTATGTTTTCCGGCATTCTGCAGATTCTGTTCAATGCAGCTGATATTATAGTTGTTGGTCAGTTTGCCGGTGATAACGCACTGGCAGCAGTAGGTGCAAACACCTCATTTATTAACCTTCTTACAAATCTTTTTATGGGATTGTCAATTGGTGCAAATGTACTTATAGCAAGACTATACGGAGCAAAAAATCAGAAGGATCTTGACAGAGCGGTTCATACTGCGATGCTTCTGAGCATTTATAGCGGAATTCTCATGACAATTATCGGGATTACATCCGCACGTTATATTTTAGTTCTCATGAAAACTCCTGCAGAGGTTCTTGATCAGGCTGTTGTATATCTGAGAATCTACTTTATAGGAGTTACATCAACAATGATATATAATTTTGGAAGTGCTGTTCTCAGAGCAATAGGAGATACAAAAAGGCCGCTGTATTATCTTATTATTGCAGGAATTATTAATGTTATTCTCAATCTCATATTTGTAATCGTATTTGGTATGAGAGTTGCAGGAGTTGCTATTGCAACAGCAATATCACAGAGCGTTGCAGCATTTCTTATTATAAAATGTCTTTCAAGGAAAGACAGTGCAGTATGCCTTGTAATACGTCATCTTCATATACATAAGAATGTTTTTTTCCGAATACTGAAAATAGGTCTTCCTGCAGGAATTCAGGGAATAATTTTTTCATTGTCGAATGTTGTTATTCAGTCATCTGTAAACCTGTTCGGCGAAACAGTCGTAGCCGGAAATTCTGCTGCTGCAAATATCGAAAGCTTTGCATATTTTTCGATGACTGCCTTTTATCAGGCAACAATATCTTTTACAAGTCAGAATTTTGGTGCAGGTAAATACAAGCGAATAAATAAAATCTTTATTGTCGGCGAAATATGTGTATTTGTAGTAGGAATTTGCATTGGAAATGCTATTGCTCTCGGTGGAAGGACGTTACTCTGCATATACACATCAAATCCTTCAGTTATTGAGGCAGGCATGCATAGAATAGCTATAATATGCACAACATATGTACTCTGTGGAATGATGGAGGTTGTAGTAGGTGCACTTCGTGGTATAGGATATTCTATAATACCTATGCTCGTTTCACTTGTAGGAGTATGCGGAATAAGACTTGTATGGATTGCAACGGTATTCCAGAAGGCACAATATCATAATCCGACTACAGTATATTTGTCCTATCCTATTTCATGGGCAATTACCTTCTTAGTCCTTGTTATCTGTTTTATAATCTTAAAAAAGAAAATAAACAGATCAGATACTCATAATATATATTAGTTATTGACATATGCCCGAAATCATGATAAACTGATACAAGTGGCATATATCATAAACCATTCAGAATTACACATAATATATTGGAGGGAGTCAGTCATGTCACGTCCTAAAAAATGCAGAAAAGTATGCTGTATGCCAAAGTCATCAGTATTTATCCCGCTTAAAAGTTCTGCAGAAAATAACTTCATTATTCTTACCGTAGACGAATATGAAACAATACGTCTTATTGACAAAGAATGTTTTTCTCAGGAACAATGCGGTGAATATATGCAGATTGCACGCACTACTGTTCAAAGCATTTACAACTCAGCACGAAAAAAAATTGCTGCTGCTCTTGTAGATAACATTTCACTCAAAATTGAAGGCGGAGACTATATTCTGTGTGACGGAAAAGAAGCCAGATGCGGATGTGGTGGCTGTCAGCGCCATAAATGCAATATACAGCACGACAATACTTCACTCCCGGACCAATAAAACAGAAGGAGAAATAATTTATGAAAATTGCAGTAACATATCAAAACGGACAAATATTCCAGCATTTTGGCCATACAGAACAGTTCAAAATATATGATATAGCCGACAAGAAAATAACCGGATCCTCAATCGTAGATACTAACGGAAGCGGTCATGGTGCACTTGCTGGATTTCTTTCATCAGCAGGCGTAAATGTTCTTATCTGCGGAGGAATAGGGGGAGGGGCTCAGACTGCTCTTTCCGAAGCTGGAATTCAACTTTACGGGGGAGTAACTGGAAGTGCTGATGATGCCGTAACAGCGCTTCTTGCTGGAAATCTTGGTTTTAACCCAAACGTAAAATGCACTCATCATGACAATGAACACGGTACCAGCGGTCACAACTGCGGCAGTAACGGCTGTGGAAGCCATACGTGCGGAAATCACTGATCAGAGAAATAACATAGGCCAGATGTATGGGTTCGCTACACATCTGGCCTATGTTAAAAAATGAGTGAGCTTTTATCAGCATCAAATAGTTGCATGTTACAATTACTCCCTGTTTTTTTAAACATGGATTATACATTTTACTCATTCATCATACTGAGAATAAACTCTTTTGACCTGGCTCCTACGCACTGATTGGCAATTTTACCGTTTTTAACAACTACAAGAGTCGGAATATTTGACACACCAAATTTCTGTGCAAGTTCCGGCTCTTCGTCTACATCTGCCTTACAGACCCTATACTCCTGTGTCTGTTCTGAAATTTCATCAACTATTGGTGACACCATCCTGCACGGACCACACCATTTTGCATAGAAATCAATCAGAACAGTCTTGTCAGATTTTATAACCATTTCATCAAAATTATCGTTTGTTAATTTTATTATACTCATAATTATTCTTCCCTTCAGTCTTTCATTTTATAATATAACATGCAGTGACAATAACCTTCAAAATCGGGATCTGACATTTGCTCTCTGAATTCACGGCATATACACTTGTTATCCTCTGTCTGTTCTAAACGACACGGACAGTAACCGTTTTTCTTTTTCAGCCCCTCTTTTATAGCCTTGACAGTTTCAGTATCTTCATTCAGTTTTATACTCATTTTTTAACCACCATTCCTGATAATAAATTTTATTGAGAACAAAATAGTATAATTTCACTCAGAATATTTATTTTATTATACCATATAAAAATTATTGATTCCATAATATCAGCAATTTATCATATTTTTTATCTGTATATAATAAATATTTAATA
>CALMUA010000119.1 GCA_937872775.1 uncultured Ruminococcus sp.
AGGAATAGGATTTGTTCCAAATGATAGTTTTGCATGTGATTCTGAAATAAGTACAAGATTGCTGATCGTACTCTTACTAACCATTATCTTTTCATTTTTTAATATAATACTTGAACATACTGAACTCATTTCAGTAGAAGTTGTTATTATCCTTTTTACTAAACGATTCGTTTTTTGAGCTCTTGGTTCAGCAAACGGTAACGGTTCAGAAAAAAACTTGTGTTCACACTCAGGATTCATACATCTCATTTTACGTATTGAGACAAGCAGTACGGTGTTTAGGTTTGATATAGGCAGATCCTGTAGCTCACGAATATGATATGAATCTACACTTGTGCTTTCCGCATTGCAGTATGGACAATAACATGACTTTAGTTCTGATTCTATCTGCAGAATGATGACATCTTTTTTGATAGTTGTTTTAAGCAAACGATAATGTTCATCTAATGATTTTACTATGCTTTCCATATATATTCTCTCCTAACGCACCTGCTTTTTATATTATTATAGCATTTTTGCGTACTAATAGCAACTGAGATTGGAAAGAACCATTTCTGGCACTGATGTACCTATATCAGTAAGAATACCAGTTATTTCATCATACGGTGATGAATATCTCTGATTAAGATATCTTAATGCAGCTCCGAGTTCGCCATCTGGACCTCCGAGCTGTGTAATTATAACCTGCGCCATTCTTGGGTCAGTATTTTTTATTTTTACCGGGTACTGGAGTCTCTTTTCGTATTTCCACATAAATTAATTCGCACTCCTTTCCCATGGCCAAGGTCCTTTTATCCATGTCCAGTCATTGGTCAGATTTGTCTGGTCAGCTGTAAGCGGTCCGTATTTTTCATTATATTCAGCACGTGCTTTATCGTGCAGATCTTTATATTTCTGAAAATATGCAAGTGCATCCCTGCATTTAGGATGTGTATCAAGATAAAGGTTAAGCTCATAGAGTGCAAAGGCATATTTTCTTATAATGTTTAAAAGTTTTGCTTCATCGTTCACCTCTCAACGCCTCCTCACCTGACAGCGGCAGATTAAGTTTTGAAAACAGTGTTCCGACATGAAGTCCGTCTGCAGCATCATAAGGTTCCTCCCATGTCTGGAAAGGTACATATGCCATTCCCAGAGGGGTCTGAGCCGGAAATATGCCATTTACAGCTGTGCTGTTGTTTGTGTCAGAGGCCATTCTGCTTCTTATAACATCGAAATAGCTGTAATCCATCTTTTACCTCCACAATTAATATTTGTGCCGTTATAGTTCGGTACATTTTATAATATGTCAAAATAATAATAAATGTGATAGTGTTTAAAACCTGAGATTGGGTTAAAATAGATAGTTTTGTCTCTTTATAATATTAAACTCTAAACATTATCACACAAGTTACATACATAAATTACAAAAAGTTATATTAAATACAAAATGTTGAATCTAAAAAGCAGTAGAAATTCAACATTTATCCTTTGAAGTTAAAAAATGTTATGCAAATACACAAAATATCATTAATTGTTTGTGCAAAATGATTATTGTAATGAAAAAAATAACAGAATTATTGTGCATAATATTATTTTGTTAAAAAACTTAGCTTAAAAAGTAATTCTAAAACGTTGACAATATAAAACATAAGTAGTATAATATTTATACGTAAGTGGTGTAATATAAGAAAGTATGTGTAAGGGTGATGTTTGTGTATAAATTAAATTTAAGAAAAGCAATTCTGATGCTTGCGGATATTTTTATAGTATCCATATCGGGAATTTTATCTAACTTTCTTCTTTCCTTGGTTGGATGTGAGGTGCTTACCAGCAAGGTACTGCTGTATACAACAGTTCTGAATGTTATCTTTTGCTTTTTACTTCTTTCATTAAGCAGTGCATATAAAATTATGTGGCGTTATTTTAATATCAAGGATTATCTGGCATGTATACGAGGAATTGTACTTGGTATTGTTTTCGGATTCAGTATTATGAGAATATTCGGACATGCCCTGACAGTTCCTTTTATCATTTGTGATTTTATAATTTTAACAATAGGAATAACTTTATTCAGGTTTATTTTTAAGGATGCCTTTTTAACAATAAGTGATGCCAGTAAATCTGACAGTAAAAAGAGAACAATGATAGTCGGTGGTGGTCAGGCTTGTAAATTGATTTTAAAAGAACTTGAAAATGCTAAGCATGATAGTAACAATCCTTCAAACGAATATAATCCTATATGTGTTGTTGATGATAACAGAGAGTTTACAGGCAAGGAGATATATGGTGTACAGATAAAAGGAACAACACATGAAATAAATCAGATATGTAAAAAAGAAAAAATTGAGCTTATTATATTTGCTATTCCTTCATGTGATGAGGATGAAAGAAAAAGAATACTTGACATTTGTTCGGAAACCAAACTTCCTATAAAAGTAATACCTTATCTCGGACACATGATATTTGATGATGATACAAATATTTTAAGTCAGATAAAGGACATTAAAATTGAAGATCTACTGGGAAGAGATCCTATCAGCTTTGATAAAGAGGAAATCAGAGATTTTATTTCAGATCAGGTTTGTCTGATAACAGGCGGTGGAGGTTCTATTGGTTCAGAACTTACAAGACAGATCGCAAAATATTTACCGAAACAAATCATAATAGTAGACATATACGAAAACAATGCATATGAGATACAGCAGGAACTAGTAATGGAATACGGCGACAGTCTTAATCTTGTAACGCTTATTGCATCAGTAAGAGATTATGACAGAATGAATCAGATACTAAGAGCATATAAACCGGATGTTGTATTTCATGCAGCTGCTCATAAACATGTACCGCTTATGGAAGTTTCACCTATGGAGTCAGTTAAGAACAATATCATGGGTACATTTAATATGGCAACACTGTCAGATTATTATCATGTTAAAAAGTTTGTAATGATATCAACTGATAAGGCTGTAAATCCTACAAATGTTATGGGAGCTTCAAAGCGATGCTGTGAGATGATAGTTCAGTATATGGCACAGCTTCCTGAAACAACTACACAGTTTGTCACAACACGATTCGGAAATGTACTTGGTTCAAACGGTTCGGTTATTCCATTGTTCCGTAAGCAGATAGAGAGCGGTAGAGCAATCACTGTCACACATCCTGACATAATAAGATATTTTATGACGATACCTGAAGCAGTTTCTCTTGTTCTTCAGGCAGGTGCAATGGCTCACGGTGGTGAGATATTTGTTCTTGATATGGGTGCACCGGTAAAGATAACATCTCTTGCTGAAAATCTTATCAGAATGTATGGAAAAGTTCCATACAAGGATGTTGAAATACATTTTACCGGATTAAGACCAGGTGAAAAACTTTTTGAGGAACTTCTCATGGATGAAGAAGGACTTAAAAAAACTGCAAACAAGAAAATTTTTATAGGTAACCAGATTGACATTGATCCGGCGCAGTTTATTGATAAGCTGGCAGTACTTAAGAGTGTGGCACTTACAAATGATGAAGTTGCAACAGTAGAATGTCTTGCAGATATAGTACCTACATTTAAAAGGTCATCAGAAATGACAGGTGCCGTAGCAGTCTGAAATAAAAAACACATTAATTAGTCTTAAATATTACTTAGACAATATGTCCCACACTTTTTCATAAGCGTGGGACATATTTATATACTGTTGGAGTAGAGGGGTTAATATTGATATTTATATGATGCCTGAATTATTATTGGGTTTCAAGATCTTTTTTTCACGGCTTTCCGATAGCTCCGAACCTCCAGACATATGGTTTTTAGTTAATGTTTAAAAATAAAGGCTATATCATATAATTCTATAACGGATTTTGATACAGCCTTTTAAAATATCTGTTGTCATGTTTTAAATAACCGTGGTTATGATTATTTTTTTATTATATTGAATTTATTTACCATAGTCATAGTTGAATCTGCTTGTTCACTTAGTTCAACACTTGATGAAGCACTCTGTTCAGCAGTTGCGGATGTAGTCTGTACGGAATTTGTGATATTATCCATACCAAGACTTATCTGTTCTATAGCAAGTGACTGCTCATTTGATGACTCCGCAATTTCATCCATGATGCGGTTTACGTTATGTACCATTTTAACTATGTTTGAAAGTGATTCGGCTGTTTCGTCTGTAAATACAGTTCCGTTTTTAACAGTAATTATTGCGGCATCGATAAGTTCAGCTGTATTTTTAGCAGCTGCAGCACTTTTGGCTGACAAATTTCTTACTTCTTCAGCAACAACTGCAAAACCTTTTCCCGCTGCCCCTGCACGTGCAGCTTCTACTGATGCATTCAGAGCAAGTATATTGGTCTGGAACGATATATCTTCAATTACTTTATTTATTTTTGCAATCTGATCAGTTGAAGCCTTTATTTCATACATTGCCTCTGTAAGTTTCTTCATATGTTCTGCACCCTCAGAAACAAGAGTATCAGATTTTGTGGCAAATTCGGCAGCACTTTTAGCGTTATCTGCATTTGACTGTACTTTTACAAGGACTTTTGCAACAGTTGATGAAAGCTCTTCAAGTGTAGACGCTTCATTTGAAGCATTTCCCGAAAGAATATTTGCACCTTCTGCAAGCTGTGAGGAGCTCACCTGTATGATCTGAGTAGAATTAATTATGTCACCAAATGTGTTATTAAGAGATGACAAAATGTTATTGAGCGAATCTTTTATCTGTGTAAAAGATCCTTTGTAGTTTATATCCGATGTAACAGTGAGGTCACCTGAAGAGATTCTGCCAAGTACATTCTTAATGTCATTTACATAGCTGCTGAGATTTTCGATTGTAAATTGAAGGGCATTAGCAAGTGTTTCAGTTTCGTCATTCCTGTGAACTTCAGCAACAGGAGCATCAAGATTTCCTTGTGCAAGAAGGTTAAGTCTGTCAGTAACCTGATTAAGGGGAATGGAAATACGGTTGGAAACCTTAATTGCAACGATTACTGCTCCTGCTGTAAGAGCAAGGCTGGCAAGAATACATATGATAAGCAGTCGGTAATAGTCTGTTATAACATTACTAAACGGCTGCATCAGTATCAGTGACCATCCATCACTGTCTGGTATTGCTCCGGATGCAATATAATATCTTTTTTCTCCCAACTTAATAATATTTGTTTTGTAATCACCTTTAGTTGCAAGCTGAGTAAATTCGCCAAGTTCCTTATATTTTTTATCGGTACTGCCGAGAGTTGAATAATTAGTAAAATCTGCCGTTGCCTGTGAATCAGGATGGGCAATTACTGTTCCGGTTTTATCAATGATAAAACCGACACTGTCATCGCCGATATTAATTTTTTCAACAATGTCTTTGAAGAACGAAAAACCGAGGCCTCCGTAAAGGACTCCGTCAAATCCCGGTGCACTGATTTTTGTTCCGCACATCATAACAAGGGAATTGTCCGTTTTTCTTATAACCGGACTTGATATATATGTAATACCGTTTTTTGCAGCTTTAAAATATTCTCTGTCAGAAATATCGGTATTATTATAAGTCTTTCCGTTAAAATCCGATACCGAAAAATCAGTAAATGAAGCATCCTTAGCTGCAATTTCAAGAAGTTCTTTTCTTTTCTCAATACTGATTGATTTGTCAAATGTGTTAGGATTTGAAGCGACGCTTTCAATTCTGTTCCTGAGTCCTGCAATAACACTGTCCAGATAAGAGGAGTAGGCGTTGATTGTATGAAGGCTGTCTTTTTTTACTGTTTTCATCAGTACTAAATAAAGCGATAAAGTTGATATGGCTGTTACCACTACAACTGATATGATAACTGATAGTATCATGCCTTTTAGGAATCGTGCTTTAATAGTTGTCTTTCTGATTTTTTCTTTTTTCTTCCTCATTTAAATTCACCCCATTATTAATATTTTTTGTGCAGAAATTTGCCCTGATATGCAGGCATAAACAATTAATTATAAATTAATCTGTCATGTTTTCGTCATTTCGCACCGATCGTGAAAGATGCTTCAGCACGTTATCGACAAGTTGCTTAGTTTATGTGATTATTATATCATAAAATACATTTGCATATACAAACAATTTGTGAACAAACTATTGTTTTATATTTTTTGACATATAAAATACACTAATTTTTTAGTCATGATAGACAAAACTAAATTAAATAAAAAATTATTGACAAAGGTATTTTTATATGATAGAATAAAAATACAAGAGTAACTTCAGGAAAATGTGTAAGTCATGACCGGCGGTATTGGGTATTATGTGCTCTGAGTCCGCGAGCCCTGAAAGGCTGATTCGGTGAAAATCCGAAACCGACGGTAAAGTCCGGATGAGAGAAGTTTTATACATTTTTCATAAAAATGCATTAATGCCGTCCTGAGGATCAAAATGATTATCGGGACGGTTTTTATTTTAAAGTAAGAGCTTGCCCATTTTTAAAGTGGCAATGCGCAGCATAGCTGCACATTCTTTAAGTTATATCCGAAAGAAGAAATGAAAATGGAAAATCACGAAAAATATATGCGAATGGCCATCGAACTTGCATCAGGCGGTATAGGATTTGTAAATCCTAATCCACTGGTGGGTGCGGTTATTGTAAAAAACGGACGTGTAATAGGTCAGGGATTCCATGAGCGATGCGGAGAACTTCATGCTGAAAGAAATGCATTTGTTCATTGTACCGAAAGTGCTGAGGGTGCAGACATATATGTAACACTTGAGCCGTGCTGTCATTACGGCAGAACTTCTCCATGTACGGAGGCAATAATTGAACATAAAATAAAACGCGTTTTTGTAGGCTCAGATGATCCCAACCCCAAAGTATCCGGGAACGGAATAAACAAACTCCGCGATAATGGCATAGAAGTCATAACAGGTGTTCTTAAGCATGAGTGTGATAGTCTGAATGAAATATTCTTTCACTATATTTCAACATCAATGCCCTACGTAATACTTAAATATGCAATGACTGCTGACGGCAAAATATCAACATTTTCGGGAAAATCAAAATGGATAACCTGTGAAGAGTCACGAAAAAACGTCCATAATACAAGAAAAAGAGTAGCTGCAATTATGACCGGCGTGGGAACAGTTATAGCTGATGATCCGATGCTTACATGCCGCATTGAAAATCCAAGTAATCCGATAAGAATAATATGTGACAGTACACTGAGAATACCTGTCCACAGCAATATTCTGGCTACTTCACATGATATACCGACATATATCGCTACAGTAAGCGATGATGAAGAAAAATGTGATATTATAAGGCAGATGGGTGCGGGAATAATAAAAACAACCCGGAAAAACTGCCGGGTGGATCTGTATGAGCTTATGGAAAAGCTGGGACAGATGAATATTGACAGCATTCTTGTTGAGGGAGGTGCAGAACTTGCATACAGTGCACTTGAAAGTAATATAGTAAATAAGCTTCAGGTATATATTGCACCTAAGATATTCGGGGGTTCGTGTGCAAAAACTGCTGTATCCGGCAAGGGTGTCAATCTTCCGTCAGAGGCATTTATGCTTTCTTCTCCGGAAATAAAGCGTATAGGTGATGACATTTTGCTTGAATACAATATTAAACAAGGAATGATATAATATGTTTACAGGTATTATCGAGGAAACGGGAATTGTATCCGCTGTAAAAAAAGGTTCTGTTTCCTCACGTATAACATTTCGGGCAGAAAAAATTCTTAATGATATACATGAGGGCGACAGCATAGCTGTAAACGGGATATGTCTCACAGCGGCCGGAATCAGTAAAAATACATTTACAGCTGATGTTATGGCTGAAACAATGCGCCGCAGTACTATGGGGGAATTGTGTATAGGAGACAAAGTCAATATGGAACGTGCAATGCTTTGCGGAGGACGTTTCGGAGGTCATATAGTATCGGGACATACAGACGGAACAGGAATGATTTCCGATATAAAGCGTGAAGAAAACGCTGTATGGGTTACTGTTCTGGCAGAAAAAAATATTATGAAATTTATAGTTGAAAAAGGTTCTGTGGCAATAGACGGAATAAGTCTTACTGTTGCAGCCGTGGGTGAAATGTTTTTCAAAGTATCTGTAATACCTCATACAGGACAGCAAACCACGCTGCTTACAAAGAAAAAAGGTGACAAGGTAAATCTTGAATGTGACATTATAGGAAAGTATGTTCAGAAGCTTCTGAATGTGACAGAACAAACAGAGAATAAAAGCAATATAACAGAGGAACTTTTATCAAGGCACGGATTTATGTAGAAAGGAATTACTATGTTCAGATATAATACTATAGAAGAAGCTATTGAAGAATTAAAGGCAGGAAGACTTATTCTTGTAACAGACGATGATAACAGGGAAAATGAAGGCGATTTTATATGTGCAGCTGAGTTTGCTACACAGCAGAATGTAAACTTTATGGCCACATACGGAAAAGGACTTATATGCATGCCTATGAGCCATGAATATACACAGAAGCTCGGACTTGACCAGATGGTCAGAAACAATACTGATAATCACTGTACAGCATTTACCGTATCAATAGATCATATTGATACAACAACGGGAATTTCAGCGGCTGAGCGTTCAATTACAGCAATGAAATGTGCAGATGATGATTCAAAACCTCAGGATTTCAGAAGACCGGGACATATGTTTCCTCTTGAGGCATGTGCCGGAGGCGTTCTTGAGCGTAACGGACATACAGAGGCAACTGTTGATATTATGCGCCTTGCAGGATTAAAACAGATAGGCTTGTGCTGTGAAATAATGGCGGATGACGGTACTATGATGCGACAGGAAGGACTTAAAAAGCTTGCACAGAAGCATGATATAAAATTTATTACAATAGCTGATCTTCAGGCATACAGAAAGTGCCATGATGTGTTTATGGAGCATGTTACACAAGCAAAACTTCCGACAAAGTATGGTGATTTCATAATACATGGCTTTCATAATACTATTAATGGCGAGCATCATGTTGCACTGACAATGGGAGACTTTTCAGACGGACAACCGATTTTGTGCCGTGTTCATTCGGAATGCCTTACAGGTGATGTATTCGGTTCATGCAGATGTGACTGCGGTCAGCAGCTTGAAGCGGCAATGAAAAAGATTAATGAAGAAGGCAGGGGTATTATACTTTATCTTCGTCAGGAAGGCCGAGGAATAGGACTTATAAATAAAATCAAGGCATATGTTCTTCAGGAACAGGGATTTGATACAGTAGACGCAAATATTGAACTTGGATTTCCTGCAGATCTTCGTGATTATAGCTGTGGTGCACAAATTCTTAAATATTTTAATGCTGTAAAACTCAGACTCATGACAAACAACCCACTTAAAATATCAGATTTATCTGATTATGGAATAGAGATTACAGAAAGAATTCCTCTGCAGATGGAGACAACAAAGCAGGATGAATTTTATCTCAAAACAAAACAGCATCGTATGGGACATATGCTGACATACGGTGATTAAAATAAATAAACGGAGGAAAATATTATGAACATTATTGAAGGAAAATTTGTTGCAGATGGTGCAAAAATAGGTATTGTTGCTTCCAGGTTTAATGAATTTATTACATCAAAGCTTATAGGAGGTGCTGAGGATGCACTTCTTCGTCATGATGTAAGGCCAGAAGATATAGATCTTGCATGGGTTCCGGGTGCTTTTGAAATTCCTCTTGCAGCACAGAAAATGGCTTGCAGCGGAAAATACGATGCAATTATATGTGTAGGTGCTGTAATCCGTGGTTCTACATCACACTACGATTATGTATGTGCAGAGGTTTCAAAGGGAATAGCAACTGTTTCACTTAAGAGTGGTATTCCTGTAATGTTCGGAGTTCTTACAACCGAAAATATTGAACAGGCTATTGAGAGAGCAGGAACAAAGGCGGGGAATAAAGGATATGACTGTGCAATGTCAGCTCTTGAAATGATAAGTCTTATGAAAAATATAAAATAATACTAAAAACTGCTTGCATGATAACAAGCAGTTTTTTATTTCGTAATATAACTCAGGTAATTTTTAAGGTTTTACTGTATGGTGCAACAGTAACCTTTACTGGTCTGAAATTGTTAATTCTGATAAGTGAAGAACAAGATATTTCTGATCATTTTCTTCATAGCTGTCAAGTACTCCTGTTGCAGTAACGTTCTGGTCCTGCTGAGGTGATGGATAATCAAAATTATCATCCCAGTCTACTTCAATTCCGCAAGTGCAGCAGCCGGCAGTATCACATCTGTATACAGAATAATAGGTTTTGCCTGTTTTATCATCTTTAGTTATATCATACAATCCGCTTAATTTTATTGTTTTTCCTATATAGTTATCAGTATTTGCGTATATGTCACTTACCATGGCAATAAAAACCTTGTCATCAATTATAATAGTATCACTGTCAGCTGTATCTGTCTGATCCTGAGATGTCTGGGACTGTGTGGATACGGTCACAGTATCTTCAGCGGTACCTGCCGCAGCAATAATATCTGATAAATCTTCTGTAGTTACCACGGTATCTGTACTGACTGACCGACTGACTTTTTCATCAGTACTGACTGATGAAATACTGTCTGCATTTTTACATGATGATACGCATACAAGAAATGCAGAGCACAATAGAAAAATAAATACCTTTTTTATTTGTTTTTTCATAAAAGCATATGCCTCACTTTCGGACGACACTTAAATGTAACTCTAATATAATAATATATATAAGTATACTACTTGTATATAAACTATGTCAATAAATATTTTCGTTCATTAATTAATATTCAGTCGTACTGAAAAAACAGATATGTGTCCGAAGATGCAGGCTGGTCAGAAAGCCGTGCAATAAAATTCTGATATTTTCATAAACTTATCCGCTGAGGCATAATAGTAATAATAACTGTTTTGTCCATAACCATCGCATATCTTATATTATTTTATAAAATCATAATTATGAAAAAATGGCCTTATGTTTTCGACATAATTAAAGTGCCTACATAAAAAGGTAAATTGCACAAATGTTCAAGCCTATATATAGTGTTATTGTGCGTTTTGGCTTAAAATGCTCGAAAAAGCAATGAGCCAATATCAATATTATACCAATCAAAGGAAAATATAACTAAAATATTTCCTTGTTTATGTATTAGATAAGACTAACTTGTTCTATTGTTGGTACATTATTATAAATATGTACGAAGTATTTATATAAAATACACAATTGCAATTTCTACCTTATGATGATATAATAATATTATTAGAGTAGTGTGTCTATTTTTGCTCTTAGTTGTGATAGTTTATAATAATTCGGAGGTGGTTAAATGAGTAGATTTTCTTATACAGCAAAGGATTCGCAGGGTGCAACAAAAAAAGGCACTATGGTAGCGGATAGCGAACGTGACTTTGCAAAAAAAGTGAGCGATAAAGGTATGATGCTCACAAGTCGTAAGGAAAGTACTTCAGAGGAAAACAAATCAACGTACAAATTCAAGACCAAAGAGTTGTCTTTCAATTGCCGACAGCTTAGTGCCATGCTTACATCAGGCCTTACACTGGTAAAGTCATTGGACATTTTAAGCAAGGAGCAGTCAAATGACAGGGCAAGGAGAGTATGGCTTGACATTTATGAACAGGTTCAGAAGGGTGAGTCATTCTCAAAGGCTCTTGAAATGCAGGGCGATGCATTTCCGCCGTTTCTGAAAAGTATGGTAAACGCAGGTGAGAGCAGTGGTTCACTTGATGTCGTAATGAAGCGAATGGAGGCACATTATGACAAAGAAAACAAGATGAACAACACAATAAAAGGTGCTATGATTTACCCTATTGTTTTGCTTATACTTACCATAGTAGTTGTACTTATTATATTTGTAGGTATCATGCCTGTATTTGAACCGTTGTTTGAAGGAACGGAAATTAACCCTATAGCAAGGTTCCTTATGGCAGGAAGTAAATTCGTAACATCAAAGTGGTACATACTTCTGGTAGTCTTTGCGCTTTTAATTTTCGGAATAGTCTATGCTTTTAAAGTACCAAGCGTCAAATATAAACTCGATGTATACAAGATAACAATGCCGAAGGTAGGACCTCTTATGATAAAGGTCTATACAGCGAGATTTGCGAGAACGTTATCATCACTTTATTCAAGTGGTATACCTATGGTAGAATGCCTTGAGAGATCATCTGCAATTCTTAATAACCGATACATAAGTGAAAAGTTTGCTCAGGTAGTAGACGAGATAAAACAGGGTGAAACATTATCGTCATCTATTCAGAGAACAGAAATATTTGAATCAATGTTTTGCTCGATAATTTATGTCGGCGAGGAAGCCGGTGCTCTTGATGATATCCTTGAAAAATCAGCAGACTACTACGAAGAAGAATCAGATTCAGCTATTCAGAGACTTGTAGGCTTATTACAGCCTGTAATGATTATAATTCTTGGTCTTACAATAGGTCTTTTGCTCGGCGGTATTTATCCGGCCATTTATGAGTCGCTGGGTGGACTGGAAAATATTTAACAAAAAACATATTACTTTATTAGAAGTTTAATTGACTTACATACAACAGAGAGGTGGAAAAATTAATGCTATCGTTTGATATAACAGATAGAAACATACGTATTATCAAGGGTGTTGAGAATAAAAACAAGATCAACGTCAGTTCTGCAGCTACACTCAATATTGATGAGGACATAATAGTAAACGGTCACGTTAAAGATGTTCCTAGATTGGCTACTCTTATTAATCAGAGAATCAAACAGAACAGAATGATAGATAAAGAGGCAATAGTAAGTATTTCCTCAAACATGACAATATTCAAGGAACTCAGTATAAGAAAAGCAGCAAAGGAACAGGAATTCACAAAACTCGTAAAAGCAGAAATGCAGGCTAAGGTAGGTATTGATGATACATATGGCATTTCATATACAATAGTTGAAGGACCAGGTTTAGGAGCAGACCCTTCTGAAGTTTCATCTGATGGAATGATAACAGTACTTGCTACTGCATGTCCTCAGGAGGTAATCGACTCATATAAGAGAGTATTCTCAATGCTCGGTGTAAATCTTAAATCCGTCATGGTAGGATGCAACTGTATTACAAAGGTTCTGTTGTCTGATGAAAGAAACAGAAGTAAAATGCCTCTTCTTGCAGTTCAGATAGACAACAACTTCATAAGCTTGAATATTTACGAAAACAATCAGCTTTCATTCTCAAGATTTGCATCTATCGATGCATCTGACTATGATAACTCAGCTGACTATGTTTATGAAGCAGTAAATGAAAACATATTCCGTATGCTCCAGTTCCACAAGAGCAGAAATATGAATACACCTATAAGAAATGTAATTCTTTACGGTGATACTAAGGAATATATCCGTATAACAAAAGACCTTGAACAGATGGATATAAACACAAGCGTCATTACTGTTCCTAAAAATGTAAAGGGATATCAGAACTTTGAATTCTCCTTATATGCAAATGCAATCGGTGCCATGTTCTCAAGAAATAAAGCAACTGAAAAAGTTAATATGCTTGAGTTCGGCGGTACTGCAGCAATGATCAGCGATAAAATGAAATCAGATAATACATTTATTCCGATATGTATCGCTTCATGTCTGGCTACACTTGTAGTTATGGGTTGTATAACTCTTGGTTTCAAAATAAAGGACAATGTTATAGTCAAGGAAACAAAGAAAATGGATACATGGAACAAGAGTGCTGATACACAGGCACAGCTCCAGTTAAGACTTGACAGAATAGATATGAGAGCAGAAGTTGAAGAATATGCCAGAATGGCAATGCTAGCTTCCGATTCTCTTAAAAGTCAGCCATACATAGAGAGTGAAGTTTATAAGACTATTGAGCAGACTTTGAAAAAAACAATAACAGATGTTAAAAATGAAGACATAATTTATGAACTTGATGATCTTACAGCATGGGATCCGGTAGATTTAGGAAAACTTAAATCTACTGTTTCAATAAGCAAGTTTGATTATACAGATGGTATGGTAGAATTTGAATATACTACGCTTGCCGGCAAGGAACCTGCTCCTGTATTTAATGCAAAGTTTGTTGAAAATCTTTTGGCAACAGACTACTTTAGTGATATACAGAACAATGGTTACGGAGTAGATCCTGATGGAGAAGTAAAGCTTTACGGTACAACTCTTGTATCAGATGCGGCAGGTACAACTGCTCAAGTAGCGGTTGAGGCTGGTAAAGTAAATAAAAGAACATTTACCGGCGCAATACAAATGCGTGTAAAGAGTCCTGTAAATTTTGATAAAATGAATTCATTTGGAACTGTTACTGATACAAAAGGGGAGGAAAATAACAAATGAAATTAAGCTACAGAGAAAAGATAGCATTTTTAATATTTATGGTACTTGTAATTATAATAGTATTTGTTGCATGGCCGGTAAAGCTTATAAGAGCAGACATTAAAAATCATGAAAAGCAACAGAAAACTGTTCAGGCAGAGTACGATGACAATAAAATGAAAATTGATGAGATTAAAGGCATAAATGCGTCGATTAAAAGAGTGTATGATGAATCCAAGGAATACTCAAAGATTTTTATTGTTCCAAAGAAAAATTTTCAGGCTGATCAGTATTTAGAAGATATACTTAATAAGGAAGGTGCATATCAGAAAGATGACAAAAATCTTATTGAGGTTGTCGGACAGTTTGCAGTAGAAGATGCAAAAAATGACGAACTCAAGTTCTACTATTACACCCCTAATGTAGTGGTATATCCAATACTTGAGGCAGCAGATATAAACGGAAATCTTATGGAATCACAGGATAAGGTTCTCTATGATAAGCTTCAGAATGCACTTTCTATTCAGGCACTTGAAGGTCAGGAAGTTGAGAAACATACAGTAACAGTTGAAGTTAAATTTACGAAGCCTTCACTTATGGCTTTTGAAGATCAGCTTAAAGCACTCGATACAGGCGTGCGTATTACAGGTGTTACTATTGATGATCCATGGTTTGGCCTGCTTTCTGATATACCGGAGGAGCAGGGCTATTCAACAGGTACAATTACATATTGCTTCTATACAATGCAGCAAGTTGATGAACCGGATCTTTCGTAAAAAAGTCCATTAACCTACGTTACAAAATTATACAGGGAGGTTGTTCTTGCAATCTCCCTACACATCTAAAAGACAGTATTGGTATAAGAAAGGATGGGAGGATTAGTATGGATACACAAAAAGATAAGAGAAGCTCCAGACTAAAGGGTTCAGTATTGTATACCGTAACACTTGTAATGATGGTAATGCTCATTCTTATGATGTCAGCTATAGCCCTGGCAGGAACAGCTAATAAGCGGGCCTTTGGGGAATATCATGATGATCAGACAACATATACGGGTCGTTCAGTTATTGACAGTGTTGTAAAGACGCTTGGAAAGGGTCAGGCTAATGAGTCGCTTGGTACTCATATTGCAACAAAATTGATTAATAAAACTAGCGAACCAGTAGTTGTTAATGTGAACAACAAGGAAGCTTTGCCTGATGGATTTGGAACAGTTGAAAAACTTGAATTTAAATACGTAGGTGAAGACAAAGAAGACGATTTTTACATAAATGGAAGCGGATACAATATATTTAAAGTAACCGCAACAGTAAAAATGGGAAACGAAACTACAACATATTCTGAGTATGTCTGCGGTGCGAATAACAGCGGAGGCGGAGGTGGAGGCGGAGCCGGATTCTTGGCTTCAAATAATTTTAGTCTTGGAGGATCAACAGGAGCTACAATTCATGGTCCTTCATACACATTAACATTGCCTAAGCTTGATGCTTCAGGAAATGTTGTATTAGATGCTGAAGGTAATATGCAGTGGCCAGATGCATATAAAGAGCCTCTTACTGACTTTAGGAATGACGCAGGTCTTTCAGGAGGTGGATTGTACGGTTCAACACTTAGATTTACAACACATAACTCCGTGGTTAGTTTTCAAAAGAATATAAATGGATCTAATGGACTTAGTGTTGGTGGTAATATTGCGATAATGATTCCAACAGCGTTTTTATCCGAATATAAACCTGTTAAAAGTGATTCTATTATAAATATACCATATATATATTGTGACGGAACGTTTTACACTAAGATAAACCCTGATGTAGGTGCTTTATCGAGTGGATCTGATCCGCGCGTTGGAAATCCTATTAATATATATGCCGGAAGGATTCTGTTTCCAGAAAATACCGGAACAATGTATTCGTCCATTTATTGTTATAATTCAGATGCTACATATAGTCCGTCAGATAAAAGAACAGCACCACTTACATTTACAATACCAAATATAAATGTAGCTTCAACTACAGATGAGGTAAACAATGCACTTGCTTTTGAACCTCATACAAGTGTATTGGTGGGTAATGGTGATGGAACAAAACTTCTGGATTGGGCATCAGGGGTTATGGGAGATAAAAAACTTCAAACAGGAAATATATATACAAAGGGTCATCTTAAGCTCGGTACTGACCCGACCCATAAATTTGAAATAAAAGGTGATATTTGTGTTGAACAAGTCCTTGATATGACTAATTGTTCATATAATAAATCTGCAATATATGGGAATATTTGTGTAAACGGCCAACTCATGGTGAAGGATGCTGCTACTTTCAGTAATATCCTAAAGGATTCTTCAACTGTTACATGCAGACAAATCACTGATGCTGCTGGTAACGATTTAAAAGATGCAGCTGAGCTGTCGGGCAAAATCACCATTAAGGATGATGCATTTACATGGCCGACTGGTATGAGCAAAGATGATATACTAGGAAAGAATGATAAAAGTTATAAAATAATACAAACACAAAATGATGCATTTGAATCATTCTATGATGTCAAAGGACAAAAATTTAAGAGATCAGAAAATAATTCGTGTCTTGATGTTTCGGGAACCACTGAAATTTACTACTATGATAATAATGATAATGAAGTAAAAATGAGAACAGTATCAGATGCAACTGCTGTCCCCAAGACAAAAACAGTAGAAATATCTAGAAGCTGCACAATTGCAGGTGGAAATTTTAATGGATGTACGTTAAACATCACCCCTCCTGCTAATGGCAAAATATGGATAAATCTATATGATGTTAAATTTAGTGATTGTGATATAATAATTGACGATTCTGAAGGCAGAGAGGTTTATTTCTATATTCCGCAAGGAGATAATTACTCACCATCAGCATCACCTGATGAAGATGATTATTTTAGTGCTGTTAGTACTGTGTCCGGAATAACGCGAGATGAAACAACTTTGAAAAATACTTTCTATGCGAACAATACACATTTTCTGACGAAAAACTACAATGAAACATATTTTAAAGGAAAATCATTGGCCAATACGTTAGATCTTAAGACTTACTATAAAATGGCTGATGATAAACCTGGTAAAAATGAACTTAATGCCAATTTGGTTCCGGATTTATATATATGTGCAGCCGATAATAAAACGATGCCAAGTGCAACTGATGATAAAGTTCCGGATCCAGATACAGTGGTTACAATAGATTTTTCAAATCAATGTGTATTGACAGGACATATTATTGCTCTTGATTCAAATTTCTCATGGGCAAATTCAAGTCATAAATTCAGTGATGGAAAGTTTTCATATACACTTGAAGGTGCAACAAAAAAGGAAACTTTTTCTAACAAAAACATTTCTGTTATAGGTTCAATTTTCATTTCAAATATAGGAATGATCCAAAATACTTTTCAATGTTTCTATGTAGATTATTTTCCAGAAAGTTCTAAGAAAGACGGATCTGGAGATAAATTTGCATGGGAAACTATTGACGGATATGTTTCATACTAAGGAGTGATACTGTTATGAAAAAAAAGATAAAAAATAAAAAACATTTAAAAGGTATGACTCTTCTTGAAGTTGTTATAGCTATAGCAGTATTTGCGATAGCTGCTACTTTGCTTGTTGAGGCAGGGTTATCAGTAATATATAACGTAAAAAGCTCAAGAAATCTGGTCAAAAAGGTTAATTATCAGTCTAAAATAGTTGCGTACAAACCAGATTCGGGTTCAACAGATATTGTAGATACTGGTACTATGAATATAGAGCTTTCAACAGACGGTTTTACTGATGTTAAACCTATTGAAGTAAAAAAATATCAAGCAATTACTGAAAAAGACGCTGATAAAAAACCAATATATGAAGATGTAGCTGGAAATCTGAAGTTTTTTACTAACTAGTATATGTCAAACAAAAAGGAGGGACGGAAATTGAAAATCGTAAACAAAAGACTTAAAGGCTTTACGCTGGTAGAAATGATAGTTGTTGTATGTCTGTTTATGATGATGATGGCTTGCGTGTTCAGTATTCTAAAGCCTATGCAGAAGGTATATAAAGATACATATGAATATACAGATGGGCAGGCTGTAGGAGATATAGCAGCAAGATATATTGAAGATGAATTAAGATATGCAAACCGATTATATCTATATGATAAAATGGATCTTTCCTCAGGAGAAACAGCATTTATTGACAATGAGATTGCAAAATTCAGAAATGATTTTTATATTGAAAGACCAGGCGAAACAGACATAAAAAAAATCAACCAAAAAGATCCTGATAAAATATATGTACTTAAAATATTAAATCCTAAGAATGACTCAGATATGAGTTCAAGAGGAAAAATTTCACGCTGGACATATAAAAATGATGGGACAGAAGATGCTGCTGCGTATAAAGAATGGGCAGTAAACCAAGGTATATATGATGATGAGCCGAGAAATGGATTTTATTCGTTTGTGTTTGAAATGGGTACATGGACAGATTCAGGTGGATTGCTGCCGGTAACACCTTCAAATTTTTCAATGCTTATGTCGATTTATAGATCGAAGAGAGATGCGACAGTTCTGGGGGATACATACATGAAACAGACAATA
>CALMUA010000120.1 GCA_937872775.1 uncultured Ruminococcus sp.
AGATATAATTTATTTAAATTCCATTGATATAGTACACTAGTTTTTTAAATTTGTTATTGAAGAAATTATTATTAAAATTAATAAATGTCTCACTATTATTGCCTGGTGTACATTTGTAAATTTTGTAACTGCAATTATTGTCTTCATCTATGGTATCTTGATTCATGAAATAATAATCATTGTCTGCCATAAAACCAACCATACGGCAGTAATATAAATATCTGGCTTCTAAAGAAGGTTTTAAAGCATCAAAATCAAATGTATTTGTTGTGTAACCGGTACCATCAATATTATAAGTTAATATCTCAAATTTTTCTAACGGGTCGACTTTTTGGACTGGAAGGACGATGTTTCCGCCTGAATTAAAATCAAAACTATTTGATGTGGTCAGATCCGTTGGAAGAGAATATCTTTCAATAAATTCTCCATTGTTGTTTATTTTAGCAAAGCTTATATTATTTTCCCCTTCAGCTGAAAGTGTAACAATGGAATCAATACAGTTTTTTATGCCAGAACCATATCTTTTAGAAGGATCAGGACTATACATTTTGAGTGGAGTATTGTCGTTATCATCTTTAATATACCAATAATCATCATCAATCAGGATGTTATCAGACAGTACGTTTCCGTCACTCAGATCTACTCTGACAGTTTGATTGTCGTTATATTTACAGCAGAGAATATTATTTTCGTCTATATACATATCATCAAAGTTAATAATATGTTTAAATGGAATTTCATTTAAAGTTAAATTATCTGAGATCAATTCGAGCTCAGGTGTATATTTGAGTAAATGATAACCCGGGTCATCAACAGACGAATAATTGCTGTTTGTTAACATATATACATTCCCTGATGTATCAACTCCTAAGCATTCACTTTCGCCTGAGAGATCCATGACACCGTGAAATCCACCTATATTTGCGATAATGTTATGATTTTTCATTGATATAGACCATAAATTTCCTCGCATCAATAAAAAAATATAATCATCATTGTAACAGACATCACATGAATTGCCAAAATCATCTGATGTTGTGAATTGTATTTCCGGAAGACTGATGGCTTGTGATTCAGATCCTGATTTAATATTTATATATATATATCGATTTTCATAATCAGTTTCAATTAATTCCTGAACAATAATATTTTCACCGTCATAGCCTATCCCATCGATTTGAATTTTGTTGCCTGCAGCTGTTGTATTCATATCTACCGTCATAATATCGGGATACTCTTTTTCCTGGTCTGTTTTAATATCGTTATCTGTCTGAGTGGTTTCAGATAACCTGGTTTCATCAGTTGCTGTCTGTTCTGTAACAGTTGTATTTTTACTTTCTATGTCGTGGAGTGGTTTAAGTACAAAACAATACTGCCATCCTAATAAAGCAATAATGCATGCTGCTCTTTTTAAGTTGTAATTTTTTGAAAATACATTAAATAACAGATATAAGGACACCATTAACAATAATATTTTTTTTATTATACGAAAAAGCAGATACGGTATTGATTTTTTTTTACAAAGATGATATTATATATAAATAAACCATAATGCAAATGATTTTCAAATCAAGGTATTAGAAAGGAATGATACTATCATGGCTACAGAAAATATCAATGGAGTTGTAAAAGAAGTAAAAGAAAAACTGTCGAATAAGGATTTAAGTGTTTTACCAGAAAAGCTTGCAGTCCAGGTTAATCTTACAGGTAAAATCACAGGTGTTTTTTACATTGAAGTCTTTAACGGAAGCTTATCAGTTGAACCATATGAATACGTCGACAGAGACGGAGAGATAAGCCTTACTCGGACAAATCTCAAAAGCCTTATATCAGGTAAGCTTAAGCTTAACGATAGTAAAGTGATGGTAAGTGGAAATACAGAAAAGATTATGATGCTTGACAGCGTGTTGAGTTAAGTACTGAGATTTAAACAAATATCAGGAAAAATGATCTTTAAAAATATCTCATAACATAATTACTGAGTAGTCAACTTTGCATATTTATATATGCAAAGTTGATTTTTTTGCTCTCAGACAAGAATAATCAATACATTATGTGAATAGAATATTTCATATAAAGTTTGAAACAGAAATTGAAGCTGTGTATTTAATTATCTGATTTTCATTAAAAAATGGAGGGCAAATATGGATTTTAAAGTTAATCATGAGCTGATACCTTTGACAGAGGTGATTTATGATGGTATACAGGAGCAGAGCATAGAGCTTGATTATATACTACCGGATTACTATCCGGATATATTCAGGCTTGTAAAATGCGAAACTATTCCTCATATAGTGTCATATAATCTTACTGATGACATGGTAAGCTACGAGTTGTGTGCAGATATCAATATTCTATACTGCAGTGAGGGAAGCAGTCAACTGAATGTGATAAAGCAGAAGTTCACTTATTCAAAAACACTTGAGGCCAGAAAAGGCGGAGCGAACCCGGAAATATCACTGAAGCCTAAGGTGGATTATGTCAACTGCAGAGTTGTAAATCAGAGAAGACTTGATATAAGGGGAGTAGTTACAACAAAAATAAAAGCAATAAATGAAAAGTCACAGGAGATGATATGTGATGCATATGGACTTAATGTTCAGATGAAAAAGTGTCCTGTTGAGTACGCACTTGGTAAGCTCTCAGCATCTAAAATAGTGAATATTACAGAGGAAACTGAGCTTGGCACTTCAAAACCACCTATTATTGCAATTGTTAAATCATATGCAGTTATCAGAGATGGGGATAAAAAAATTATTGCTAATAAGCTTGTTGCTAAGGGCAGCGCAGAGATAAATGTTCTTTATTCATGCGAAATCTCGGGACAGCCGTCAATGGAGACAATGAAATTTACAGTACCTTACAGTCAGATTCTTGATATCAACGGACTTGATGAAACATATAGATGTTATGTAAAGACGGACACAGTAACGTGTGACGTTGTGCCTATGGCTGATAAAGATGGAAATATGACAAAACTGCAATGTGAACTGGCAATATGGATTTCATGCTCAGCAGTAAAGACTGCCCATGCTGAACTAATTACTGATATTTATTCAACGAGACATCCATGTGAATTTTCATTGTCAAAGGTGCGTATAAGTCAGACACCTGTTTCTGTAAATGAACAAGTACATGCAAGATGTTCAGTAGATAACAATGCATCAAAAGTATATGATATATGGTGCAATCCTGGAAATGCAGCAGTAAGGATTGATGAAGACCAGAAGGAAGTATATATAAACGGAATGGTACAGTATGCGGTAATGATGCAGAACGAAGAAGGAATGCCGGTATTTGTTGAAAAAGACGGAGCGTATGAACATAAGATTGGACTTGAGTCGATAGAGAAAGGCAGCAGTTTTGAGGCTGATATTAAAATAGAAGGTTGTACATATAATCTTTCGTCAAATGGTTCAATTATTATTGATGCTGATATTTTAATATGCGGAAAGCTGTACAAATCATCAGAAATAGAGGCAGTTACAGCTATCGATATAAACGCTGATGAAATAAAGCCTAAGGAAGGAGATTATGCAATAAAATTATATTTTGGTACAGAGGGCGAAAGCGTGTGGAATATAGCAAGAAAATACAGTACCTCTGTAAAAGCTGTGATGGAGGAAAATGATCTGTACGATGAAAAGTTAACCGGAAACAGCATGCTTCTGATACCAATAGTAAATTAATGGAGGTACATATTGATGAAGGATATTTATAATGACATAGCAAAAAGGACAGACGGGGATATCTATATAGGTGTTGTCGGACCGGTCAGAACCGGAAAATCGACATTTATAAAAAAATTTATGGAGACACTGGTTATACCAAACATAAGGAGCGACTATAAAAAAGAACGTGCAATAGATGAACTTCCTCAGTCATCGGCAGGAAAAACAATAATGACTACGGAACCAAAATTTATTCCTGAAGGAGCTGTTGAAGTTGAAATAGACGGAAATGCACGTTTTAATGTAAGAATGATTGACTGTGTAGGGTATATAGTTCCAAGTTCATTGGGGTACATTGAAAATGAAATGCCAAGAATGGTCATGACTCCATGGTTTGAAGAAGAAGTCCCGTTTAATATGGCAGCAGAGATCGGAACGCAGAAGGTTATTGAGGAGCATTCGACGATAGGTCTTGTTGTAACAACAGACGGAAGTATTTCTGACATTCCCCGTGATGAATACCGTGAGGCAGAGGAACGGGTAATAAAGGAACTCAGTCAGATAGACAAACCATTTGTAATGCTTATGAATTGTGTTGATCCGGAAGACTGTAAAGTAAAGCAGCTTTGCAGCGAACTGAGTCAAAAATACAATGCCGCTGTAATACCGGTAAATTGTCTTGAACTTGATGAAGCAACAATACGCGAAATAATAAAAGAGATATTATTTGCGTTTCCGGTAAAAGAAATAAATATACAGATGGCCAAATGGATTACAAGTCTTGAAAAGGGAAATTGGTTAAAAAGTAAGGTCTTTTCATCCATAAGAAATGCATCTGAGGGTATCAGAAGTGTAAGAGATGCCGGAAACATACTTGACAAAATAAACGAGTGCGAAGAAATAACAAATACAGTTGTCAATGATATAGATCTTGGAAAAGGAAGCGTGACACTGAGTGTTACACTTAAGGATAATCTGTTTTATAAAATACTTGGAGAGACAACAGGTATTAATATTACAAATGAAAGTGATCTGTTACCAATACTAGTGTACTGTATCTATGACATTTAGAGATATAATGGTTATAATTTAACCATTA
>CALMUA010000121.1 GCA_937872775.1 uncultured Ruminococcus sp.
GAAATAAATAAAAAAGGAAGTATATATATATACTTCCTTTTTTATTTATTTCCTCGTAAAATTCTGAAATACCAAGCACTTTTATGGTAATAAATATCTCAGAAATAATGCAGGTATTAAAAATAATTATTTTAGTAATAAAACGTAATAACTTAATTTTAATTGTGTCTAGATACTTCTTTATTATAGGATAATGTCCGAACAACATTATATACAGCAATGCAGCTTCTTTATCAAATGTGACAAATACTGAAAGTAAACTTGTTGCTATGAATGTAACAAATGCCCAGCGTGAATTAACTTCAACGGAGATAATCATCATGAGTACTCCGGCTATCATTGGAAGTGTAATATACAGCACAGGAAATATTCCTGTGAGGAACATACATAAGAGGCATAGAGATGATATTATTCCACCAAGAGCCACTTTATAGCTTATATTATCCAAGGCAGTATTTCTCCTTTCAGGAATTGTGATATTATTATAATATCACAACAATAAGTAAAATACAATAAAAAAGCACTTTTTTATTGGGTATTTTTTTAACATTATAAAATGTAACAGTATAGGACGGTGCATTTAATGGGAGTAATGAATATAGCAGTAATAATATCCGGCATAGATCAAGAATACCAAGGTACAATTTTAAGTGGGATACATAAATTTGCGGATGAGCATAATATAAATGTTGCTCATTTTGTTGCCTTTGGCGGGGTTCTGGGGAATAAAGTAAATGATATAGGGGAGTTTAATATATATAATCTGATTAACTATGATCAGATTGATGGTGCTATTCTGCTTACCAATACTATATCATCTCCCGAAAATACACAAATAATAATAGATAATTTAAAAAAAGCAGATGTGCCAGCATCGAGTATTGATTACGATATTGATGGCTTGTTTCATGTAGGAATTGATAACGAACATGCCATGCGTGAAGTAGTAAGTCATGTAATAGAATTTCACGGTATCAGAGATGTAAACTATATCTCAGGACCCGCTACAAATCCTGAAAGTATATTAAGATTAAATGCATTTAAAACAGTTATTTCCAAAAATGGAATAAAATACGATGAAACCAAAGTTTATCATGGTTTATTCCGGGAACGTGACGGAAGAAATGCTGTTGAAAAATTTATTGCTGATGGCAAACTTCAGAAAGCAATAATCTGTGCAAATGATGCTATGGCTATAGGTGCAGTGTCTACTCTTATGGAAAAGGGATTAAGAGTACCTGAAGATGTACTTGTAACAGGATTTGACAATATATACAATGCGCAAAATTATTGTCCTCAGATTACATCAGTAGGAAGACCCCTGAGAGAATCAGGATATATAGCGTGTTCACAGGTGTATAATGCAGTCATCGGTATGAGTCAGGAAAGAAGCATTATTCTTGATACAAATCTGGTTGTCGGCAATAGCTGTGGATGTAATAAGTCTGAGTGTGATGATATAATTAAATTTAAAAGAGAAACTTATCAGGTAATGGAAAGATATCACCATGATGTTCCTATGATAAATCAGATGTCATGTAATTTAACTGAGAGTGCTACCCTTGAAAAGAGTATAGAGAATCTTAAGCAGTATATTGAAATGATAAAATGTGAAAAATTCTTTCTGTGTCTTTGTGACAACTGGGATTGTAAGTATGACAGTAATTGTGAAATGGATAAATATACAGTTTATGGGTATACAGAGATGATGCAGGTACCTCTTGTATACTGTGATCAGCAATTCGGGAGCCTTAGCGGATTTTTTTCTCATATGATGCTTCCGGACTTATACTCATACGCTGAAGACAGTAAGCTGTACTATTTTTCACCATTACATTTTAATGACAGATGTCTTGGATATGCAATAATATGCAATAGTGAATTTCCTTTAAAAAGTCCATTGTTCCACACGTGGATAATGAATATAAGCAATTCAATTGAAAATGTCAGGAAGCTTATTTGTATAGAGAGAGTTCTTAAAAAAGTAGAAAGTTTATATGTAATAGATCCTCTTTCACAGATATACAACCGAAATGGATTTCATGAAAATACAGAATATGAGTTTAACAGATGTATTAATGAAAAATTGCCTGTAATGCTTATGTTCGCAGATATGGATGGAATGAAATATATAAATGATAACTTTGGCCATAAGGAAGGTGACTATGCTATAAAAATTATGGCACAGGCTGTAAGTGAATCATGTACAGAAAATGAAATATGTGCAAGATTCGGTGGAGATGAATTTATTATTTTCGGAGTAGACTATTCTGAGGAAAAGGCAATCAGAATGTTTGAAGCAATAAACCATAACTTGTATAAGTATAATAAGATTTCCGGGAAACCATATCAGTTGGAAGTCAGCATTGGCTGGCATATAGAAGTTCCTGATGACGAAACCAAATTTAATTCGCTTATTATGAAAGCAGATCAGAAGATGTATCGTGAAAAGAAAAAGAAACCTAACAGAAGAAAACGTGATTAAGGTATTAATAAGTGAATTGATAGTAAATTCGGCATACTTAATAATAATATAACCCATGCAGTTTTTTCACGCCTTTAGGGGAACAGGTTACATATTGCCGCGTCAAAAGGTGATGCGATATTATTTTAAATTAAAAAAGGGCTGTATAAAAATTTTAGATGAATTTTTATACAGCCCTTTTTTATGAATAAGTAAAAATAGTTTAATATGTTTTATCTTTTGGCACTTGGAATATAGTGTGAAAGTGAACCGGCAAAATGAGAAATAGGCATTGTCTGCAGCCAGATGCGTCCAGGTCCCATTACCTTTGTATTAAACAGACCTTCACCTCCGAAAAGAGCATTTCCTATGCCTTTTACGGATTCAATATTAATTGAAACAGTGGTTTCCATAGCGGCAAGATATCCTGTATCAATCAATAATGTTTCTCCCGGAGCGAGATCCTTTTCTATTACGCTTCCGTCAATTTCAACAAAAAGTATTCCATCTCCGGTAAAACGCTGCATAATAAATCCCTCACCCCCGAAAAAACCTGATGCAAATTTTTTCTGAAAGAATATTTCAAAATTTACTGAAGGTTCTGATGCAAGAAATGCTGATTTCTGAGCAATAATACTTCTTCCTCCGGAAATCTGAAATGATAATATAGAGCCTGGAAGGTTTGTACCAAATGGCTATAGTTCCTGGTGTACCTAAAGCAGTATATGTATTCTGAAAAATGGATTCTCCTGACAGGGCTTTGCTGAATATTTTTCCTAGTCCGCCACCTGTTCCTGTTTCCATTGTCATGTTATCAGTCATCCATGTCATTGCACCTTTCTGGCATACAACTGATTCACCAGCTGATAAATTACATGTTACAACAGGGAATGGACTTCCCATAATCTCATATTTCATTGTATTTTGACCTCGCTTTCTAAAATGTTACTCCATTATAACATTTATATTTAAATATGTCAACAATAAGGTGATAAAAATCTATTGTGTTGTGTGCAGTTTGAACAATTTTTTTAAATAGTGTAGCTTTATAGCAACGTCAGTTGTATTATTATAAACACTATTTTTTATTAAAATATATAGGAGGGAAATAGCATGAATATAAAACAATAGCAGTGTTTGAAACAGTATTATCAATACTGTTTTGCAGTTCAGGATTTGTTTGAAACGGAGATTTTTATTAATAAGATTTAAAGCCACATATGAAATTAAATAAAAAATACATGATTATAAGGAGAAAAAGCTATGAATGTAAAGAAAATAATTGCCTCTATATCAGCTTTCTCAATAATGGCATGCAGTTCATGGAATGTATTAAATACAAATGCTGATATTACTGATTCTGATAAGAAAGAAATCACAGAGATTAATAATGAAAATTCAGATAATTTAAAAATTGAAAATTTTACAGGAGATTTTAAAGCTTCTGCATCCTATGATATGGAAGTGTTTTGTGATCCGGAAACAGGAGAAACAGACGTAATAAAAAGCTTAGATATGTTTAGACCTGATATTGAGGAAAACAAAATTGTAAATCTTACAATTCCTTCAATTATAAATGATATAATTATTAATAAACTCAAAAGTGAATCATGTGATTGCTCAAATTTAAATTCTCTTATATTGCCTTCAAAACTTAGGTACATAGATGATAATGCATTAATAAATACTGAGGAACTTAAATCAATTACAATACCTGAAAAAGTTATGAGAATAGGTTATCTTAATTTAAATGCGGATACAGTAATTAAAGGCTATATAGGTTCTTGTGCTGAGGATTATGCAGATAAAAAAGGGTATACATTTGAAGTAATCGGTGACATAAACATGGACGGAAAGTTCAGTGCATCTGATATGATGTGTATGCAGAAATATATGCATAACATTGATGATAAAAGTAATACTGAGGATACAGCAGATATAAACCTTGATTCAAAAATTGATATAGTCGATTATATTCTTCTTAAAAATAATATTCTTGAAGGTAAAGTAAGTGCAGTAGGTGTAAATAAATCTGCAGTAGCGTCTCCTGATTTCAGAAATTTAACAAGAAAGTATACAGATCCGGAAGATAAAGGCTACAATGAATTTGTAGCACAATCAGCTAATTATGTTCTCCTTAAAACAGAGAATGAACAAGGTTCAATAAATCCGGTGTATTCTCCGATAAGCGTATATATGGCGTTGTCACAGGCATCTGAAGGAGCAGATGGAAATACACTTAAAGAAATGCTTGCAGCACTCAATGCTGAGGACATAGATTCACTCAGAACATCAAATAAAGTTCTTTTTAATACCCTGTATTTTGATAACTGGAGTTCATTTTTTAAGATGTCAAACTCAATATGGATAAATAAGAATTTCAATGTAAATAAAGATACGCTTGATATATTGGCAAAAAATTATTATACGGCTTCGTACCTTGAAGATTTTTCTGATACAGCAACCGGAGGAAAAATATCAGCCTGGATATCCAAAAATACCGGAGGAAAGTTTAATCCAATAATTGAGTGTAATGAAGGCCAGATATTAAAAATAGTAAATACAGTTAATTTTAAAAATCAGTGGATTGAACCGTTTGATAATTCAGTAGAGGATACATTTTATACAGTAAGCGGAGATAAGATTAAATGTGATTTTCTGAAGAAAACAGAGGATGATGATAAGGTAGGATTTGGTGAAAATTACATGAAGTATTCTTTGCCGATGAAAAATAACTATAAAATGAATTTCATTCTTTCGGATGAAGGTGTTTCTGTCGATGATATAGTTTCTGACCCGGATACAATGAATAAAATTATAAATGATGATCTTGATTATCAGCAAAAAGAGATTCATTTTTCAGTACCGGAATTTGATGTTGCGTCTAAGTTTGACTTGATAGAAACAGGGAAAATGCTTGGGATCAATGACGCTTTTGACAAGGGAAAAGCAGATTTCAGTAAAATGATCAAGAATTCTTATATTGATGCTATAGTACATGAAGCAACTATATCAATTGATGAAGAAGGGTGTGAAGCAGCAGCTTACACAATGATTACTATGGAACCTTCATGTATTCCGCCGAAAAAGGAAAATAAAATAATAGAATTTAATCTTGACAGACCATTTTATTATTATGTTTCAGATAATAACGGCGTGGCTATTATTTCAGGAATAATCAGAAATCCTAATGAAAAATAGAGAAGAGATTTCAATTGTGACGGTAAATCAATCTCACAGAACTTGCAACTCTGAAACAGTATATAATGAAGGACAATGTTAAACTCGGTCCGTCTGAATAATGATTTCTATTTTTTCTAATTTAATATAATATTGACGGGCTTGTGTAATAAATATGCAAGTCCGTTAATATTTATAATATAACTTAAGCAATATGTTTCCCACCTTTAAGGCATAGAATTTTATATTTGCATTGAAGTACAATTTCCTATTTCAATGGCAATGTGTAGCTTTGCCGGACATTGTCACGTTAAAAATGCGCAAGCCCGTTATTAAAATTATTATATAAAACTCATAATTTGGTTTAAAAATATGGTTCATAGTTTATTGA
>CALMUA010000122.1 GCA_937872775.1 uncultured Ruminococcus sp.
ACCATTGATTTATACAAAATGTATAAATCAATGGTGCTTTTTAAATATATAAGAATATTACATCTGAAATCTGTCTTGTTTGTTATTGTCAGTCAGTCATACGACCGTTTGCATCAAAATGATGTTCAACGCCATTATATACATAATTTCCTTCATGTATTGATCCATCACCAAAATAATATACAGAGCCGTTGATCTCAACAAATCCTGTCTGAAGAACACCGTTAGAATCAAAATAAAATCTGTTTCCGTCAATATTCTGATATCCACTTACACCTACTCCATCCTTGCCAAAGTAATATTTGCTTCCGCTTATATCAATCCAGCCCTGCTGCATAATACCCTGTGCGTTAAAGTAATAGCGTGAACCCTTGACTGAAATATAGCCCTTCTGCATATTTCCGTTATCCCAGCTGAAAAAGTATGTATACCCGTCAATAACCTTAAATCCGTGTGCCATAGTTCCATTTTTATTGAAATAGCACGTTTTTGAGTCAAATGTCTGCATTCCACTGAGCATATGACCGTCTGAATCAAACAGATAATCATGATCGTCAATTTTGTTTAGGCCGGTTAAAAATCCTCCTTCAGATTTTGCAAAATATGTTTCATTGTCAATAGTACAAAATCCGGAAATCATATATCCTTCCTGATCAAAAGCATATTTTACGCCATCAATTTGAGAAATACCTACAGTTGCTGTTCCATCAGGGTTTATATACTGTTTTTTACCGTTTGCATCTTTCCAGCCTGCCTGAATCTGTTGTGTCTGCGGCGTAGTTTCAGGAGGAGAAGCTGTCGTTACTTCGGTTACAGGTACAGTTTCAGAATTTTTTATAACCATACCGTACTGATCAAAGTTATACTCTTTTCCGTTTATCATTACTTTGCCAGACGCTGCACTGTGATCTTCATTAATGTAATGGTCTCCGTCATCGAGTGTGATCCAGCCACTTGCAAGATGACCGTTTTTGTCTGCATAATAATTGAGTTTATTATTATCTTCATCTGCATTGAACCAGCCGGTTTTCATTACACCGTTTTTATCAAAATAATAATCGTTACCTTCTATTGCGTGAAATCCCTTGTATGCTTTACCGCCGTCATCACAATAATATGTAGAATCACCAAATTCACAGAATCCCTTGAGCATTTCAAATGTATCTGATGAAAAACAGTATACATCATCATCTATCTCACGAACGCCCTTTGAAATCATTCCGTTTTTTGTAACATACATTGTTCTTCCCTTATAGCTTGTCCACCCAGAAGTAATTTCGCCTTTATCATTAAATAAGTATTCATCAGAGCCGATAATATAGAGACCCGTTACACGTTCCTTTGTCTTAGAATTAATATAATACGCTTTACCATCATCTACATGCCATCCAGGTGTTTCTCCGATTTGTTTGTTAAAAGCTTTATTAACCGAAGGAAGTGCTATCAATACACCTATACCCAACACGCACAGTGTAATAAGCATAGGATCTTTATTTGACTTTTTCTTTTTTCCCGGACTATATCCGGAGTTTTTACGTAATATCGCCAAAACATTCACCTCTATCTTTTATTTTTATGTAAACACCATCCCATAGCAGTGAAAAAATACATTCATGCTAATCATACTTTAATAGTTTAACACATAGATTTATTTTTTTCAATCCTAAATTCAAATTTTTTATTCTGTTTTTTTGTCATTATTGGCATTTAGAACCATTATTTGGTCTGATAGTATCAATTGCCATTAAGTCATATATGTTTTTAACAGATAAAATCAAGAAATATGCATCATTAATTCAGTATATATATAATTGCGGCTGTTGTCTTGAAGACAACAGCCGCCTTTACGTATTTATAAATGGTAGGACTATAAATCTACAGCACAAAAAGTTCTGACAGATTTTTTATATGCACAAAATGTAAGTACAGCATAAATAATAAGACCCGCAGCAAGAATAAACATTCTGTACGGAATATCCTCGGAATTTGTATTATCAATATGGTTATGTACAAACGGTATAGCAAATGTACAGGCCTCGGCAATGATCATTATCAGAAAAAATGTAATGCTTGCTACTATAAACGGCTTTCCTATTTTATCAGTATTTTTATAATACTTTGTAAAGAACAGCATATTGTAAACACCCATCATTATAAAAGCTATTCCAAACATTGCTGCATTTGCATCCATTCCTGCCTGATTTGCCGGAATTGATTTAAAGCTGTTTCTGAGGAATGAAAGAGGAACAGCAAGAATTACCTGTGTTGCCTGTAATATGACCACAATAATAAATCTTGCACCCACAACGCTGCTTTTTTTAACCGGAAGCATCATTGTATATGTAATATCATTATTTTCTCGTCCTTTAAGACACATAAAATAAACACCAAGCATAACATAAAAGAATGTTACATAATACGGATAGTTAGGTATAAGCACCATTGCAGATAATGAAAGAAAAATGATGGATGTCGGATGAAGTGCAAGTTTAAATTCTTTATAAAGCATATTTTTCATTATAATCACTCCTTTTCAATATGTATCATAATAGCTTCAAGGTCAGCAGGCTGAGCTCCTTCTATACCCTGACAATCATCAGCCTTTATAAGTGCACTGTAGCCGTGCTTGCTCTTTTTGCACCCTATCAGTTTATCCTTAAGCTCCTGTGCCTTGTCATCATTTAGTTCAAGTACACGATAGCTTTGTACATATTTGTCTATATTACTTTCTGCAAGAATTTGTCCATTTTTTATATAAATTATATTGTCAGCACATTTGTCAAGATCTGAAGTTATATGTGTTGAAAATAAAATTGTAATTCCATCCTCACTCAGTTTCAGAAATATATCAAGAAGCTCATCTCTTGAAACAGGATCAAGTCCGCTTGTGGGTTCATCAAGTATCAGAAGCTCAGCATTATGTGAAAGTGCAAGTGCAAGCGAATATTTGACTTTCATTCCATCTGAAAGCATTGACGGTGTTTTGTTTTCGTCAACCTTAAATAATTCAAGATATTTCAAATACGCCTTGTCATCCCAGTTATTATAAAAACGTTTTGTTGTATTTGTTATAGACTTGATTTTACTTTTCGCATAATAATTTACACCGCCTGAAACAAAACCTATTTTCTGCTTGATTTCATTTTCTGCTTCCTCAAATGTCTTTCCGAAAAATTCAATATCTGCACTGTCAGGATGTACAAAATTAAGAAGTGATTTTAGAGTTGTAGTTTTTCCTGCACCATTTCTTCCTATAAATCCTGTTATTTTTCCCTTTTCAAGTGAAAATGAGACATTATCAAGACTGAATTTTTCGTATTTTTTACAAAGATTTTTTACAGTAAGAATATTATTCATTTTCTTCATCCTCCTCTGGTCTGAAAATATTTTTTACAAGTTCAGAAAATACTGCTTTAGGCGGAATAGCTATGCCTCTTTTTTTATCTGCAAGCACCAGCAATATATCACCGGGAACTATTCCAAATTCATCACGTATTTCCTTCGGAATAACTATCTGTCCTTTTTCTCCTACCTTTACACTGCAAGCAAATTTCCCGTGTTTTTCTTTTTTCATCATATTAAGCACCTCCTGTATAACAAGTAGAAAAAGTATGATTTGTATAACTCCATTATACTCAATATAGCTGATTTGTCAATACATAATACCTATTTGTTTTATTTTTTTCTTTTTATTATATGTTTTTATTATTCACATATTTTTTATATAACATTTTATACATAATTATAGATAGGTTTTTATTAAAACTATACCTCTATATTATTTGCGAAAAATATTCATAAA
>CALMUA010000123.1 GCA_937872775.1 uncultured Ruminococcus sp.
CCTTGTAAAGTCGTTACTTCCTGACTCCTGTTTCCAGAATCATCAAAACTATATGTCACTTTTCTATAAACTTGTTTGTTTCTTTTTTCTTCTATTGAGTTTAATCTTAATAGTTCATCGTATTCATATGTTGTTATTCCTTGTAATTCTCCATCATATGTTTCTATTTTTTTTGACATTGCATTATTTTTATAATAATCATATTTGTATTTTTCTATTTCCTGTTCATTCACATAATTTGTCAGGGTTTTCAGATTGTTGTTGCCAAAATATTCATATATTGATTTAGCGCCATTTGGATAAATAGTTCTTTCTCTTCTGCCTTTTATATCATAGTTGTATTCTGTGCGCTTTTTATTATCTGTTCCAGTGGATATATCCATTGAATACACATATTTTAATCTTCCGAATTTGTCATAAACCTTTGATGAGCTTTTTCCATTTTCATAATTTACAATTTCACACAATAAGTTATCTTCTGTAAAGACATCATATTTAAATGTACTTGTTATACTATTTGTTGCTTCCTTTTTAGTTACTCTTCCCAACTCATCATATTCTCTGGAAATTACGTTTTCTTTACCATTTTCATTTACTATTGATTTCTCTACATTTCCATTTTTATCATAAGTGTAACTTTTGGTAATAGCAACTTTATCAGCTTTTTTTATTTCTTCTTTTGAAACTAATCCTTGCGCGGTGTAAGTATATGTTTTTTCATTTCCACTTGGATCAATGGTTTTCTCCAAATTTCCATCGGTATTATAAAAGAACTTTTCTATTTTACCTCCTGTATTTCTTTCTTTTATACTGTCAGATGCTGTATATTCAAAAGTTACTGTGTTTTTGCTGCCATTTGTTTCTGTAGCTATATTACCTTCTGTGTTATATGTATAGGAGGATATTTCTGTTTCTTTTTTATCTTTTAATACTGAAACTTTTACTAATCTATCCAACAAATCATAATAATACAGGGTTGTATTTCCTTCTCCATCAATCTTTTTAAATACATTTCCTGCATAATCGTAACCTTGTTTTTCTATGCATACTCCTGACAATATTGTTTTTATATGTTGTCGGTTTGCGTTATATACAAATTGTTTCTTTACATTTTGTGCATCATATGAGAATTCCTGATCGCTGCTTTTATTATATTCTATGCTCTCATAAGGTACATCTGCATTGGATTTTTGTACTACTCTTCCTAATCCATCATATAAAAATGTTTCTTTTTTTGTTTGATTTCCATCAAGTACAGTTACTTCTTCTATTAATTTTCCATCCAGATCATATGACTTTTTATTTTCTAAAACCTTATCTGAACCATATCTTTTTATAGTATTTACTAATCTATTCAACTCATCATATTGGTTTTCAGTTTTAAATCCTTTTCCGTCATATTCAAATCTTACATTTCCCTGTACATCATAAACCCACTTTTCAGTTACACTTTCTGTGAGATTTTCGGATTTTAACTTATTATCCGCAATATCCGCAGATCTTTTACCTATTGTCCTGGTTATAAGTCTGCCTAAATTATCATATTCATTTATTTCAACTATTCCTGAATTTTTGATAATTATTTTTGGGTTTCCTTCTTCATCATAAATGGTTTTTACTTCGCTATTTACTACCTTTTCCTCACCATTTTCAATGTATCTGTCAACTTCCTTTTCAACCTTACTTTCCAGGCCCAGGCTGTTGTATTGTTTTTTTACAGTTCTTTTTCCGGTGGTTTCTTCAATTACATTTCCATTTATATCTGTTTTCCATGTCTTTTTATTTAATTCTGGTGTTTCCTGAGTATATAATGAAGATGATGATACAGAGTCTGAAGAAAATGAACGTAGCACTGACACAGTTGAAAGTGTTGATAAACCTATTTTTTTGCCCTCTCAAGATATGGATATTCAAGGTACGGAAAACCTTGATACTGAAAATCTAAATCAAGGTAATCAACATCTTGAAAAGCCACACAATAATAAAATAACAAATAAAGAACTATCAAAGAAAGAAGTATTATTTGAAAAATCATCAATCAATCTATCTGCGCCCTTGAGCAAAAAATCAAAGTCTTTTGTTGAAAGTCAGTCTGATGAAGATAGATCGATAGATGAATATTTACAAGAACAAGAAGCTTATAAAAATATCATCATGGATCAGGTAAGTTATCCTGCTCTTGCTGAATGGCTGGGTAGATCAAATGAAACCGGCTATGATCCTGATGACGGTTATGAAGAAGCTGATAATCTCGTAAACATGATGGTCAGAGCTATATGCTCAAGAAAAAAATACGGCAGAATCTGCGGAGAGGAATATCCGAGAGAAGTCATCAAGTCAACGCTTCTCAAAGCCAATATTATCCATATCCAAAATACTCTTATGCAGATAGACGAGATTGACGATGTTCAGCGATTTGAAAGCTATTTCATCAGTACGCTTTTCAACGAAGTCAATACATACCGCGCCAAGGATAATCATGAGTCTCACTGGGCAGCTAATGCGGTAAAACGTGATTTCGGGTATGATATTTAAAATAATTTCGGCAGATTTCAAAAACTGCCGAAATTAAAAAATTACAGTCTGAAGAAGCTGTGAGGTTCATGGCTATTATTCCAGGTAATTTCTGAGTTTCTCAAAGATTTCATAAACTGCTGTACCAGGTGTACGTTGTGAAGGTGGTAAATTGAAACGACTATTCATGACTTGTTTTGCGTTAGCGATTGCTGTGTTCAGATGAGGCTTCAGCAGATAATATATATCATCACGGTTTTTCTTATATTTTGAACCTATGCATTCCGAAAGTTTTGGATAATATTCTGTTCTTGAAACAGCGGATTCCAGCAAGTTGAAATGAAGAAGAAACCAGTATTCGATACACTCATTTGACCATAATGCATGATATCGCTGATTGTCAAGGTAGTTGTCAGTAATTTTTAAATTTTTTTGTGGAATATAAGTTATAAAATTAGAGCTGG
>CALMUA010000124.1 GCA_937872775.1 uncultured Ruminococcus sp.
TAATATCACGGCACCAATCAACAATAAAATTTAATAATAGAATATTAAAAAAATTATTTTAAAGGAGTCTTGATTATGAAGGGCGAATTTACTCAAAAGGGAAAAGATGCAATGGAACGTTTTAAGATGGAGTCAGCTAGTGAAGTAGGCGTAAACCTTAAGCAGGGATATAACGGCGATCTTACAGCAAGAGAAGCAGGCTCTGTAGGCGGACAGATGGTAAAGAAAATGATTGACTCATATAAAATGCAGTAATTGATTCACCATAAACGCAAATCATAGATTAAATTAATTTTCTGGTGAAGACCGAAAATATAATAAAATAAAACCGTCTCAGCTTTTACAGTTGAGACGGTTTTTGCATGAGCATAGAATGCATCTTATAACGCATCCTATGATTTTCTATAATCTCACAATTTATATGCTATTTTCAGACAATTTAATAAAATAAAAAAGGCAGTGACAAAGCACCGGAATATTTTTATCACTGCCTTTAAACTATTAATTAAATCAGAAATCTACTTCAGTGTCATAGTAGCAGCACTTGAGCAGTTTTTCCATTTCTTCTACGCTTGGCTGGCGCGGGTTAGAGCCTGTACATGCATCAGCTATAGCATTTACTGCAATGTCATGAAGTCTTTCAAGAAATACATTTTCAGGTAAAAAACCGTTTTCAACAGGGAAGCTGTCTGCACCATAGTTCTTTATGCAGTGAGGAATGTTCAGCTCATCGTTCATTTTGCGGAGAGCCTTTATAAGAAGGTCAATTTTTTCTGAAACAGTATTTCCACCGAGCTTCATATAGTCTGCAATAGCCGCATAACGCTTTGCAGCTGTTTCATCCTTGGCATTGAATGCAATTACCTTTGGAAGATACATGGCATTTGCTGCACCATGAATAATATGTGCACCAAAGTCTGCAAATGCAGCTCCGGTCTTATGAGCCATTGAATGAACGATGCCGAGCAATGCATTTGAAAATGCCATACCTGCGAGGCACTGAGCATTATGCATGCTTTCACGTTTATTCATGTCTCCGTTATATGAATCAATAAGATCGTTCTGGATCATACAGATAGAATAAATTGCTACAGAGTCACTGAAATCTGAATTAGCTGTTGAAACATAAGCTTCAATAGAATGTGCCATAGCATCCATACCTGTATGAGCAACAAGCTTCTCTGGCATTGTTTTAGCCAGATCAGGATCAACGATTGCTACGTCAGGAGTAATTTCAAAGTCAGCAATAGGGTATTTAATTCCCTTTGAGTAATCGGTGATAATTGAGAAAGCTGTTACTTCTGTTGCTGTACCTGATGTAGATGGGATAGCACAGAAATGAGCTTTTTTACGAAGCTTAGGAAGTCCGAATACTTTGCACATGTCTTCAAATGTTGTCTCAGGATATTCGTATTTTATCCACATAGCCTTTGCTGCATCGATCGGTGAACCGCCGCCCATTGCAATAATCCAGTCAGGCTGGAATTTTAACATGACTTCTGCACCACGCATAACAGTTTCAACTGAAGGATCTGGTTCAATACCCTCAAATAATTCTACTTCCATGCCTGCTTCTTTAAGGTATGAAACAGCCTTGTCAAGGAAACCGAACTTCTTCATTGAGCTGCCGCCTAAACAGATTATAGCTCTTTTTCCCTCAAATGTTTTAAGTGCTTCGAGAGAACCTGTTCCGTGATAGAGATCTCTTGGTAATGTAAAACGTGCCATATACAAAATCCTCCAAAAAATAATTTTTAATAAATTGTGTTACTTATTAAGTGATATTATTATAACAAATCACATTGGTATTGGGAATTGCCTTTTTTCATATGGGTGCTGTCCCACATATAAAATTTGTGCTGCTTTATTCAACGAATTTGTTTTTGCAATTTCTATAACGTATTTCATGTGTAATATATTCATATAATACCTCTGTCTAACGCTGTTAATATTATACCATACAATTCCTACAAAAGCTACAAAATATTAAGAGCAACTGAAAAAAATTAAACTGCTCTTAAAAAATAATATTATTTATCGTCACCTGTTGTGAAAAGGTTCTCAAAGATATAGTTTCTGAGACTAAATGGTAACAATATATGATTTTTTATAGATAAAATCAGCATAAAAGTTAATTGACAATACAATTACTGTATTGTATAATAAAAATATCTAATTGTGTTTTATTTATGTTGGTAAAATAGGAGGAAAATGTGTGATATGAAGTTTAAAAAAATAATTGGATTTATTGCAGCTCTGACATTGTGTACAGAGTCTGCAACAGCAGGTATAATCAACAGATCCGTTTCTGGTGTATCTGCAGCAGATGATGAGTATTATCATCATTTTACGTTTGAAAGCGGCGAGGACGGATGGGAAGGAAGAGGAGGTGCAGAAGCAGCACAGAGTGGAACATCTTCATTTGATGGAACAAAATCACTTTCAGTAAGTGGTCGTACTGACTCATGGAACGGATGTCAGATAACTCTTGATTCATCAGTTCTTAAGTCAGGTCAGCTGTTTGCGTTCAGTGCAGCGGTTTCACCAGCCGGAAGTTCATCAGCCGAGATAATGCTGTCACTTCAGTACAGTGTTGGTGATGAAGCTGTATATGATCATATTGCTTCTGGTATTGTTGCCGGAGGAAAGTGGTCAGTAATCTCAAATCCTGGATATACAATTCCGGAAGATGCAGTTGATCCGATACTGTATGTTGAAACTGAAAAGGGAACAGATGATTTTTATGTTGATGAAATAATAATAGGCAAGTCGGGTTCTGTTACGCCTTCACTTGGTTCCGGCAAAGAACAGGGAGACCTTAACGGAGACGGAAAGATAAATATTGCAGATTTTGTACTGATAAAATATTATCTTCTTGATACAAAACTCTCAGCACCTGAGGGAGCTGATGTTGATGGAAATCTGAAATTTAATATTGAAGATTGTATTCTTCTGAATAAATATATGTTTGGAACAGTAAATGAATTCCCTGAAAAACAGACACCACCTAAACCTCAAGAACCGGAAAAACCTGCGTTTAACTATAATGCAAATCTTCAGTATAAGGCAATGCCGGGTTCATACAAATCAGATTGTTCGCAGGCAGGTAAGGTAGTAAAACTTGATTACAAAAACTATTCACAGGTAAGCAAATATGCAAACGTATATCTGCCATACGGATATGATGAAAACAAAAAATATAATGTATTCTATCTTATGCACGGAGGCGGGGAGAACCAGGATACAATATTCAGTGATGATGTAAATTTCAAGAGGATTCTTGACAATATGATCATGAATGGTGATATTGAGCCTATGATAGTTGTAACTCCTACATTCAATAACGGTGCCGGTTCTGATATGACACAGAATGCACAGACATTCTACAAGGAGCTTGTAAGTGATCTTATTCCGGCTGTAGAAGGTAAATACAGTACATATGCAGAGTCTACGTCAGCAGATGCAATAAAAGCTTCAAGAAAGCACAGGGCATTCGGCGGTTTCTCTATGGGTGGTCTTACAACATGGTACTGTTTCCTCAATACTCTTGATTATGTTGCATACTATATGCCTCTGAGCGGCGACTGCTGGGCAGGCAATACACCTGCTGATAAGGCAAAAGTTGTTGCTGATGTAGTTAAGAAATCGGGATATACTACAAGAGATTTCTTTGTTATGTGTGCAACAGGAACGAAGGATATTGCATATGACGCACTTTCAGCTCAGGTAGATGAAATGAAAAAATTACCTGACCAGTTTGACTATACCTCAGATTTCTCAAAAGGGAATTTCTATTTCTTAACATGTCCTGATGCAACTCATTGGTGGGGAAATGTTGTTCATTATATTTATGATGCACTTCCATACTTCTTCCATGAATAATATAACTGAGAGAAAATCTTATCTGAATCAATAAATTTATAATGTGGATATGTACATTATTGACCGGATACAATATAAATACACATTTGCATTCATGCATGAGATTGTCTCTTACTAAATGCTACAAAAATAAAAAACGCTGAATGTCTAAAAACATTCAGCGTTTGTATTTATCTATAAATATTAAGCACCGTATTTAGCAGTTGAAACAGGGATACCAATTCCCATTGTAGATGTTACTACACATGACTTAAGGAAAGTACCCTTAGCAGCTGCTGGCTTAGCCTTAACGATAGCTTCTATCAATGTTGAGAAGTTTTCATCAAGCTTCTGAGCACCGAATGATGCTTTTCCGATAGGGCAGTGAATAATATTTGTTTTATCAAGACGGTATTCAATTTTACCTGCTTTAGCTTCTGTGACAGCCTTAGCTACGTCAGGAGTAACTGTACCTGCCTTCGGGTTAGGCATAAGACCTCTAGGTCCGAGTACCTTGCCAAGACGTCCTACAAGACCCATCATATCAGGTGAAGCAATTACAACATCAAAATCCATCCAGTTTTCTTTTACGATTTTGTCAACAAGATCCTGTCCGCCTACGAATTCAGCACCTACGGCTTTAGCAGCTTCATACTTGTCCTCTTTGCAGAAAACACATACACGAACCTTTTTACCTGTTCCATTAGGTAATACAACTGCGCCACGAACCTGTTGGTCAGCATGTCTTGAGTCAACACCAAGACGTACGTGAACCTCAATCGTTTCATCAAATTTAGCTTTTGCATTTTTGCAAACTAAATCAAGGGCTTCTACAGAATCATAAAATTTATCAATTTCAACAGTTTTCTTACTGTCTACATATTTCTTGCCATGTTTCATATTTATCCTCCTATAAAGTGGTAATACTGAAACGCTAAACGCAACTTCAGTTAGCGGAAAGTTTCCTCCCACCATTAGATAACATACAGTCAATAAAATTTTGACTGTATAATAAATTTATTAGTCAACTATTGTAACACCCATTGAACGAGCTGTACCGGCAACCATGCTCATAGCTGCTTCGAGGCTTCCTGCATTGAGATCAGGCATTTTCTGTTCAGCAATCTTCTGGAGCTGTTCCTTTGTAAGGCTTGCTACTTTTGTCTTGTTAGGGACCTTTGAACCGCTTTCAATTCCGCATGCCTTTTTGATGAGAACTGCAGCCGGCGGAGTCTTTGTAATAAATGTAAATGTACGGTCAGCAAAAACTGTTATAACAACAGGGATAATAAGACCGATATCATTCTTTGTTCTTTCGTTAAATTCCTTAGTAAAGGACATTATGTTAACGCCATGCTGTCCTAAAGCAGGACCAACTGGTGGTGCAGGTGTTGCTTTACCTGCAGCGATCTGTAATTTTATATAGCCAACAACTTTCTGTGCCATGCTTTTTGCACCTCCATAATGTGGTAACGACGAGATAATAGATCAGAAATTTTATCTCTCCCACTTTGACTGAGTATACAGTCATAAAAAAATACGTTTAATAATTTTTACATGCCGTCCAGCTTTATAACCTGAGTAAGACTCAGAGTAGCCGGAGTTTCACGGCCGAACATTGAAACGAGTAAATCAACAGTACTGTTTTCTACATCGACCTTTTGTACTACCCCGACAAAACCATCCATTGCAGTACCGGAAACACGAACACTGTCGCCCGCACTTATATTAACTTCAACTGATTTTAAGTTAAGATTTACGCCAAGTGCTTCTACTTCCTCTTCCGATAACGGAGTAGGTTCTGAAGCAGGACCGACAAATCCTGTAACGCCTCTGGTGTTTTTAACTACATACCATGAATCGTCAGTATAAACCATTTTCAGCAGAACATAACCCGGAAATGTTTTTCTTTCCACTTCTTTTGTTTTGCCGTCAGTAATTTCGGTTACCTTTTCAGTAGGTACCCTTACTTCAAGGATTAAGTCGTGAAGCTTTCTGTTTTCCACAACTTTTTCAATATTTTGTGCTACCTTATTCTCATAGCCTGAATAAGTGTGAATTACATACCATTTTGCTGCTTCTGACATTATGGTTCCTCCCTGTTCAAGTATGTTACTGCTATTTGTTAAGAACAAGCTTTAAGAGATAACCAAGAAGTGTATCAAATCCGCCTACAAAAACACCTATAATAAGAATAGTAACAAGTACTACAGATGTGTTGTTTATAACCTGCTGCTTAGTAGGCCATACGACTTTTTTGAATTCGCTTTTTAGATCCTTAAAGTATTTTACAACCTTGTTAGGCTGCTTTTTCTGGTCTTTGGACTTACCAGATGATTTCGCCGGGGTCTTTGCTTTTTTCTTATCAGACTTGTCAGAAGCTTCCTTCTTTGAAGCCTTCTCTGTTTTTAATTCGTCTTTTGGCATAAGATTGACCTCCGGTTTACTTTGTTTCCCTGTGCAGAGTATGTTTTCTGCAGAACTTACAATGTTTCATCATTTCAATTCTGTCAGGGTCGTTTTTCTTATTTTTCTTTGTGTTGTAATTACGCTGCTTGCATTCTGTACAAGCCAATGTTACCTTAACTCTCACGTGTCGGCACCTCCTGAATGAATTTGTACTTCTTCTGATACACAGACCGATAATACGGTCTGTCGGCCTCCCTCCAAAGATGAGATGTATATTTTTTTATTTCAAAATCAGAACAAAAAATATACCTCACAAAGAGGTAATTTAATTTTAACATGTATGATGGAGAATGTCAAGATGTTTTGATAAAATAATAGAGGATTTCGACTCTGCGGAGTCGAGCAGGGCTTTGCGGTCGCCCTGCACCTTCGCATATGTATGCGTTATGTGTTTTGTTTTGATAAATTTATTAATAAATATAAAAATATTTATTTTACTTCACGCTAGTTAAGCTCACAGATATACAGTTTTACTTTGCTTTGAATTGCTTTGGCAACTTCTGCAGAGGTCGATTCACCGTTAAAGAAAAGTGAACTTTCTTCGTTTATGATTTTCATTATTTTCGAGTTTGTAGATAATAATGCACCAGGGGATTGCAGATAGTCCATGAATTTCTGTTTTGCTTCTTCTGTGATCGGTTGTAATTGGCTTCCTTCGTCATTTACCCATACTGTTGGGCTTGGGGCATATGGATCATCATCTGATGGCTTTTTGTCAATGTATTTCTGTAAAGAGGATTTTTTTATCGGCCAGCCCGGGTTATCGTTCTTTATATTATCCTGATAGTCTTCAAGCAGGAATTGTCTTATGAACTGCCATGCACCGTCTTTGTTTTCGGATTTCTCAGATATTGAAAATCCCATTTGAGACGTTACGATTTTTGATATTCCGGATTCAGAAGGGAAGCCCTTGAATGTAATGCTTTCACCGGAATTAACATCCTGAAATTCATGATATTCCTGAACTGAATCAAAATGTCTCAGTGACATAAGTATATCGCTGTTTCTGAAATATTTAGGCGTAAGGTCTTCATTATTGACATTTGATTTAAGTGTATTTATGAATTCCAGTAGTTTTATAAATTTTTCATTATCAAAATCGCATGTGTTATTTTTGAGATCAACATGTTCCTTTATATACGCTGACAACAGCATATCAAAATGCAAAGATCCATCAAAAAACTCGTCAAATTTCGGCGTGTCCGGCTTGCTACTGATAAAATCAAAAAATTCGTCATATGTCCAAGCAGGTTTATCACCTGCAAGAGAAGTCTTTGATACTATAGTATAATCAATAAATGCAGGTACTATCTGATACAGACAGTTTTTATATGTGTACATGTCTAGTATGTTACTCAGATAGTCATCACGGTTTATATCTTTGTCATCATCAATAAATTTTCCAAGATCCACAAACATTTCTTTTACCAGATACGGATTCGGATCGGAATACCTATCAAGAATTATGATGTCAGGAATATTACCGGCTATAAGGTCTTTATCAAGCTGTTCACTGCCTGAGAAATATGAATCCGAATATATCGTATATTTTGAATAGTCATTTGCCTGTATTCTGTATTCTTCATTTGTTCTGTTAAATTCCTTTATTTTATATCCTGTTTGTGAATTTGTAATATCTGTTCCGGCAAGTGTGATAATTTTTCTGCTGTTTATCTGTTTTAGTCTTTCTTCATCAGCCTTGTCAAATTTATATGTGATAAATGTGCAATATTCTTCATCTCCATTTGAAGAACCGGAGTAATCAGTTCCTTTGCATATAATTGTTTCCGGATCTATTACAATGCAGTTTTCAGGATGAACAGATAAATCTGTATTTACCCATTCAATAATTTCTTTTGACTCATTTGTCGCTAGTGTATATCCGTACATACATGTTCCGTTGTTGTAGTAAAAATCAAAGCCATTGTTTCCTTTGATTAATCTTCCTTCAATTTGTATACTCCTGTCAAGTTTTATTTCAGGTTCAAACTGCATGGTTTCTGTATTCAGCGTGGCAATACATGAATCATTATTATGATTGTAATAGAAAAACAGCATCTTGTTTCCGCATGGAACTACTGAATGTAAATATCCACCACTATCATCACTTATAGGTAGAGCTGATATAAGATTTCCTGAGCTATCATATGTATATACAGTACATACAGTACATTTACCACTTTTATCAGGCTTGCATATGCAGAAGTTCTGAGCCGGATTCCTGAAAAATGAATAGCATTGCTGATCACAATTAGCAGTAGGAATATCAAAAAGCTTCTCACACTGATCGTCAGAATTTATTGTATATACAGCATATCCTGTTGTTTCATAAAAATCACCGTTTTCAGAACCTGTTCCATGTGATACACCGAGATAATATATCTGTCCGTCACTGCTGATATCAAAAAAAACATTTGCTTCATAATTTGTGGTACCCTTTATAGGTATTTCTTTTTCAATTTTTCCATCAGTATCTGATATGTACAGGCATTGTCCCATGTCAGCGTTTATCTTTGAAGCAGTTTTTAGAGTATTTCCATCTATTATTACATTTATAAGTTCTCTTGACGGATCATCTATAGAGGAAATCTGTACAGATTCATCAGTGTCAAGATTATATGAAAATATGCCATTTTCATTGCTGCAGATTAGTTTTCTGCCGTATAAGCCATAGATTTCCTGAGCATTTTCGACTTCATATCTATATACGGTATCACCTGTAGCAGGAGATATTTCATTTATGTATGCTGGATAATATCCGCTGCATAAAAGGAGATTTCCGTTATCCGATAAATACAATCCTTCTATACCATCCTGTATATCAGAAAAAACATCTGTTATATACTCAATAGTATGCTTGGCATTTAGTTTGCATATACGGGTGTCACCCATTTCTTTTTTATGAAACACAAGATATACCTCACCGTCAGGGGAAACTTCAAAGGCATATGCATATGTATTTGATACATCAGTATCTTTGGTAAGCTCAAAAAGATTTATGATTTCAGGATCTTTAAGATCTTTTTTGTATATTGCAAGGAATCCACATGACATTACATATATATTTCCATCCTTGTCGGTGCGAATTCCTATAAGACGGCTTTGCTGTTCCCATTCAGCCTCATGTTCAACAGCACCAGTATCTGCATTTCCAACGCATATTGTATTTTTACCGGTTTTTCTATCGTCTGTTACTGAATATATTTTGCCGCCTGATATATACGGAGCTTGTCCGGAATACAGCTTTGAATCAGCCTGATAGTCCTGTGATGACATATCATCAGTATTTATGCTTTTAAGTGAATATTCACAGCCTTCTTGACTTTGTGGTGCCATGAAATATATCTTTTCGTTTGTACTTTCTATAAGTCCCATTGACATAATGTCTATCTGATTGCCAAAGTCAAGCTGTGTTGCATCAAAATACTCTGTAACAGCATTTTTTGATGCATTTTCTGTTTTGTTATCAGAGGATGCAGATGTTCCTGGACTCTGTGGTTTAACGTCGTTTTTCTTTTTATTGTTACATGAGGTGGCTCCTGCCATAAGTAAGAATGCTGTGCATAAGCATAATAGTTTTTTTACTTTGTTCATTGAGTTTTCTCCATTTTATATTCCTTTTCTTTAAATTCTATCTGTTAATATACTTGTATGTTTTTCTCTCTCTTTATTTTTTATTGTTTTAAAATAAAGAGTTTATTTTTATTGACACGTCTTAATATTGTTCTGGTGAAGAATTTTAACCATTGAATCATAACTTTCATATCCATAAATTTTAAATGTATTATTCTGATAAATTATATCCGAATCCCTCAGATAGCTTTTCCAGTTGCAGTGTTCTATTTCATCGTTGCTGTATAATGTAAACACTTTGCCTGAAGGGGGAACAGATACATGTTCAGTTTGCTGCAGCCATCTGAACATATCATTGACACTGGTTGTGTTCTTGAAATTTTGCCCGTCAGGATTCGAGTCAAACCATGCATACATTTCTTCTTTACCGTTTGTCAGTTCTGTGATGACATTTGCGTTCCAGAATACTGCATATCCGTTATCATATTCTGACTGACTCAGGAACTCTGCCACGGTCTCGAGTTCACCGATACGGTTTCTTGTTCTCATCTCAATCATTGTGCAAAATCCTCTTATAAATATAATTGCTACACAAAACATGCCGATAGCAGGTTTTATAAGTTTAGGAACTTTTTCAAAGTTTGTTTCCCTTAATCCTGCAGCAATCAGAGGAAATGAAAAAATCATTATAGGCAGATTGTATCTTACTGTGTATTCCATATTCGTGAAAGCATACAGCAAAAAAAATACAGCTAAGTTGCAGATGAAGAAAACTGTAAGCAACTTATACTCAAGACTTACATTACCACGTATTCCATGGATAACGCTGTATACAACCAGTATTACAATTACAGCACAGATACAGTTTGAAATAAGAGATAAACCACTTATTTTTCCATCCATATACCCTAATGTATGAAAAATATCGCTTATCAGTTCGCAAAGGCGGTCAGAGTCCATTTTAGTAAAACTGATATTGTCATATTGAAAGAAATTATACCTTTTTGCTAGTATAAAATGATTAATAAAAAAACCTACGCCTGAAAATGAAATATTAATTATTGATATTAAAAAGTATTTAAAACCTGACGAATTTTTAAATGTTGTAAAGTTATTTTTTACAACAAAAACAAGTTGAAGTATCAGAGTGCACATCAGCAAAGGAAAATAAGTAATAACGATCTGCCTTATTCCGCCCATACCGGTCAGAAGTGCTAATAATGCAGAAGCCCCTATAACTGCAATCTGTTTTTTACCCTTGCTTTTGGAAAATGCAATACAAAGTGCTATAGTTACAAATGAAATTGCAATATGGGGAATGTAGAAACAACCCATAAGTATAATCTGAAATTGCTCCTTGGACAGTGCCAGCAACATTGCACAGGCAACCAGTGGTCCATAATTTTTACAGCCTATTTTACGGCATAGATATATAGTGCTTAAAGTTAAGATCACATGGAGTACTGCTGTTGAAAGTAATCTTACAATATGCCAGTTGTCTGTAAATTTAAAAAACAGGGAATAGATCAACTGAGTATTAAAGACACGAAGCTCTGTTGAGTAATACCATGAGTCTGTCATTATACAATTTTTTTTACTTAAAATATTTGATAGGATCATTTCACTTGACATATCCGAATCCAAAAGATAGGGCATTTTTCTATTAATAAAGTATAATAAAAGACAATGCACCATAAACAATAAAATTAAGGTAATTATATACAGACTTTTTTTATTGTTGATTTTCATATGTAATCTCCTTCTGTCTGGTATTGTATACTATAACATATTAGTATATTATGTTATATTGACTAAATAAGTATATCATGCATTATGTTATATGTCAAACATAGTAAAAGCAAATATACCTATTATATTAGTAATATTTTATATTAAAAGTAAATATAAAAAAAATTTTGGTATTATATTAATTTAATCTAAAAATCAACTTTTTATTAATTATATACCGGAATAACATCTATATTGCTGTCTGACAGAAAGAAGTATGCCTTACGGCAGTCAGGATTTTCTTTCAGGCATTGCTGATATTTATCATAAATATTCTTTCCGTCATATTCAAAGGAATTACCAGAATAGTCGTATGATTTTAATGCATAGCCTTTAATCTGTTTTACAGATGTAACACATTTTTTATATGTGTCAATATTGAATTCAAGTGAGTTTCTCCGTTTATTATCTTTATTAATAAATGTAATGATCGCTGTTCCTTCATGGTCTGTTAATTCGTATGAGCCATAGATTGGTTCCATATCATATTTGCAGTAATCTGATGTGTATTTCTCTAATTCTTGCGTAATTTCTTTTACATCATAAACGTCACTTTTTAATTCAATGTTTGTCTGATTGACTGAGTAATTGTATTTGTTTTGATATTTAAACGGAAAGAAAATTATTATATAATCTATCACAATCAAAAGAAATACCAGTGCGGTTACAAGTAGCTTAAAATTTTTTGTTTTTGCATTTTTCATAAACCCCATACCCCCATAAAATATCGAATAATAAATTTTTTTGGTTTTTTATATTGTGATTATAGCATATTTAGAAAATAAATGCAATAAATATCAGCTCATTTTATTAAATATGTAAATATTTATAAAACTAATATTAATATACTGTATAAAATGACCTTGTTTTTCAAATAAATTAAGATATTTAAAACAAAATCCCCCCGCATACATTAAAATAAAATGTATGCGGGGGAGAGATTATATATAAAACAAAAATTAATAATTAAATCCTGTTTCAATTGCCTTAATGTTTGATTCGATAAGGTTTGCTTTTTTAGGTGGAATGCATTTTTCAAGACCTTTTCTGATAAGTTCCATATCAAAAAGACCTGTTTCCTTGATAAGCTTGCCAAGGAGAATGATATTAGCCATTCCGTTGAGGTTGTTATCGGCAGAAAGCTGTGTTGCAGGGACATAGAAGGCTTCGATATCTGTTCTTTCTGTTTTTTCATCAATAAGAGTAGAATCGATAAATGCCTTTCCGCCTGGTTTTACAGTGCCGATAAATTTATCATATGAAGGAATATTCATAGCGATAAGAAAATCTGGTTCAAGAACGAGCGGTGAACCGATAGGCTGATCTGAAATACATACTGAACAGTTAGCTGTACCGCCACGCATTTCAGGACCGTATGAAGGGAGCCATGATAATTCCTTTGATGCTGTAAGGCCACAATATGCAAGCACTTTACCTGCAAAAAGAATACCCTGACCGCCGAATCCGGCTAAGATGATTTCGCTTGTCATTATTTAGCCACCTCCTCAGCATATTTGTCCTTGTATACTCCGAGCGGGTAATAAGGAATACATTCGTTACGAAGTCTTCCTAGAGCTTCGATAGGTGTAAGTCCCCAGTTTGTAGGACATGTTGAAAGAACTTCAATTATTGAGAAGCCCTTCTTTTCTTTCTGGTTTTCAAAAGCTTTTCTGATAGCATTTTTAGCTTCTCTTACATGAGGAACGCTGTCTACAGCAACTCTCTGTGCAAGAGCAACACCGTCAAGAGTTGAAAGCATTTCACAAACTCTTACAGGGAAACCTGCAAGGTCTGTATCACGTCCGAAAGGTGTAGTCTGAGTAACCTGTCCAGGAAGGGTAGTAGGAGCCATCTGGCCGCCTGTCATTCCGTAAGTTGTGTTATTTACAAATATAACAACAATGTTTTCGCCCCTTGTAGCACTGTGAACTGTTTCAGCAGTACCGATAGCAGCAAGGTCACCGTCACCCTGATATGTGAATACATATTTATCAGGATTACTTCTCTTTGCACCAGTTGCAACAGCCGGAGCACGTCCGTGAGGAGCTTCAATCATGTCACATCTGAAGTAGTCGTATGCCATAACAGAGCATCCAACAGGACAAACGCCTATTGTATCGCCCTCGATACCCATTTCATCTATAACTTCGCAGAGAATTCTGTGGATAATTCCATGTGTACAGCCAGGACAATAGTGGGTTGATACATCAACTAATGACTTTGGTCTCTCAAAAACAACTGCCATTATAGAGCACCTCCAATTTTTTGAATCTCAGCAAGGACATCATTTGGTGTAGGAATTACACCGCCTGTTCTTCCGAAGAAGTGAACAGGAAGTGAGCAATTAAGTGCGAGCTTAACATCGTCTATCATCTGTCCCATGCTCATTTCAACACAAAGAACTGCCTTCGCATTTTTGCAGCCTTCGTTGAGTTCCCTTACAGGGAATGGCCATAATGTCTTTGGACGTACCATACCAACTTTAAGGCCTGCTTCTCTTGCAGCATTTACAGCTGACTTAGCAACTCTGGCAGTAGCACCGTAAGCTGTTACAATGATTTCTGCGTCTTCAGTCAGGTATGACTCAGCTTCTGTGTGTGTCTGCTTTATTTTTTCATATCTTTCAAAACGTTCCTGAACTGTTCTCTGAAGGTCAGGTGCCTGAAGATAAAGTGAATTTACTATGTTATGTTTACGGGCGTTTTTATGACCGTTTGTAGCCCATGGCTTTTCAATTGTCTTTGCAGTAATCTCAGGGAAGGAAACAGGTTCCATCATCTGTCCGAGAAGTCCGTCTGCAAGGATCATTGCAGGCATTCTGAATTCGTCTGCTAAATCAAAAGCCTTGATTACCATGTCAACCATTTCCTGAACTGATGATGGTGCGAATACAAGGATATGGAAATCGCCATGTCCCATTGCACGTGTTGCCTGCCAGTAGTCTGCCTGTGATGGCTGAATACCGCCGAGTCCAGGGCCGCCTCTTTGTACATTTATAATAACACCAGGAAGATCACTTCCTGCCATGTATGAAACACCTTCTGCTTTTAAGCTTACTCCAGGAGATGAGGATGATGTCATAGCTCTGACACCTGTTGAAGATGCACCGAGCACCATGTTGATAGCAGCTATTTCTGATTCTGCCTGGAGAAATACGCCGCCTGCCTTTGCCATACGCTTTGCCATATAAGCGGCAAGCTCAGTCTGAGGTGTAATAGGGTAACCAAAAAAACATTTACAGCCTGCTCTGATAGCAGCTTCTGCAAGAGCTTCATTACCCTTCATAAGATTTCTTTCCAAAGTACAGCACTCCTTTATAACTTTTTAGTCATTACTTTTCAACTGTTATTGCACAATCCGGACACATGATAGCACACATTGCACATCCTATGCAAGTCTTCTGGTCTGTACATTGTGCAGTGAAGTATCCCTTTTTGTTGCGCTTTTCCTTCTGAATTTCAACTATTTTCTTGGGACATGCAGTTGTACAGAGAGCACAGCCTTTGCATTTCTCAAAATCTACAGTCATTGCAGCCATATAAAGAACCCCTTTCCTGACAAAGAATTTCTGATGTAATCAGATTTATGAAGCTATGCTTCCCATAATGGTTTAACATAGATATCAACTTTTTTAAAATCAGCCGTATCGGGAACCCTGCTTGTACATGTTGTAAATACGATAGGCAGACCTGTTTTTTGGGCAATAACATCTGCAAATTTTACAGATGCCTGAACATTTTCAAGACTTGTTTCAAGTCCGAGATTTGAGTTATTAATAATTCCTGTATGCTTCATTCTTGATGCAGCTTCGATTTCGTACATGAGTTCAAGGGCTTCCTCCGGCTCACGTGTAAGAAAACGATAGCAGTTTACAACATAAAGCATGTCAAGGTCATCTGCGTACTGCATGAGAGCTTCACAATATCTTCCCAGTGCGATAGCTCCGGCATCATCACCACCTACATCAATTATCAGGTATCCTTCTTGTGATGCCAGTTCCTCAAGGTCAAAACTTATAGCCGGTATATCAAGGTTAGAGTTTGCATACATAGGTTTTATAAGATTTACGCCGTTTTCAGAAAAAAGCTTGTCAAAATCAGCTGTTCTGAAATAAGGATTTACAATATCAAGATCAACAACTGTGACACGTTGTTGTTTTTTTGCAAGCTCCATTGCGAGATTTACAGAAATATTTGTTTTTCCTGTTCCATAATGTCCTGTTATAATTGTGATTCTTTTCATATTGCACCTCCGTGGTAAGCATATATATATATTTTATCATAATAATGAGAAAAAATCAATAGAGAAATAATCCCGCAAAAAAACATCATTTCATGTATTTTGTGGGATTATGGTTATTTATTATTCCTCTGAGGTATTACTGTCTGTAATATCTGTATCTTGTTGTGTGTCAGCATTCTGATCATCGTCATGTTCAGAAATTACTTTTTTATCCTCTGAGTCGGAAGATTCTTCAGATTTTTTATCGGTATTTATATCTGTAATCTCAATGACGTCAGATTTTTTTATGTCGAGTTCACCCTTCATGAGCTTGATGAAATCATCACCGTCAATCTTTTCGTTTTCAATAAGATATTTTGCAAGTGCGTGAAGCTGATCAATATTTTCTGTAAGAATAAATTCACATTTTTTATATCCTTCTGAAACAAGAAGGTGAACCTCTTCATCAATCTGAGTTGCAATTGTTTCGCTGTAATCTCTTGTATGGCCATAATCTCTTCCAAGAAATACTTCGCCGCCTTCGCCGCTGCCATATACAACAGTTCCCAGCTTATCTGAAAATCCGTATTTTGTTACCATATTTCTTGCAATCTTTGTAGCACGTTCAATATCATTTGAAGCACCGGTACAAATATCATCAAGAACTATAGCTTCAGCAACACGTCCTCCGAGTAACATAATGATAGATTCACGCATTTTGTTTCTTGTCATATGCAAGTCATCGGTTTCAGGCCGTGTTACTGTAAGACCTGCAGCCATTCCACGCTGGATAACTGTTACCTGGTGAACTTTTTCCTGTGTTTGAAGGTGATATGCAGCAACAGCGTGACCTGCTTCATGATATGCAGTAATTTTTTTATCACGTTCTGTTACAATATGTGATTTCTTTTCAGGGCCTGCTATTACCTTAAGTGTTGCTTCCTCGATATCTGCCTCGATGATAGCCTTACGGTTGTAACGTGCAGCAAGGAGAGCAGCTTCATTAAGAAGATTTTCAAGATCAGCTCCTGTAAAGCCCTGTGTGGTTTTTGCTATTACATTAAGGTCTACATCAGGACCAAGGGGCTTATTCCTGGCATGAACCTTAAGGATGTCTTCACGTCCCTTTACATCAGGATAATTTACAACAATCTGTCTGTCAAAACGGCCCGGTCTTAACAGCGCAGGATCAAGTATATCACGTCTGTTTGTAGCGGCAATAACTATTACACTTTCATTTTCTGTAAAACCATCCATTTCAACAAGCAGCTGATTCAATGTCTGTTCTCTTTCATCGTGTCCACCGCCGAGCCCTGCACCTCTGTGACGTCCTACAGCATCTATTTCGTCTATAAATATAATAGAAGGATTGTTTTTCTTTGCCTGTTCAAATAAGTCTCTTACTCTGGATGCACCTACACCTACGAACATTTCAACGAAGTCTGAACCTGAAATAGGGAAGAACGGACAACCGGCTTCTCCGGCAACTGCTCTTGCAAGAAGTGTTTTACCTGTTCCCGGAGGGCCGAGAAGCAGTACGCCCTTAGGTACTCTGGCACCAATATCAGCATATTTTTTTGGATTTTTAAGAAAATCAACTATTTCCTTTAGTTCATCCTTTTCCTCCTCCGCACCGGCGACATCGTCAAATGTTGTTTTCTTTCCGTTTTGTGCTGAATTCTTAACATTTGCCTTGCCGAAGGATGTATATTTACCTCCTCCGCCTGCCTGACGCATCATAAAAAAGAATAATGCGACTCCCATTATAAGCAGTAATACTGTAGGGATAACCGTAATAATCCATGAATTATCAGATCCCTTTATATACTCTACTTCAATGGGTGTTTCATCATTGTACTTAGCATTGTATTCTTCACGGTAATTCTTTGTTTCTGAATCAGTATCCTGCAGAAAAAGTCCAACATAAGGAACTGTATATTCAATCTTTTTATTTGAATCACGTAATTTTAATTCAAGTTCACCTGTTTTGAGATTTAAAGTATATGACGATACCTTATAATCATCAAAATAGTTCATGATGTCTGAATATTTCTGTGAAGAATTTCCCTGATCAAGATTCGGAAGAACAAAACCAAGGACTAATATGATTATAGCTGCTATAGAAATATAGGTAAGTAACCCTTTATTCTTTTTTGGTGTCAATATATTCACTCCATTCTTTTGTCTGTTGTTTTTAAATTAGAAGATGCCGGCACACCAAGCCTGCTATCTTAAAATAAACAGAAATAATAAAAATATATATGCTTAAAAAAAGTCATAAGAATATTTTAACGTGAAAACAATATAAAGTCAAGTATACATTTTAAAACTACACTCATTTTCATTATTTATTCACAATGTATAGTTATTTCCATGACTCTTTTTGTATCATGGGTTACTTTTACACGTTCAGATATGCCTGCCTTTTCTATAAATACAGGTCCTGATTCATCAGCTATAAAGCATATCTGATCACGTTCCTGTAAAGAAAATTTTTCATTGAATATTTTTTTTACTGATGACGTAAAGTTGTTGCCTTTGAATTGTATTTTATCACCAGCTCTTCGGTTTCTTAAAACAACTTTGCCTGAAAGCTTATCGGCATCGATTATTGTTCCTGATGTTTTTTCTGAAATATCCCTGATGAAAATTATGACTTCCTTGTTCATGAATTTATTTGAACCTGTTTTTAATTCCGTATAAATATCTTCATGCTCTGATGGATGAATATCCTCTATACTAATAATACCCATTTTACAAACAATATAAACATTATTGTGAAGATTTATCTTTCCGCCATTTGTACAGATAATATCAATATCAGATATTCTTTTCTGACTTATATCAATGTTATTAGCGGAAAGGAGCATTGAAATGCATCTGTGACGTATTGCTTTGTGATAATTATTTAACCCGTACAGTGTATTTTTATCTGTATGGCATGCGTTGAATGCATTTACTGACTGTTCCTCAAGATATGAATTGTCAAGTCTGAAATTATACGAATCCGCTGTTATGGTTCTGAAAAGTGATGAATTTATCATCTCAAGTACAGGAATGACATTGTGACGGATTTTATTCCTTGTATAATCGTCGGAAAGATTTGTTTTGTCAGTTACAAAATTCTGATTTTTCTCTGAAAGGTAATCTTCTACCTGTTGTCTTGTAGTTTCTATAAGAGGTCTTATTATATTGTCCCTGACAGGAGGAATGCCTGCAATTCCTTTTATTCCTGTACCTCTTGTAAGATTAAAAATAACTGTTTCGGCATTGTCATTGGCAGTGTGTGCGGTAGCAAGCTTTTTACCGGCAGTATTTTCTTTAAAAAAATCATACCTGATGTTACGCGCCGCTTGTTCAACTGACATTTTATTTTTTAATGCATAGTCTAGTACATCAAAGCGTTTACTTATAAGTGTGATTCTGTTTTTTTTGCAAAGTTCTTTGCAGAAAGTCTCGTCGCTGTCACTTTCATCTCCCCTAAGACAGTGATTTACGTGTATTGCAGAAACTGTAATTCCAAGTCTGTCACTCAGTTCTGAAAGGGAAAGAAGAAGGGAAACACTGTCAGCGCCTCCCGAAAGAGCAACTACCACTCTGTCTCCCATGTTTAACATATTATATTTCTGCATCGTGTCCATAATCTGATCAAGCATAAATTAACCTTCCTTGTTTGCAAATCTGGTAAATTGTCCGTCCCAGATCATTTCTACTGTTCCTGTTTCACCATGTCTGTTTTTTGCAACTATGCATTCACTGACATTAGGCTGTGTACTTTCCTTGTTGTAATATGCATCACGGTAAAGAAACATAACAATATCTGCATCCTGCTCGATTGATCCTGATTCTCTGAGGTCCGAAAGCATAGGGCGTTTATCAGTTCTTGATTCAGGTCCTCGTGAAAGCTGTGAAAGAAGGATGATAGGGACATCAAGTTCCTTAGCCATGATTTTCAGCTGCCTTGTAATTTCAGAAATGATAGCTACACGGTTGTCTGTTTTAAGAGTAGTTGTCATCAGCTGAAGATAGTCAATTACAACAAGCCCTATGTTTTTCATTCGTCTGAGTTTAGCTTTCATTTGCTGGGCTGTTATTGCTGCCGTATCATCTATGTAAAGAGGAAGATGACAAAGGACATCAGCACTTGAAGCAAGTCTGATCCAGTCACTCTGGGCAAGTCTGCCGCTTCGGAGCTTGTTGCTGTCGACAAGAGCTTCTGTTGAAAGAAGTCGTGTGGCAAGCTGTTCTTTTGACATTTCAAGAGAGAATACAGCTACCTCTTTTTTTGTGTGACGTGCAACATTGGAAGCGATATTAAGGGCAAAGGAAGTTTTACCCATACCAGGACGTGCTGCTATAAGTATAAGATCTGATTTGTTAAGACCTGTGGTTATAGTATCAAGATACGTAAATCCTGTTTTTGCACCAAGATATTTATCTTTATCAGGACCTGTTATTTTTGAAAGTCTGTCGTAAGCCTCATATACAACGTCATTTATAGGAGTAAGACCTTTGACGTCTTTTCCCTGACGTATATCATATATTTTCTGTTCTGCAGAATCAAGCAGTGTCTGTGCATCATAACTTCCGCTTGCTACATCATTCATAATCTGCTGGGCAGTTATTGCAAGGCTTCTTGCATAATATTTTTCTGAAACAATTGTACAGTAGTCTTCAATATTTGAAACAGACGGAACATTATTCATAAGGGAAGCAAGATAATTTCTTCCCTCAGATGCTGATTCAAATATGTTCATCGAAAGCGCTTCGTTTAAAACTGTAATAATATCTGCTTTTGAACCGCTGCTGAACATTCTGATCATTATGGAAAAAAGCTCGCGATGCTGTTCATTATAAAATGCTTCCGGCTTAAGTTTTTCAAGTACAGTTGTGAGTACATTTGAATCAATGAGTATCGAACCCAGAACAGTCTGTTCTGCTTCAATGCTGTGCGGCAACTCAAATCCTGTATTTGTGACAGGTGTATAATTATCCTGAAACGCCATTATTTTTCCTCAACAACGTCAATAACGATTTTTGCTGTTATTCCTGCATACAGCTTGATATCAGCTTCATATGTGCCAAAATTCTTGATTTCACCCTTGACGCTTATTTTTTTCTTTTCAATTTTCTGCTTGTACTGAGCCTGAATATAATCTGCAATATGTGACGTTGTGATAGCTCCGAATAATTTTCCGGATGCACCCGCTTTTGCAGATATTGTTATTTTTTTATTGTTAATTTCTTCTGAGATTTTAGTGGCGTTTTCTCTTTCAACTTCAATCCTATGTTGTTCTGAAGCCTGTTTTCCTGCAAGATCACTTAAATTTTTTGGTGTAGCTTCAAGAGCAACTCCTTTTGTAAAAAGAAAATTTTTTGCATATCCGTCTGATACGTTTTTGATTTCTCCTTTTTTTCCTGTTCCTTTTACATCCTGAGTAAAAATTACCTTCATGTTATTTTTCTCCTTTTATATTGTTTTCTGCTCAGAGCAGTTTTCATCCTGATACTGTTCTATCGCATCAATGAGTATCTGCCTTGCTTCCTGCAATGTAATACCTGAAAGCTGGGTTGCAGCCATTGTCTGATGTCCGCCTCCGTCTATTTTCTCCATAATGAGCTGAACATTTACCGTACCGTATGAACGTGCAGATATGTTTATAGTATCATTTATCTCATAGATTACAAACGAGGCTATTACGTCGCTTATGCTTAAAAGTTCATCAGATGCCTGGGGAGCAATTATTCGCAGGTCATCACCTGAAAGGTCATTTTTATCGGCAACAGCAATTGCAAAATTGTTGTAAAGCTCAGCTGATGAGACAATTTTTGATTTAAGCTTGTACAGATCTATCGTATTTGCAAACAGACTGCGTACAGATATAGTGTCAGCACCCATTTTCTTCAGATAGGCTGCAGCTTCAAATGTACGTACGCCGGTTTTTATTACAAAATTCTTTGTATCAAGCGTTATTCCTGCAAGAAGTGCATCAGCTGCACAGGCAGGCAATTTATTTAGATTTTTAAAATATTGTATTATTTCAGTTATCATTTCTGAGGTAGATGATGCATAAGGTTCATGATAAAAAATAACTGCATTATCAATAAAGTTAATGTTTTTCCTGTGATGGTCAACGACAATGACATTTTTAATCTGATTGTAAACAGCCGTACTTTCAACCATTGCACTTTTGTGTGTATCAACTATTATGAGCAGACTGTTAGGGTTTATTAGTTCAAGTGCTTTTGATTCATTGATAAATGTGCACATATCATGCTGCTTTTCAACTCTGGTAATGAGATGAGTGGCGAGATTATTTTTCGGATCAACAACTATGTATGACTTTTTTCCTGTAATGCTTATTGCTGTGGAAAGTCCGATTGATGAACCTATTGAATCAAGATCACCGAAACGATGGCCCATAATGAAAACATTTGATGAGTTTTCAATGAGCTTCTGCATTGCATTTGAAATTATACGCGTTTTGATACGTGAATGTTTTTCAACACCTTTTGACATTCCGCCAAAGAATTCAAAGCCATTTTCTGTTTTTACAGCTGCCTGATCACCGCCTCTTCCGAGTGCCATGTCAAGAGCTTGTCTTGCAAATTCTTCACTTTCGGAAAGTGAACTGCTGCATCTGCCTACACCAATTGAAAGAGTTACACAGGTTCCGTCATTTACTATGATAGAACGTGCATAGTCAAGTATTTTAAATCGTTCCTTCATTATCTTGTTAAGATGCTGTTCTTCAAAGAGGACAATGAATCTGTCCTTGGAAAGACGCTTGATAAAGCTGTTTGAGTCAGCTGTAAGTTTATCAAGCATTTTCTCCATAGCTGCCTGAATTCTGGAACGTTCACTTTCTTTTACATTTATAAACATATCGTCATAATTGTCGACTGCTATAATTGCAACAGTAGGTTTTTTGTTATTATATTCTTCCAGAAGATTGAGATAGTCTGTCACATCTTTGAAGAAAAGAATTTTAAGTTCAATACCATAATTGGATTTTACCACGCACTGTATATTGTATTTTATGTTCTGGTATTCAATGTTGAATTGGCTTTTCGGTACAAGAAGACTGTTCTGAATATTGAGTTCCTCGCATATATTTATACCAAAAGCATCATTTTTATTTGATAAATAATCAAAAAAAGACTGGTTGTACCATATTATTTTGTTTCCCTTATCAAGTATAGCAATCGGGTCAGGAGTATTAAAAAGGGCAAAGCATTTTTTCTGTTCAAGATCGTGTTCTATCCTGTTGAAATATCTGTAGATATTTTGTTTTGCACTTATTATCTGAGTGATTACTACGAGAATCAGTATCAGAGTAATGAATATAAACATATATGATTCATATTCATTGTATTTATAAATTCTGAATGCAGAATAAAACGGTACTGACAGAAGCATAAAAAGTAAAAAACAAAGAAATGCCAGTTTTCTTTTTTTCGTAGTAATCATCCCCCTTTTTCGCAATAGCATAAATATCATAATTTATATAATTCAGATAAGAGCCGGCTGATTTTTATTGCGGCATACAATAGTTTTAGATTCAGCATGAAGTTGTACTGATGCTGGATCTAAATATGTAGCCATCCGTCCCAAAGACGGAAAATTATCGGATTAATTATATTTCCATTATAATAGGAAGTATCATAGGGTTTCTTTTTGTTTTGCTGTAAATATATTCTGAAAGTGCATCCTTAAGCTTTGTTTTCAGGGAATTCCATTCTCTGAGATCGTGAATTGTACAGTTCTGGAGTGTTTTGTTAAGAATCTGTTTTGATTCATCAATAAGCTCTTCGGATTCTCTTACATATACAAATCCTCGTGAAATAATATCAGGTCCGGATGCAATAGTATTTGAACATTTGTCAATTGCAATAACTACAATTATAAGTCCATCCTGAGCCAGATGTTTTCTGTCTCTGAGAACTATGGAACCTACATCTCCGACACCAAGACCGTCAACGAGTACACGTCCTGACGGAACCTTTGAAACTATGCGCATATCAACGCCGTCTGTTTCAATAACGTTGCCTATTTCTCCTATGATAATGTTTTTCTGTGGTATTCCCATTTCAAGAGCAAGCTGAGCGTGTTTTTTGAGATGCTTGTATTCACCATGAACAGGTATAAAAAATTGTGGTTTTGTAAGTGCCAGCATAAGTTTAAGTTCTTCCTGACATGCATGTCCGGAAACATGTACTTCATACATGGCTTCATACACAACCTCAGCGCCTGATTTCATAAGTTCATTTACAACTTTTGTAACAAATTTTTCGTTTCCCGGTATAGGAGTTGCTGATATAATAATAAAATCATTACAGTTTATATTTACTTTTTTATGATCGTTCATTGCCATTCTTGTGAGTGCAGACATTGGTTCGCCCTGACTGCCTGTTGTAATAAGAACTATCTGACTGCTGTCATATCTGTTCATAAGGTCGATGTCAATCATTACACCGCTTGGTGCTGTAAGATAGCCAAGCTCTGTTGCAGTGGCAATTACGTTTACCATACTTCGTCCGAAAACAGCTATTTTTCTGTTTGTTTTTACTGCTGAGTTGATAATTTGCTGAATTCTGTGGATATTTGAGGAGAAGGTAGCTATTATTATACGTTTTCCTTCTGCTGTAGCAAATAAATTATCAAAAGAATTTCCCACTTTTTTTTCTGTTTGTGTATATCCCGGACGTTCAGCATTTGTTGAGTCTGCCATAAGTGCAAGGACTCCTCTTGATCCAAGTTCACCAAAACGGGCAAGATCAATAGGATTTCCGTTAATAGGTGTGTAGTCTACTTTAAAGTCACCTGTGTGAACGATTATTCCTGCTGGTGTATGGATGGCAAGTCCTACTGCATCAGGGATAGAATGATTTACTGATATAAATTCTACAGCCATGCATCCCATCTTTACTGTCTTTTTAGGGGCCACCTCACATAACTTTACTTTTCCGTATAATCCGTGCTCTTTTAGCTTTCCTTCAACAAGTCCGAGAGTAAGTTTTGTTCCGTAGACAGGAATGTTTACTTTTTTAAGAAGATATGCAAGACCTCCGATATGATCCTCGTGTCCGTGTGTAAGAACAACACCACGTAGTTTGGCCTGGTTACGTTCAATATAAGTAAAATCAGGAATTACGATATCTACACCAAGCATTTCAGCATCTGGAAATGCCAGTCCGCAGTCAGCAATGAAAATATCATTTGAACATTCAAATACTGTCATGTTTTTTCCTATTTCATTAAGTCCGCCTAGTGGAATTATTTTTACAGGAGTTTTCCTGTTTTCCTTTCTGGGCTGTTTAGCTGGTACCACGGATTCACTTGAAGAAACAACAACAGGATCAGCATCGGATTTTGCAATTGGATTGTGAATTTGTCTGGAACTCTGTTTGTCTTTGTCATCACTATAACGTTTACGATTGTTATTATAATTGTTCAATTAATAACCTCCTCATTTATTTTATTCTGTTAGATATGATAATAGTTTGTTTAAGCAACAGTTATGTATGATATCCGAACATAAATATACACACTAATTATATTACACATATTATTATCTGTCAAGTCAAAAAAAGGATAACTCAAATATAATATATAGTATTTTATAATGTAAAAATTTTCGGATATCATTAATTACGTTATCTTATGCCCGTTCCCAGCATCCAACTGCTGCATAATTCATCGGCACTTTCTGCACGATAACTTTCAGCGTATAGTATAAGACTTTTTCCGCTTTTTGAAGCTTTTGCAATTATTCTGCCATCTTCCTGTTCGTAGCATATATTATTTTCGGATGTATTCTGAATCTGTTTTATAGTATCTTCAGGATTGTTTTTAATATTAATATATTTTACAGTTGTTGTGAATTCAGGAATGTCATTTATAAGATTATCAAGAGACTTCTTTTCGGTTTCCATACTTTTTAAAATACTGAATATAAGTGCAGCACCGTCATTTAAAAAAGGGAAATCAAGGGATATTGATTTTATTGAAATGTCATTTACTTTGTCAGATGAAGGATTGAATCTGAATACAGATCTTCCGTATTGTGTTGCAAGTCTGTCAGCTATTACAGGAAAGCTGTAGGGGAGAGGAATGTCGTTTCCCTTTTTGAATTCTGATATACAGCATATCAGAATTAATTTTTCATAAAAAACAAATCCGGTTTCAAATGAATATGCAGATGCACGCAAACCGTCAGCAGAAATCTGAAATGTAATATTTTTTCGGTATTCACCAGAGTTTTTTTTGTCTGTGCATATATTATGAAAAAGATTTTTTATGAGGGGGTTTGATGAATTAATCTGTATATTTGTTTCAGGGGGAAAGTTAATCTGTTTATATTTAACTTCTGAATTGTACATTTCATTGAGTGTTGATGAATCTGTAATTTTTCCGTCTGAGTATGAAGAGACAAGCTTTACAGAGCTGATTGTATCTGAAAGTGTTTTTTCTTCAGTTGAATCAAGGGAGAAGCCGTATTTAGAAAATGGAATAAGTTTAATATTTCCGCAGGAGGATTCTATAAATATACCTGCATTAAGTTTAAGTGTTGTAATTGCGTATTTTAATTGTGCTTGTGTACAGTTTCCGCAGCTCCATATATTTTTACTGCGTGATAAAATTCCTGATGAAAGGGCATTAAATATTGCCAGGCATCTGGAATCTGTTCCGATTACTATGTCATCGTAAATATCTGCATATGCAGTACCGAATTTCAGTGCATCAAGGCATGAAACCGTAAATGTTTCTGAATCATAAATACCGTCATCGTTAATTGTAAGTCCCATAAAAATCACGTCTCCGTAAATTAAATTTCAGAATCATAGTGTATGCGGATTCTGTGATTTTATTGTTGACATAATACAATATGATATTCATTTTTTATAATTAAAATAATCAATAGGATTTTTAATGCATAAAATAATCAGTGCTATTATGTTTGGCATGATCATGAGACCGTTGAAAATGTCAGACATTGTCCACACGGTGCTTAACTCAAGGACTGCTCCGACAGCCGCAGCAATGCAGTATAAAAATTTATACACATACTGAAATTTTTGTTTGAAAATATACCTGAATGCACTTTCTCCACAGTGAGACCAGCCGATAAGTGTTGCAAATGCAAAAACTGAAATTGAAATGCATACAAATGATCCTGCATATTTTCCGAAACCGCCCCGGAATGCATTTATAACAAGAGCCGGCCCTTCAGAAGCACAGCTTCCGCCGTTTGTTGTATAGCATAATATTACAAGTGCTGTCAACGTACAGCATACTATGGTGTCAGTAAACACCTCAACTATTCCCCACATTCCCTGAACCTCAGGCTTTTTGCATGAACCGGATGCATGTATCATTGCAGACGTTCCCAGTCCGGCTTCGTTTGAAAATACACCTCTCTTAAGTCCTGTGGAAATTGCTTTTTTTATCATAATGCCGCTCACTCCGCCACCAAATGCTGAAATGCCGAATGCTTCAGAAAATATTTTACCCAATATATCGGGAATAATTACAATATTTTTAAAAATTATTATAAGTGACGCGGATATGTAAATTACAGAAATAAAAGGAATTATTACCTTTGTTACTGCTGATATTCTTTTTATTCCTCCTATTATTGCAAGCCCGCATAAAAATGAAGTAACAACTCCTGTAATGATCAGATCTACCGAATATTCTTCCATCAATGCTGATGAAATAGAGTTTGTCTGAACCATATTTCCCATTCCGAATGAAGCAGCAACACACAGAGCAGCATAGATAAGAGCGACTGCCTTTGATCCTGTCCCCTGTACTATGTAGTTTACTGCTCCGCCTGACCATTCACCGTTTTTATCTTTCTTGCGGTATATTGTACCATAAAAATTTTCTGCAAATACTATCATCATCCCAATAAATGCTGACACCCACATCCAGAATATAGCGCCGGCACCTCCTATAGCAACTGCAGAGGCAACACCGACAATATTGCCTGTACCCATAGTAGCTGCAAGTGTTGAGCAGAATGCTCCGAACTGGCTGATTTCCTTATCCGAGCATTCAGATTTTTTACCTGAAAATAATGTACCAATTGTTTCACGCCAGATTTTTTTAAATCCGCGTATCTGAAAAAATTTTGATTTCACAGTTACAAAGCCGCCGAAAATCAATATGAATGCAAGCATGTAATTGCTCCAAACCATGCTGCTTATTTTATCAAGAATACCAATCACACCCTGTCATAAAATATTGTAATTACTGAATAAATATGTTTGCTCAAAAAAAAAAAGAACCTGCTGTTATCGTATTTACGACAGCAGCAGGCTTTTTTCCCATTTTTGGACTTAAAACAATTTTCAGCGTTTTTTCTATTGTTTTTTATAAACTAATATGATATAATATTCGATAGATTGGTTTAAAGTATCGGATTTTATTTTTCATTCTGTACAATTTCAAGTGTATCACGTGCAATAAGAAGCTCTTCATTTGTAGGTACAACCCATACTTGAACTTTTGACTTTTCAGATGAAATTTTGCAAAGCTGTCCACGGATAGTTTTATTGATGTTATTGTCAATGTCAATTCCGAAGAAGTCCATATCCTCACAGGAATTCTGACGAACTTCAGGAGCATTCTCACCGATTCCGCCTGTAAAGATTACAGCGTCAACTCCGTTCATTGCAGCAGCAAATGCACCTATATATTTTTTGATCTCATAACAAAGCATTTCTGATGTGAGCTTCGCTCTTTCATTCCCTTTTTCAACTGCATCAGATATATCACGGTTGTCGCTTGATATTCCGGATACGCCGAGGAAACCTGATTGTTTATTAAGGTATTCGCTCATTTCTGAAGAATTCATGCCAAGTTTATTCTGAATAAATGTTACAGCAGAAGCATCTATAGAACCGCATCTTGTACCCATGATAAGACCATCAAGAGGTGTGAATCCCATTGTAGTATCAATTGATTTTCCGCCCTCAACAGCAGTGATTGAAGAACCGTTTCCAAGATGACATGATACAATTTTCATGTCTTTAAGATCTTTTCCGAGTACCTTTGCAAGCTTAGCTGTTACAAAACGGTGTGATGTTCCGTGAAAACCATATTTACGAACATGGAGATCGGTATAACATTCATACGGTACACCGAACATATATGCTTTTTTAGGCATTGTCTGATGGAAACCGGTATCAAATACTACAACCTGCTTTACGTTATCAGGAATAACTGATCTGCAGGCTCTGAGTGCAAGTGCATGAGCGTGATTATGAACAGGTGCGAGTTCAGCAAGTCCATCAATCTGCTCAATAACTTCATCTGTTGCTATGCATGTTTGTGAAAATATTTCAGCACCCTGTACTATTCTGTGTCCTACTGCTGAAATTTCAGACATGTCAGAAATAACTGATGCATCACCTTTAGTAAGGACTTCAACAAGTTTCTGAAAAGCTTCAGTGTGTGTAGGAAATTCACAGTCAGCTTCAAATTTACGGTCGTCAAATGTTTTATGTGCAATATGACCTCCGATACCGATTCTGTCACAGTTTCCTTTTGCTATTACAGATTCGTCACTCATATCAATAAGCTGATATTTGAGTGATGAGCTTCCCGCGTTGATTACTAGAATTTTCATTCTTTTTTTTCAATCCTTTCGAGTTTAATTAGAATTAAGATAAATTGACGAAAATGTTGATATAAGTTTATATTTTCTGTCAAAGTACAATAATTAATTATATACCATTGTAGAGAAATTGCAAGTGCTTTAAAAAAAAATCAGCTTTTTTAACAAAAAAGTAATGACGTTTAATCAAAAAAAATCAGGAGGAGTAATGTTATGAAGGTTTCAGGTATAATATGTGAATATAATCCTTTTCATAATGGTCATTGTTACCATATAAAAAAGACAAGGGAAAACGGTGCAACTCATATTGTGGCAGTCATGAGCGGAAATTATGTTCAACGGGGCGATGTGGCTATTATTGACAAGTTCGAAAGGGCAAAGGCAGCAGTAAAATCAGGTGCAGACCTTGTAATAGAACTTCCTGTTGCATATTCACTTTCAAGTGCAGAGGTTTTTGCAAGGGGTGCAATGTACATATTAAATGCTATGGGCTGCGTGGACGAGGTTTCATTCGGAAGTGAGAGCGGAGATATAAATAAAATATTGTCTGCTGTACAGGCAAGCATAGCATGTTCACAGTCTCCCGAACTAAAGACATTGCTCGACAGTGGTCTTTCTTATCCAAGTGCAATGAATATGCTTGCTGAGAAAAATTTCGGTAAGCAGGTAGGAGATGTATTCCAATGGCCTAACAATCTTCTGGCTATAGAGTATATAAAGACCATTTCATACCTTAACTCAAAAATTACTCCGTTTACTGTAACAAGAAAAAATGCAGGACATGACCAGCCTAACGTTATATGCAATTTTGCAAGTGCATCATTTATAAGGCAGAATGTCAGAGAAAATGCATATTCAGATCTTATGCCAAAGGTGATGTTTGATATTCTTGCCGACGCAGTCGCAGGTGGAAGAATAGCACAGTTTTCAAATCTGGAAAAGGCTATAATGTACAGGATGAGAATGATGACTCCTGCTCTTATAAGAGACGTACCTGATGTAGGACAAGGCCTTGAACACAGAATTTATGAGGCAAGAACCGCATCAACTGTTCAGGAAATGATGGAAATGATCAAAACAAAGCGTTATACTATGTCAAGGATAAGAAGGATACTGGTAAATGCCCTTCTGGGTATAACAAAGGATGATCTTACAACTCCTCCTGTCTACGGACGAATACTTGCAGTAAATGAAAGGGGTACTGACATACTTTCAGTTGCAAAAGGAAAATCAAGAATACCGCTTGCAACGTCACTTTCAAAGCTTGGAGAAATAAATGCAGTCACAAGAAGAGCTGCCGAGCTTGAATCACTTTCAACAGATATATATTCAATAGCAATGGAGAAAGTTCAGCCTGTAGGTACTGATTACCGTGCTAAAATAGGTGTTACAAATTCTATATGATAAAAGTCAGGATAACGTTTGATTTATGAAAATAAAAGCTGTAATTTTTGATCTGGACGGAACACTTATCGATTCAATGAAATGCTGGGAAAATGTTGACAATATATTTCTTCTTGAAAACGGCATTATACCTCCTGCGGGAATATCAGATATAATGAAAAAGCTCAGTATGAAAGAGTCTGCTGATTATTTTATAAAGCTCGGAGTAAAAATGCATCCTGATGCTATAAATGAGCGTATTGAACAAATAGTATATAACGAATATGCTAATTTAATTCCTCTTAAAAAATACGCATGCCAGATTCTTGATGTTCTTGATCATTACAAAATTCCTTATTGTGTTGCTACAGCAAACTATAGGTCGCTTACAGATGTGATACTCAAAAGACATGGTATTTATGACAGATTCAGATTCATATATACGTGTGAAGAAAACGGAGTAAAAAAAGATGAACCTTCATTTTTTACAGATGTAAGCAGACTTCTCGGAACATATCCTGAGTGTACAGCAGTTCTTGATGACTCTTTTCATTGCATACGTACATCAAAGAATTCCGGATTCTTTACAGTAGCAGTATTTGACCAGACATCAACTGACTGGGAACAGTGTTGTAAGTGGGCTGATATGTCTGTAACAGATTTATGTGAATTTGCAGAATTTATAAACACGATGCATCAATACATATAATACATAAATAAATACTCATAAGATATTATGTAACGTTAAAAACGAAGAAATTCTTATTTGAACAGAAGGAGGCTGGATATAAAACAGATGAAATGTGAAAAAATGTTTAACAAACTGGAAAGAAAATTTGGTAAATTTGCAATATCAGGACTTATGAATATCATAATAACCGGCATGGCTATTATATATATAATGGATATATTTATCTGTCCTATGTCCGGAAAGGCGGCATTGTCACCGCTGATTATATTTTCACGTGATGCAATACTTCAAGGCCAGATATGGAGAATATTATCATTTGTATTTATTCCGTTTTCAACGAATGCTTTTTTTATGATATTTACGTTTTATTTCTATTGGCTGATAGGAAAGGTCATGGAAAGAAACTGGGGAACATTCAAATTTAATTTTTTTTATCTTTGTGGCATTATAGGTACGGTAATAGGCGGATTTATCACAGGGTGGGCAACAAACAGTTTTCTTACATTTTCTCTTTTTATTGCCTTTGCAATAATTGCCCCGGATTTTGAGATACTGCTGTTCTTTCTTATTCCTGTAAAGATAAAGTATATTGCAATGTTCGATGCTGTCTTTATGATAATATCCTTTTTTAGTTCAGGACTTCCGGGAAAAGTGGCCATACTGATGTCCCTTTTAAATCTGATTATATTTTTCGGGGATGATTTTATAAATATGATGAAAATGAAAATTCATCACTGGAAGTATAAGATTTCAAACAGAAAATAATTAAAAATGCCCTTACATAAAATGTAAAGGGTATTTTTGTTACTTGAAATTAATATAATTCAGTGTTATAATAGTAGACAAATATTAATTTAATGTGAGGTAATACTGTGAAAAAACACAAAATAGTCAGCTTGCTTCTTGTAAGCAGCATATTAGCGTCAGTGACATCTAGTGTAAATGCAGATAATGAAGTAACAGACATAAAAAAATATATTTTACTTGATATGACACAAAATTCCGGTATTGATGGGTATGATACAAATAATGACGGATGTATCAATGTTTTTGATGTAAATCGGATTAAAAACCGTATAATCAATAATCCTGATTTGCCTGTTACAACGACTTCAACAGTACAGACTCCACCGACAACGACTTCAACACTCCAGACTCCATCGACAACGATTTCAACACTCCAGACTCCATCGACAACGACTTCAACAGTACAGACTCCACCGACAACGACTTCAACACTCCAGGCTCCACCGGCAACGACTTCAACACTCCAGGCTCCACCGACAACGACTCCGGCACCGCAGACTTCACAGCCAGCTACTTCAGCACCGCAGACTTCACAGACTACAGTTACAACAACAAATGCTCCTGCGGTTACAACAACAAATGCTCCATCATCTGTTCCAGGACTGGATGAAAAAAGTATTTATAATGCAATGATTGCATTTAAATCGCAATATCCGGAAGGTACGCCATGGACAAATGACAATTCTTATGTATGGAATGGTGGAATCTACAAAACAGGATACGGTTGTGCGGGATTTGCATTTATGCTTTCGGATGCCGCATTTGGAAAACTTCCTGCAAGAAAGATTGTAAGCGCAAATGTATCAGATATAAGGGTGGGGGATATTCTAAGAATAAATAATGACACTCATTCAGTCATAGTACTTCAGATAACAGATGAGGGAGTTGTGCTTGCAGAAGGAAATTACAACAGATCAGTACATTGGGGAAGAAAACTCACATGGGCAGAGACTAAAAATACACTTACATATATTATGACGAGATATCCTGACTAAATAAAAGAGAGGTTTTAAAATGGCTAAGGTTATGGTAGGAATGAGCGGCGGAGTAGACAGCTCTGTTGCAGCAAAGGTATTGCTTGAAAAAGGCTATGAGGTTACCGGAGTTACAATAAAAATGTTTTCTTCTGATGATATTTCAGATACAGAGACAAAAACGTGCTGTTCACTTTCAGATGTTGAGGACGCAAGAGCTGTTGCCTATAAACTTGGCTTTGATCACCTTGTTTTTAATTTTAAACAGGAATTTCACAAATATGTTATAAATAATTTTATTGAAAGCTATATTTCTGGAAAGACTCCTAATCCGTGCATAGAGTGCAACAGAAATATAAAGTTTGACAAAATGCTCAGACGTGCAGAAGAGCTTGGATATGACTATATTGCAACAGGACATTATGCAGTAAGGGAGTACAATGAGAGTACCGGAAAATACATTCTTAAAAGGCCGAAGGACAGATCGAAGGATCAGACATATGTTCTGTATAATCTTACTCAGTATCAGTTGTCAAAAACACTTTTTCCTCTTGCAGACTATGAAAAAACTGAAGTAAGAAAGATGGCTGAAGAGTCTGGACTCGTAAATTATAGAAAACCTGACAGCCAGGATATCTGCTTTGTTCCTGACGGAAAATACGGTGAATTTATAAGAGAAAAATCAGGAGTTCCGGTATCAGAGGGAAATTTCATTGACAAAGACGGGAATATTCTTGGAACACATAAGGGAATAATCTATTATACGATAGGACAGAGAAAGGGACTTGGAATAGCACTAGGAAAACCAGTATTCGTAACACGCAAAGACAGTGTTTCAAATACTGTAACGCTTGGAAGCAGTGAAGATCTTTTTACATCAGAGCTTACAGCGGATAATGTTAATTTTATTTCGGGAGAATTTCCTCAGGAACCACTTCATGTAACAGCAAAGTCACGTTATAATCAGAAGGATGAACCGGCAGTTGTATATCCTATTGAAGACGGAAAAGTAAGGGTTGTATTTGAAAAGCCTCAGAGAGCAGTTACAAGCGGACAAGCTGTTGTATTTTATGATGGAGATATTGTACTCGGAGGCGGATGTATAGAATAACTTATTCTATATTTTTGCAGGGCTTTTCGGTTGCAATGCCAGCAACTTAATTATTATAAAACATATTAAGAGTTAAATAGAATATTCAGGGACAAAAACTTTTCTCTGATTATAGGAATCCCGCCGCTTGCTATATCAATTCCTGTCACTAAAATTTCTTCTGATACTTGGATTATCTCATCATTTTGTGTATAATTCATATTATAGACCTTCGGTTTTTATTGTGTATTACGTAGTTGATTTACACTTTAATTTTACCGTAAGGTCTTATTTTTTTACCTTCCATTTTAGTTCATTACAGAATGATTCGGACACATATCTGCTTTATTTTTGTGTATGGCTGAGTAGTAACACAAGTTTTATTGTATTGCTTATATTTTTCAAAAAAAGTATTGAATTTATTTGCAAAGTATGCTATGATTATAAAGCATTTAAAGTCCGTCGTTTTTTACGACGAGAGTTAATGCCATTTGATGACATTAAAACGAATAGTCCGCTGCATATTTGCTTTGATTAAGCTTATAATGTAAGAATGTTCAGAAAATTTAGGAGGAATTTACAAATGAATGCACTCGAATTAATCAGCAAAGACAGTATGAAAGCAGAACTTCCAGCTTTTGCAGTTGGTGACACTGTTAAGGTTTATGTAAGAATCAAGGAAGGCGAAAAACACCGTCTTCAGATTTTTGAAGGTACAGTTATTGCTAAGAAGAACGGCGGTATAAGTGAAACATTTACTGTAAGACGTTTGGCTCATGGCTGTGGAATCGAAAGAGTATTTCCTATGCATGCACCTGTTGTTGATAAGGTTGAAGTTATCAGAAAAGGTAAAGTACGCAGAGCTAAGTTGTACTATCTCCGTGACAGAGTTGGTAAAGCTGCTAAAATCAAAGAAGCAGTACGTTAATTTATCAGCTGCTGATCTTTTATTGATAGTTAAAAGGGACGCTCAGTCCCTTTTTTGCTATTAGTATAGTAACAAAACATTTAGAACGGGGACAATAGAATGGATAACAATACGTCCGTAAGTAATTCAGGCGGTTTTTTCAGCAAATTAATTAATGATATAGCTGATATGATCGAATCAGTTATTTTTTCTATATTTATTGTTCTTTTGGTATTCACATATTTATTCAGAATATCTGATGTTTCAGGCCCGTCAATGGAGCCTACGCTTATAGAAGATGACAGGGTTCTTATTTCGTCACTGTTTTATAAACCTAAGCAGAATGATATTATTATTATTGACAGTTCAAAGCTTGATAAGCTTATAGTAAAGAGAACTGTGGCTCTCAGTGGCCAGAGCGTAAATATAGATTTTGAGTCAGGAATAGTATATGTAGACGGCAAGGCGCTGAATGAGCAGCTCTATAAATTAAATGCTGACGGAACTGCACCGGAGCTTAAAGCAGATCATTTTGTAAATACACTTACAACTCAGAATATGGGAGCATTTAAAGACTATCCTGTTACTGTTCCTGAAGGCTATGTATTCGTTCTTGGTGACAACAGAAACAGATCAAAGGACAGTAAGCATCTGGAACTCGGATTTGTTCCTGAGGATGAAATAGTGGGAAAAGTAATGTTAAGAATATATCCATTTTCGAATTTCGGATTTGTTAAATAAGGTGGTGTTGAAATGAGCGAGGACATTAAAGAAAAAAATAGTCAGAATGAGACGATCAGTGGCAATGCAGAAGAAAAAAATGAAGATCAGATAAGCAATGTCATTGAAGAAGAAAACAGTCAGGATCAGATAGATAACGATGATACAGGAAAAAGTGAAGATCAGACACCCGAAAAAAAAGATGAAGATCAGATAAGCAGAAGTAAAAAGCTATTTAATGATATAACAGATATCATTGAAACAGTAGGTATATGGCTGCTTATATTTCTTCTGATAAGAGCATATTTGTTTGATCAGGCTACTGTAGATGGTACATCGATGGTTCCTACTCTTGAGGATACACAGAGAATAGTTTACAGTAAGATTTATTCACCTGACAACGGGGATATTGTTATTGTAAAAAATGAGAAGCTGGGACCCCTTGTAAAAAGAGTTATTGCTGTAGGAGGACAGAAACTTGACATAAGAGATGGCTATGTTTATGTAGATGGCCAACAACTCAACGAACAGATTTATGTTCAAGGAGAAAAGCTTACAGCTGATCATTTTATAACTTCACTTACGGAAGTTAAATTTAATGCATTCAGACAGCCTGAGGAATATCCTCTTACAATACCTGACGGATACATATTTGTTATGGGTGATAACAGATGTGTATCAAATGACAGCCGAAGTGCAGATGTGGGTTTTGTATCAGAAGATGATGTAGTAGGCAAGGTTGTTATGAGATATTTACCGTTAAATACTATTAAACTTTTTAAATAGAACAGGAAAATTTTATGTCACAAACAGATACAAAATCAATTCAATGGTTCCCGGGACATATGGCAAAAACAAGGAGAAGTATAAAGGAGAATCTTTCCCTTGTAGATGCTGTTGTTGAAATAATTGATGCAAGAATTCCTTTAAGCAGCCAGAATCCTGAAATGGGCAGAATGATAAACGGAAAACCAAGAATGCTTATACTGAATAAAAGAGATATGGCCGACGAATGTATAACAGACAAATGGATAGCATATTTCAAAAGTAAGGGCATACTTGCAATTTCAATGGACTGTAAAACAGGTAAAGGTATTAAAAATTTTAATTTTGCACTTGAGCAGCAGCTTCTCAAAGATCTTATACAGAAAAGAAGGGAAAAAGGAATGGTGGGGAGACCGACACGTGTAATGGTAGTAGGCATACCGAACGTAGGAAAATCATCATTTATTAATAAAATGTCAGGTTCTAAAAAAGCGAAGGTAGAGGACAGACCAGGAGTTACCCGTGTAAAACAATGGGTTAAACTTGGCGACAGGGTAGAAATGCTTGACATGCCAGGGGTTCTGTGGCCTAAATTTGACGATCAGACAGTGGCTCAGAAGCTTGCGTTTACAGGTGCTATCAAGGATGAGATACTTGATATTGAAACGCTTGCGATGATGCTCCTTGAATATCTTGAGGAAAACTATCCTGAAAATCTTATGCAGCGTTATAAAATCGAACCTTCAGACAGTTATACGGGAAAAATTCTGCTTGATACACTCGGAAGAAAAAGAGGAATGCTTATTTCAGGCGGTGAAGTAAATACAGAGCGCGCTTCGATCACTCTGCTTGACGAGTTCAGGGCAGGCAAAACAGGCAATATTTCTCTTGAAGTCCCCCCTGTTAATTAAGAGGTGAAAATATGTCACAGAACCAGAATACAGATTCTTTGTATGAATATGATACTGCAGTCAGAAATGAATGTAATCATATTATTATGTGCGGAGTTGATGAAGCAGGACGAGGTCCTCTTGCAGGAGATGTCTTTGCAGCAGCAGTAATATTTGATGATTCTGTAAGGATAGAAGGCATCAATGACAGCAAAAAGCTTACTGAAAAGAAGAGAAATATTCTCTACGATGAAATAATACAAAAAGCATCTGCATACTGTGTAGCCAGGGCAACAGTTGATGAAATTGAAACATTGAATATACTTCAGGCATCAATGCTTGCAATGAAAAGAGCTGTCGAAGGACTGGGTGTACATCCGGATCTGGTTATGGCAGACGGAAACAAATGTCCTGATATACCGGATACACAGGTAAGAGCAGTGATAAAAGGTGATGCATGTTCTGCAAGTATTGCTGCGGCTTCAATTCTTGCAAAGGTTTCGAGAGACAGATACATGGAGGAGATGTCAGGGCTTTACCCCATGTATTGTTTTGATAAGCACAAAGGCTATGGAACGAAGCTTCACTATCAGAAACTAGATCAATTCGGTCCTTCTCAAATTCACCGTCTCAGCTTTCTGAGGAAATACTATGACAAAAAAGGAACTGGGGAATAAAGGCGAAACAGCGGTATGTTGTTACCTTCAGAAATATGGCTATAAAATAGTCAGAAGAAACTACAGCTGCCGCAGAGGGGAAATAGATATTATTGCAGAAAATGCCGGTACAATAGCGTTTGTCGAAGTTAAGTCAAGAAAAGAAAACAGTATGGTATCAGGTGTTGACGCAGTAACATACAGTAAAAAACTTAAAATAATAAAAACAGCAGCAAGCTACAGTTATCATAATCCTTTGAGTAAACAGGCAAGATTTGATATTGCAGAGGTAATACTCAGAAATGATGTGCCGTGGGCTATCAGATATTACAAGGATGCTTTTGATATGACAGGCTGCGATATTATGCTTTCAATAAAATAGAATACGGACATTTTATTGCTGCAGAGTATGATGTCTGAGATATTTTTTCTGCGGAGAAACGGAGTAAATTTTATGTTTTATAAAAGTACAAGAAACAGTAATTTACAGGTGGAAAGTGCTAAAGCAATTTCTCAGGGAATTTCTGAAGATGGCGGTTTGTTTGTGCCTGAATCCATTCCATCGCTTACACTTGATGAGATTAAGTATATATCTGATCTGAGCTATTCGTGCAGAGCAGCTTATATTTTCAAAAAATACCTTACAGATTTTACTGATGCGGAAATACAGTATTGTACTGATAATGCATATAATGCTAAAAATTTCGAAACAGAAAATATAGATGAAATATCTCATTTATTTGACGGAACATACATGCTTGAACTATGGCATGGATCTACATGTGCATTTAAGGATATGGCACTTCAGATACTTCCTTATTTCCTGACTGTCTCAGCAAAGAAACTTATGATAGACAAGAAAATCATAATACTTGTTGCAACATCGGGTGATACGGGCAAGGCAGCACTTGAAGGATTTAAGGATGTTGAGGGTACTCAGATAATGGTATTCTATCCTGAGTGCGGAGTAAGTTCCATGCAGAAAAGACAGATGACCACACAGGAAGGTTCAAATGTAGGAGTCTGCGCAATAAAGGGAAACTTTGATGACTGTCAGAATGGCGTAAAGAAAATATTTACAGACAGTCAGGTAAAACAGGCACTCGATGCAAATAACCTTATGTTTTCAAGTGCAAATTCAATTAACTGGGGTAGACTTGTACCGCAGATAGTTTACTATATCTCAGCTTATGCATCTTTAGTATCTGACGAAGAAATTTCACTTGGTGACAAAATAAATGTAGTAGTACCTACAGGCAATTTCGGAAACATACTTGCAGCATATTACGCTAAAAAGATGGGACTACCTGTCGGAAAGCTTATATGTGCTTCAAACATAAACAAGGTTCTTACAGATTTCATCAGAACAGGTGTATATGACAGAAACAGAGAATTCTACCCTACATGTTCACCATCAATGGATATACTGATATCAAGTAATCTTGAGCGTCTTCTGTATATTCTTTCTGAAGACAATGATGCTCAGATAAAAGAATGGTTCGGTTCTCTTGCATCAGAGGGAAGATATGAAGTAACAGATGACATCAAGAAAAAACTTGCTGAAGATTTTTACGGTGGATATTGTGACGATGTTCAGACAAAGCAGACTATTGTGAATATCTACAAAAAATATTCATATGTATGTGATACACATACTGCAGTTGCAGTAAAAGTATGTGATGATTACAGGAGAGAAACCAACGATATGACAAAGACACTGATTGCTTCAACGGCAAGTCCTTACAAGTTCAGTGCAAGCGTTCTTGAAGCTATTGACAAAGACTCTTCATCACTTGATGAATATGCAATGATCGATAAGCTTTGTGAACTTTCAGGCATAGATATTCCTCAGTCACTTGCTGATCTTAAAAACAAACCTGTACGTTTTAAGGAATCAATTCAAAAAGACGAAATGAAAGAATATGTTCTCAAAGCATTTAATATAAAATAAATTTCTTTTACAGAAAGCAAGGAATAAATATGTCGCTTTATGCAATAGGAGATTTACACTTATCCCTTAGTGATTTATTCAAGCCTATGGATATTTTTAATGGCTGGGATGGCTATATCGAAAGGCTTGAAGGAAACTGGAAAAGGTCTGTAAATGAAAATGATACAGTTGTAATTGCTGGTGATACATCATGGGCGATGGGACTTAAAAATTCAGTTAAGGATTTTACTTTTATAAATAATCTTCCTGGAAGAAAGATCATTTTAAAGGGTAATCATGATTATTGGTGGGCAACTAAAAGTAAAATGGAGAATTTCTTTGCGGAAAATGGCTTTAACACACTTCATATTCTGTTTAATAACTGTTATGCTTACGGTGATTATGGCATCTGTGGGACAAGAGGATGGGTAAGTATTGACGGAGATACAGAAAATGAAAAAGTTATGGCACGCGAAGTACAGCGTCTGGAGGTATCAATACAGGCTGCGTTATCACAAAATCTGAAACCGGTTGTATTTATGCATTATCCGCCGTTATACGGATCAAGCTGTAATTTTGATATCCTGGATATACTTTATAAGTACAATATAGAACAATGCTTTTACGGACATATTCATGGATATAGTCAAAGAAACGCTGTCACAGGTATGCATGATGGTGTTAAATATGATATGATTTCTAGTGATTTTCTACAATTTGTGCCATATAAAGTGATGTAAATTATGAAAAACATAGAACAATCCAATTGGCTATAGCCATAATAAATTAAATATGATATAATAGTTTAGATGTTGTTTAAAAAAATGGAGGACGGTTAAAAATGAGTTTGAAATCATCAACAAATGTAGCAGTAAATAAGCATGAGTTATTATTAGAGATAAATGCAGAAGCTTTTAATACTGCAATTCAGAAGGCATATCAGAAAGAAAAATCACAGATCCAGGTAAAGGGATTCAGAAAAGGAAAAGCACCATTATCACTTATTGAAAAGTTTTATGGTGAAGAAGTTTTCTTTGAATCAGCTATAAACAGCCTTATCGGACCTGAAGTTACTTCTGCAATAGAAGAAACAAAACTTGATATAGTAGACAGACCTGAAATAGAGGTTGTATCTGCAACAAAGGCAGACGGTATTGTTATGAAGGCAATATGCACAACAAGACCAGAAGTAAATGTACCTGAATACAAGGGACTTAAAGCTCCTAAGATAGTTGACGCAGTAACTGATGAAGTTATTGACGGACAGATCGAAGCTGCAAAAAAGCGTCAGGCAAGAATTGTTACTGTTGAAGACAGAGCAGCCCAGATGGATGACGAAGTAGTTATTGACTTTGAAGGATTTAAAGACGGTGTTGCATTTGAAGGCGGAAAAGGTGATAATTTCCCTCTTACACTTGGCAGCCATCAGTTTATTCCTGGATTTGAAGAACAGATCATAGGTCATAAGACAGGCGAAGAGTTTGAAATAGAAGTTACATTCCCTGAAGATTATCAGATGAAGGATCTTGCAGGACAGAAAACAATTTTCAAAATCAAGCTTATTGAAATAAAGGCACAGGAATTACCTGAATTTGATGACGAATTTGTAAAGGATGTTTCTGAATTTGAAACAGTAGACGAATATAAAGCAGATATTAAGGCAAAGCTTGAAGAAACAGCTGTTAAGAAAGCTGATTCCCAGTTTGAAAATTATCTTTTTGAAACAATAATAAAGAATCTTGAAGGTGAAATTCCTGAGTGTATGTTCGACCAGAAGGTAGAAAGAGAAATAAAAGAATTTGAGCAGCGTCTTTCATCAAATAAGATGACACTCGACCTTTATTTCCAGTATACAGGTATGGATATGGATGACCTTAAGTCATCATATATGGACAGAGCAAAAAGTGAAGTTAAGCTGAGACTTGCTCTTGAAAAGATCGTTGAGATGGAAAACATCGATGTTACAGATGAAGAAGTTGAAAACGGACTTAAAGAACTTGCAGAATCAAACAATCTTAAGGTTGAAGACGTTAAGCGCCTGATAAGTCTTGAAGATTACAAGATGGATCTTAAGGTTGGCAAGGCAGCTGATCTTGTAAAGGAAAATGGAGTTGTAGACAACACAATAAAGGCTGAAGAAAAGTCAGAAGATACGGAAGAAGCATAATATCAAAAAATGAACGGCAGACTAACTCCTATTATTAAAAGTAATAATAGGAGAATGTTTGCATTAATACAAAATTTGCAAAAAATAAACATTCTATTGCAAAACGAAAGGAAGATGGAATATGAGTTTAGTACCAGTTGTTGTTGAACAGACCAGCAGAGGCGAACGTTCATATGATATTTATTCAAGACTTTTAAATGACAGGATTATTATGCTTTCAGAGGAAGTAAATGATGTTACGGCAAGCCTTGTTGTTGCACAGCTTCTTTATCTTGAAAGTCAGGATTCAGAGAAGGACATCAGTCTTTATATTAATAGCCCCGGCGGTTCAGTTACTGCAGGAATGGCTATTGTTGATACAATGAACTATGTAAAATGTGATGTAGCAACAATATGCATGGGAATGGCAGCATCTATGGGCGCATTTATTCTGTCATGCGGTGCTAAAGGAAAAAGATCAGCTCTTCCTAACAGTGAAATAATGATTCATCAGCCTTTGGGCGGAATGCAGGGACAGGCAACAGACATTAAGATTCATGCTGACAGAATTATTAAGATGAAAAAGAAACTTAATGAAATGCTTGCAGCAAACACTGGTAAGCCACTTGAAACAATTGAGCATGATACCGATCGTGATAACTTTATGTCTGCAGAAGAAGCATGTGCATACGGTCTGATAGATAAGGTAGTTGAAAAAAGATAAGGTTGGTGCATTATGATTGATACTGGATTCAAAACATGCAGCTTTTGCGGTAAGGGTGAAAATCGTGTGCAGAGTATGTTTTCATCCGGCAATACTAATATCTGTGACGAATGTGTAATGTATTGCTATGAAATAATTGCGGGACCTGCAGACAAAGACAAAGACAAGACAAAACAAAAGCTTCCTAAAAAGAGCACAGATTTTACTATTAAACTGAAAAAACCTGTTGAAATAAAAAATATACTTGATCAGTATATTATTGGTCAGGATAAAGCTAAAATAGCACTTTCTGTTTCTGTTTATAACCACTATAAACGGTTATTAAGTAATACAACTGACGATGATGTTGAGATACAAAAAAGCAATGTATTGCTTCTGGGACCTACAGGTGTTGGTAAGACATTGCTTGCACAGACACTTGCCAGGACACTTGATGTTCCGTTTGCTATTGCTGACGCAACTACTATTACAGAAGCCGGTTATGTCGGTGATGATGTTGAAAATGTACTTCTCCGTCTTATTCAGGCTGCAAACTTTGATATAAAAGCTGCAGAAAGAGGCATTATATATATAGACGAAATAGATAAGATCGCAAGAAAATCAGAAAATACTTCGATAACAAGAGATGTCAGCGGTGAAGGTGTACAGCAGGCACTTTTGAAAATAATTGAGGGAACAGTTTCAAATGTACCTCCGCAGGGCGGAAGAAAGCACCCTAATCAGGAATTTATCCATATTGATACTAAAAATATACTCTTTATATGTGGCGGTGCCTTTGACGGACTGGAGCAGGCTATAATAAAGAGAACTAAGCGTACTTCAATAGGATTTGGCTCAGATGTGTCATCCGGCAGTGTTGATATGAAGGATATATTTAAGAAAGTCATACCACAGGATCTTGTAAAGTATGGAATAGTACCTGAACTTGTAGGAAGACTTCCTTTAATCACAGTTCTTGATGAACTTGACGAGCAGGCCCTTGTGAAAATACTTACAGAGCCTAAAAATGCCCTTGTTAAACAGTATGAAAAGCTTTTTGATTATGATAATATTGAATTTGAAATAGAAGATGATGCACTGATAGAAATAGCAAAAAAAGCTATTGCACAGAAAACAGGTGCAAGAGGTTTAAGATCAATAGTTGAAGGCCTTCTTATGGAGACAATGTTTGAAGCACCTTCAAATGATATAATTAAAGTTACTATTACAAAGGACTGTGTTGTGAATAATACAAAACCTGGTCTTAAAACTGAAAACAGTAAATTAAAAAAAGTAATGAAGAAATAATATATCGTTTCCCTCTTACGTGCTTACAAGAGGGAATTATTTTTTATACTTGAAAAACTAGTCGAAGTAATATATAATTAATATATTATAGCAGAGAAGGTGAATTATATGGATAAACAGGCTGAGGATAATAAAACCGAACCGGAAATTTATCCGGTCATCCCAATGAGAGGGGTGGTAGCATTTCCTAAATTAGTGGTACATTTTGATGTAGCAAGAGAAACGTCAATAAATGCCATACAGGAATCACTGAAAAGAGACAGAAAAATATTTGTAATAACTCAAAAAGATGTTTTTGCTGAAGAACCTAAAAAAGAAGATCTCTATAAGATAGGCGTCTTAGCAGAAATCAGACAGGTCCTTAAAACTCCAGATGATGTTTTAAGGGTTCTTGTTGAAGGAATAAGCAAGGCAAAGCTTGTTAATTTTAATCAGACAGGTAATGATAAGCCTTTTTTTGAAGCTTCCATAAAGTCAGTTAACAATAACAGCCGTTCTAAGGCGGATGAGGTAGAGCTGGAGGCACTTTCAAGATCGGTTAAAGATATCTTTGAAAAATATTCACAATTGGTTCCCCGTATGCCTATGGAGCTCGTAACATCAATATTGTGTCAGGACGATCCGGAGATTTTATTTGAAAATATAGTTTTTAATGCAAATTTTCAATTTGCCGATAAGCAGGAGCTTTTGGAGCAAAACAATACGTTCAGCCGCCTGAATGTTTTATTGGAAATTCTTAATCGTGAAACAGAAGTTCTTGAGATAGAACATCAGATACACAATCAGGTCAAGGAGAGCATTAGTCAGAATCAACGGGATTTTCTTCTTCGTGAGCAGATGAAAGCAATATCTATGCAGCTGGGTGAAGATGATGGTTCTAAGGATGATGTATCAGGGTACTATGTTAAAATAGAAGAACTGGGCCTTCCTGAAAATATTTCTGAGAAACTTATGAAGGAAGCTGACCGTCTTTCAAAGCTGCCGGCAGCATCTCAGGAGTCATTTGTCATACGTAACTATCTGGATACTGCACTTGAATTACCTTGGAATAAAGAAACAAAAACAAAAATAAATATTGAAAAATCAGAAAAAATTCTTGATAAGGATCATTACGGACTAAAAAAGGTAAAAGAACGTATACTTGAAAGTATAGCGGTCCATGCGATGAACCCTGATATAACCGGACAGATAATATGCCTTGTAGGACCTCCTGGAGTCGGAAAAACGTCAATAGGCAGATCTATTGCCAAGGCCCTGGGAAGAAAATATGTCAGAATATCTCTCGGCGGTGTAAGAGACGAGTCAGACATAAGAGGCCACAGAAAAACGTATGTAGGTTCAATGCCAGGAAGAATAATAAATGCTATGATTCAGGTAGGTACTAAAAACCCACTTATACTATTTGATGAGCTTGACAAAATGAGCAATGATTTCAGAGGTGATCCTTCTGCAGCAATGCTTGAGGTTCTTGACAGCGAACAGAATAAGGAATTCCGTGATCACTTTATAGAACTTCCTTTTGATCTGAGCAAGGTAATGTTTATAACCACAGCAAATACCACACAGACAATACCTGCGCCTCTTCTTGATCGTATGGAGATAATAGATATTACAAGCTATACAAGAGAAGAAAAATTTAATATAGCGCAAAATCATCTTGTTCCTAAGCAGATAAAGAAAAATGGTCTTAAAAGCTCTCAGTTCAAAATTTCCGAAGATGGAATCTACAAACTTATTGACTCATATACAAAAGAAGCAGGGGTACGTAATCTTGAAAGAAATATCGGTTCTTTGTGCCGCAAAACCGCAAAGGAAATCGTATACGGAAATACTAGGAAAATTACGTTTACAGAGGAAAACATAAGCACTTATCTCGGAGTTGAAAAATATCTTGATGATGATAAATCAGAATATGATGAGGTTGGTCTTGTAAATGGTCTTGCATGGACATCAGTAGGAGGTGTGATTATGCCTCTTGAAGTTCTTGTGATGGATGGAAAGGGAAATATTGAAGTCACCGGTTCTCTCGGAGATGTGATGAAGGAAAGTGCAAAGATTGCAGTCAGTTATTCAAGAAAGGCTGCTGACAAGTATTTTATAGATCCTGATTTTTATAAAAACAAGGATATTCATATTCATGCACCTGAAGGTGCTGTTCCAAAGGACGGGCCGTCTGCCGGAGTTACAATGGTAACTGCAATGATTTCTGCTCTGTCGGGAATTAAGGTAAAAAGTGATGTAGCGATGACAGGTGAGATAACACTCCATGGAAAGGTATTACCTATCGGAGGGCTTCGTGAAAAAACAATGGCCGCATATAAAAAGGGAATAAAAAAAGTTATTATTCCTAAGAAAAACAAGCCTGATCTTGAAGAAGTAGATGATGCAGTAAAAAACAATATTGAATTTATTCTGGCTGAAAACCTTGAGGATGTACTGAATAATGCATTAGTACTTTAAAATAAATCAGTTAAAGAAAAACGGGCGCACAATGTGCGTCCGTTTTAGTAAAAAACCGAAAGGAATATAATATATGAATTACAACAAAGCAGAATTTCATTCATGCTTCGGACTTCTTTCACAGATACCTGAATCAGAACGCCCGGAAATAGTATTTTCAGGTCGTTCAAATGTTGGAAAATCCACATTGATAAATAAAATATTTAACCGTAAATCACTCGCAAGAGTAAGTTCGGTTCCGGGAAAAACAGCAACAATAAATTTCTATAAGCTTGAGGAAATATTTTTTGTTGATCTTCCGGGTTACGGATATGCCAAAGTTTCAAAATCTGAAAAGCAGAGATGGTCAAGTCTTATTGAAGGATATCTGAATGCTGACAGAAATATTGAACTTGTGTTTCTTCTTGTTGATATGCGTCATGCGCCGAGTGAAGATGACCTGCATATGATAAACTTTCTTATTGATTCAGAACTTCCGTTTGTTATAATACTTACAAAGGCGGATAAACTTAATAAGACAAACAGGACAGCAATGATGGAGAAATTCAAAGAGACAATTCCGTGTTTTGATGACATACATGTTATTCCTTTTTCATCCCAGACGTTTGAGGGTGTGGAAGAGGTAAGAAAAATTATTGAGGAAACTGCTCAGGCAGCACTTGATGAAATGTCTGATGTACAGAAAGAAGAATAAAAACAGAGGTTCTGGAGTAAAACTTGTATTTTACTCCAGAACCTTTTTTTACTGAACAGATGTAGCTTTACGGGATACTATTCTGAGTACATTTGCGGCAGTTTCGACCAGACCGCAGTACTTATCAACAAGTACAATTATTAATGTTTCTTTATAGTTTGGCAGTGATATTGTAAGTGGAAACATATGTTTTAGAATTATATCCTGTTCACAGGCGTTAAGGTGAAAATATTCACTTGCGTTATTAAGTGCAACCTTAGGATGAGTTATTCCGTGAAGCTTGTTTCCGCTGTCTTTTTTACATGTATGCCAGTCATAAAGAAAGAAATCGTGTAAAAGTCCTGCTCTTGCTCCTGCTCGTGCATCCAAATTAAAAAAATTACATAACTTATAGTTATAGTATGAGACATTTACGCAGTGTTGAAATGTAGATGTGTAGCCGTGCTGAGTAAATGCTTTCATTTTCAGTACCATTTCATTTTCAATGAGGTCACTTACAGTATTAAAGTATCCATTGCTAAGTTCATTGTTGAGTAAATTTTTTTGGAACCTATAGCATTAAGCATATTTTAGTCATTCCTTATTTTTCAGTCATTATATGACTTATCCGAATATATATAGTGTATCATAAAATACTCTATATATCAAGATGTACAAAAAAATAAAAAATTGTCGCTATTTATACTTTAATTTTCTGATTCGGATTATAATGCTGTAAATAATAAAAAAACAGAGATATGACCAGGATTATTGATATTATATTTAAGAGAGTAATTGATATCATTGATAAAAATATGAGAGAAATAAATTTTATGTCAGCAATGGTGATAACAGTACTCATAGCGATATAAAGATAT
>CALMUA010000125.1 GCA_937872775.1 uncultured Ruminococcus sp.
TATTTATTAATTTTTTTATATATATTCAGCACAAAATATTACTATTATTATCAAGATTTTTATTGACTTTTTTTCATTTTAATATTATACTATATAAATATACTTGTAATAATTTTATTATCATCTATATAATGCCATAAGGAGTGATACATGATATGAGAAACAAAAAACATATGGTAATAATACTTTCATCTGCACTGCTGATTTCTGCTTTTTCATCTGTGACGCAGTATGAATCTGCAGTAAATGCTGAAGATTATCTTTTTTATTCGTCATTTGAATCAGGAAATGATGAGTGGACTGCCAGAGGAAGTGCAAAAGTTGAGGAAAGTACCAAGGCATATTTCAAAGGAAAACAATCGCTGTTTATAAGTGACAGGACGAGCTCGTGGCATGGTGCTTCGTATTCGTTGGATTCTTCGGATTTCAAGTCAGGATCTGCATATAGTTTCGACGCAATGGTAATGCAGGACAGCGGTAAGAGTGAAGAAATTGTTTTGAAACTTCAATACAAGGATTCATCTGAAACTACCAAGTATTCACTGATTGCTTCATCAGTTGTTCCTGATGGTGAATGGACAAAACTTTCAAATTCTGAATACATAATACCTGAAGATGCAACAGATATTCAACTGTACGTTGAAACACCTGAAAATCTTATTGATTTTTATCTGGATGAAGTATACGGTTCAGCAAACGGTTCAATTAATACCACTCCTGAAGTTACTACAGCCACAACTGCTCCTTCAGTACCAGCCATTATATACGGTGATATAGACGGAAATAAGTTAATTGATATTACTGACCTTACTTATCTTTCACTCTATCTTCTCAATAGTCAGGATTTTGATGAAGAACAGATGAAAAAAGCAGACGTTACCGGTAATGGTACTGTTGACCTTGCTGACCTTGCTACCCTCAAACAATATCTTATGAAAGATAAGGTGATTCTTGGTCCTGAAATCGTTATCCCCCCAGTTACTACCACGCAAAGCTCTGTTACAACTACAGTAACTACTTCTGTTTCTTCTACAAAACCAATACAAGAACCTGATCCTGATGAAAAACTTGACCCTAAACAGCTCTCATTCTTTAAAAATTCAATATATCAGATGGGTAATACTGAACGTATATGCAATAAAATAACACAGGCTAAAAAAGGAGAAAAAACAACAATTGCTTTTATAGGCGGTTCCATTACAGAGGGAAATGGCCTTGAAACATGCTACGCAAAGCGTTCATATAATTATTTTGCCAGCACATACGGAACAGGCAGTAATGTAAAATACATAAATGCCGGATTATCAGGAACATCGTCCGTTGTAGGACTTATGCGTGCACAAAAGGATATTCTTGATGCAAAGCCTGATGTAATCTTTATTGAATTTTCTGTAAATGATCATCCTGAGGATATATATAAAAAGGGATTTGAAGCTTTGGTAAAAAAATGTCTTTCACAGGATAATGACCCGGCTGTAGTTATCATTATCACTCGTGCAAAGGGCGGATATTCAATGCAGACGCAAATGGCCGATGTAGGTAAAAATTATAATATTCCTGTCATAAGTATGGATAATGCACTTACACAGGCATTTAAGACCGGCTACCTTCAGCCCGGTGATTATTACAGTGATGAATATCATCCTCATCCATCAGGATGTGCTTTGATTTCTGACTGTATATCATACTTCTTCAGACAAGCATACAGAACCAAAGACTCAACTACGCCATATGTTATCCCGTCCACATCTGCATACGGAAGTGAATATTCAACTGCTTCCATTATCCCTGTATCAGAACTTGAAAAATTAGAAACGGGTTCGTTTTCAAATGATTCTTCATACAGCAGATTTGCATATGGATGGAAATATAATAAAAACAGTGGAAACAAACCGATGACATTTTCAACAACAGGAAAAGGAATATTTATGGTATTCAAATCAAATCAGAATTCCTCACTTGGAGTACTTAATGTTACTGTCAACGGAAAAACCGCATCAATAAGCGGAAATCGCAACTATGCATGGGGGGGAGCTGATGCCGATATAGCATATATTCAAAATGAAACTGGTACGCTTAATGTTTCAATGTCAATGAAAGACGCAAATTCTGACTTTAATATCTATGGAATAGGAGTGGTAAAATAATATAAGAGAATTTTAATAAAAATAAAACATACAAGATCGGAAGAGCACACGTCTGAACTCC
>CALMUA010000126.1 GCA_937872775.1 uncultured Ruminococcus sp.
AGAGGCGCCACCCGGATTTGAACCGGGGATCAAGGTGTTGCAGACCTACGCCTTACCGCTTGGCTATAGCGCCTTATATAAGAGCGGATTACGAGGCTCGAACTCGCTACCTCCACCTTGGCAAGGTGGCGCTCTACCAGATGAGCTAAATCCGCAAAAAGCGATCCGGATGGGAATCGAACCCACGACCTCTAGCGTGACAGGCTAGCGTTCTAACCAGCTGAACTACCAGACCATTGGTGGGAACAATAGGGCTCGAACCTATGACCCTCTGCTTGTAAGGCAGATGCTCTCCCAGCTGAGCTATGCTCCCATTAGTTGCATAAAGCTTATTGCCTCAACAACATGATTAATTATACTGTATAATTAATCATTTGTCAAGAGCTTTTTTATATTATTTTCAATTTTTTAGTGCCAGAATTTCGTCTGATGTAAATTTATATTCCCTATTGCAGAAATGGCATGAAACCTTAGTTTCATCCTGTTCTGCCGCCATACTGTCAAGTTCTTCACTACCTAAACTGATAAGTGCTCTTGTAACTCTTTGCCTGCTGCAGTCACATTTGTATTTTACTGATGATTCATCAAGAATGCTAGGGGATAATCCATCAAGAAGCTTCAAGGCAAGCCCTTCCATTGTGATACCGTCACTCATCATTTTTGTTACGGATTCTATGCCTTTTATGTTTTTTTCAATCTGTGTTATTACTGAATCATCTGCAAACGGCAATAGCTGAACAAGATAACCACCGGATACATTTACAGTAAGATCTGGATTTACAAGAACACCTAATCCGCATACGGTAGGGATCTGTTCACTTGATGCATAATATTCTGCCACATCCTCAGCAATTTCTCCTGATGATATAGGAATTGTTCCTGAATATGGCTCCTTTAATCCGAGATCCTTTATAACTGAGAATGTCCCGTCACGTCCGACTGCGCCTGCTACATCAAGTTTTCCGTATTTGTTAAGCGGAATTTCAACAACAGGGTTGCTTACATAGCTTTTAACATTTCCCTTATAATCTGATACAGCAATAAGAACACCTGATGGACCTTTTCCGTCAAGTCTGAGTGTAACTGAATCATTTTTATTCTTTAGTGAGTAACCGATCATTGAAGCTGCTGTAGTAAGCCTGCCCAAAGCGGCGGTGACTACTGCTGAAGTTCCGTGTATCTGTTCTATTTGTCTTACAATATCCGTAGTGTCAACAGCAATAGCTACTGCAGAAGCTTCTGCAGATATTGCTCTTTTTAAAATACCCATTTTAAACCTCTTTATAATATATTAAGTTTATGCTTTTTTTATGTTTTTTTATGTGCAATGAATATTATGCGCTGACTTTTTTCATTCGGAGGATCTGTACTGTCGTCATCAAAATGTGCAAGTATCTCAAATCCTGCATCAGTAAGATAACTGTCAAGGACCTGAGTGTCAAATGCAATTTCAGAAAAATCTTCACTGTATCGTTTGTAATTTCCATGATTGTCTTTTTCAAAAAAATCCAATGATATTTCAACACGGTTGTCCTCTGGTTTATAGCTGTTCTGCCATGCACAGAATACCTGATCATTTTCATAAATAAATGAATTATCCCCGAGTATCTCTTTATGCTTGTACACTGTATTTGCATCGAAAATAAAGATTCCGTCAGGTTCTGTAAACATAAAAACGCGTTCAAATGTCTTTTTAATATCATGGGCACAGTTAAGGTGATTTATACTGTCAAGTGCACAAATAAATATATCTGCATTCCCGTAAAGCTCAAGTTCTGTCATATCCTGACATATATACTGAATGTCAGAACCACTGTCATATTTTTTATCCAGTGCAGCACCTAGCATTTCTTCTGAGTTATCTATTCCTATTACATCATAGCCGAGACAGGAAAATTCTTCAGAAAGACTTCCGGTTCCGCATCCAAGATCAGCAAGATATCTTCCGCCTGATCTGCTATATTTTTTTATGAGCATATCAAAATAGGCTGCTCTTTTTTTATAATCTATGTTCCCGGTAAGTCCGTCATAATAAAATGCAAAATCAGAATATTTACTCACTGTCGGCTTTTTTCTCCTTTAGTCTGTCAAATACTATATCGTAGCCGTCACAGCCATAATTTAGGGATCTGTTTACACGGCTTATTGTTGCAGTGCTTGCACCAGTATGGTTTACAATATCATTGTAAACAAAATGTTCGTTGAGCATTTTAGCAACCTGTAATCTCTGGGAAAGTGCTTTAATCTCGAGGACCGTACACAGATCTTCAAAGAATTTGTAGCATTCGTCAATAGTTTCAAGTGAAAGGATTGCTTCGAAAAGTCCGTCTGTATTTTTATCTTTTATTTTACTGTTCATAATCATCACCTTGGCTTTCATGTTAATACATTACTATGATTCTATTTTATCACACTAAAATATAAAAGTAAAGGGGATTTTTAAGGTTATCGGCCATAACAAAATAAGAATATTATTATTTAATAATTGATGAAATAAAGATTAGCAGTATCATTGCAGGTGCAAGAAATTTCAGAATAAAGCCCAGGATCCGGGCTATTTTTACTTTATACATTCCGTTCGATGAAATTTCAGCAGTAAGTTTCGGTATACCCCATACGTATCCGACAAGTATACACATAAGAAATCCACCTATAGGCATCAGAATTTTATCAGTCAGTGAAGTAAGAAAATCAAACAGATTCATGTCGGCTATTTTGTATTTTCCGAGTGCCCCGAATGAAAGTGATACAAAAGATCCAAGGACAAAAATAAAAAATGATGCCAGAAGTGCAGCCTTGCTTCGTTTCATCTTTTTACTGTCAATCAGATATGATGTTATTACTTCCAGAAGTGATATCGATGATGTTATTGCTGCAAAAAATACCAGAACAAAGAACATAATTCCTATGATTTTTCCGTATTGCATATTGGAAAAAACTATAGGCATAACCTGGAAAAGAAGTCCCGGACCTACATCAGGTTTCAGGTTATAGGCAAATACCGCAGGAAGTATTGCAACTCCTGCAAGAATAGCAAACAGTGAGTCAAGGATTGGAATGTACAGAGCATTTTTTGTCAGATTTGTAGATCTATCAACATAGCTTCCGTATGTTATAAGTGTTCCCATACCGAGACTGAGGCTGAAAAAGACCTGTCCCATAGCGTTCAGGAATATTGTCCCTAAATCTCCTGCTGAATTTATTTTTGAATAGTCAGGTACAAAGAAAAACTTGAGACCTTGTGATGAGCCGGGAATGGAAAGTGAGTATATTGCAATTATTATTATAAGCACAAAAAGTAGTGGCAGAAAAATTTTGCTTGCAAGTTCGATTCCCTTGGAGATTCCCTTTGTAACAATAAGTGCAGTAACAGCTAAAAAAACAAACAGCCATATTATAGGTTCGACTGAAGATGATGAGAAATTAGTAAAATATTCTGCAGGTTCTGAGATTCTTTCAGAAATTACATATTTAAAAATGTATTTTGTAACCCATCCGCCTATTACACAGTAGTATGACATTATGAAAAATGAAGCCCAGAATCCGATAAGTCCAACAAAACCCCAGTTAGGGTTTATTTTTCTGCAAGCGTCTATTGAATTTAAATGTGTTGCACGACCTACTGACATTTCAGCAAGAAGTATAGGTGCACCTATAAAAAGAATAATAATAAAATAGAATATCAGGAAAACAGCACCACCATTACTTCCGGCAAGATAAGGGAATTTCCATATGTTTCCTAAACCAATGGCTGATCCTGCAGCAGCCATCAAAAATCCGAAATTTGAAGACCACCGCTCACGTTTGTTTCGCATAACTTTCTCCTCCGTTTAAATATCGATATTATGATAGTTTTCCCTTAATAGTCCCAGAAAAATAAAAAAATACCAAAATATGATTAATCAGGTGACAGATCACTATATATTATTACATCAAAAAAATGTTTTATTCATGAATCAAAGGTGTAATCTTACTGAATAAGCTGTAGTTTTATGAAATAATCGCATTTCCCCTTTTCATATTATCAAAAATGTGTTATACTTAATTGAGTATAAAAATAACTTATAAGTATATATTAATTTATCAGTAAGATTATCGGTAAGATCAGCGTGACCGGTATAAATTTGATGGGAGCAAAAATATGTCATTAAAGAATTTCAGCGAATTAAAACAAGAAGCATTAAAAAAATATTTTAGTAAAATGAATGATCCGCAAAAGGAAGCAGTGTTCAACGTAAACGGGCCTTTACTTATTCTTGCAGGGGCTGGAAGCGGTAAGACTACAGTAATTGTAAACAGAATAGTAAACATGATAAACTTTGGAAATGCATATCATGACGATTCAATCAATAATGATTCAGATGATGACAGGCAGTTTTTGAGCGATTACATTGAGGGTAAATCAGACGATGTTGAAAAACTTAAGGATGTTGTTGATGGCTCACCTATCAAGCCGTGGAATATACTGGCTATAACATTTACTAATAAGGCTGCAGACGAATTAAAACAAAGACTTGAGGACATGCTTGGTGAAGACGGATTGAACGTAAATGCTGCTACATTCCATTCAGCATGTGCAAGAATTTTAAGAAGAGAAATTGAAAATCTCGGATACGGCAAGAGCTTTACAATATATGATGCTGAAGAAAGTCAGCGCCTCCTTAAATCATGTATGTCAGATCTGGGTATTGTTGATAAAACATTAAATCCCAAGTTAATAATCAATGAGATAAGCTCAGCAAAGGACAAGTTGATTACTCCTGAACAGTACAGGGATACAACAGGTGGAGATTTTAAAAAAGTAACCATAGCTAAAATATACAGGGAATATCAGAAAAGACTTCTTGCAGCAAACGCATTGGATTTTGATGACATTATAATGCTCACGGTAGAGCTTCTTGAAGATTATCCTGAAACTCTTGAATATTATCAGAACAAATTCAGATATATTATGGTAGATGAATATCAGGACACTAATCATGCACAGTTTAAACTTATAAGCCTTTTATCAGGTAAGCACAATAACCTCTGCGTAGTGGGTGATGATGACCAGAGTATCTACAGATTCAGAGGAGCAACAATTGAAAACATCCTCGGATTTGAAAAGCAGTTTGAAAAATGCAAAGTAATAAGACTTGAACAGAATTACCGTTCAACACAGAACATACTCAGTGCCGCTAATTCTGTTATTAAAAACAACAAGGGAAGAAAACCGAAAACCCTCTGGAGTGACGGAGATGCAGGAAGTAAGGTATATATCTACAAGGCATCTGATGAAAATGATGAAGCAAGATATGTTGCAAGTGCAATTATGGCCTCAAAAAAAGCGGGAGGCAAGTTTAAGGACAATGCCGTCCTGTACAGAATGAATGCACAGTCAAACTATATTGAAAGAGTATTTGTACAGAATAATATTCCTTACAGGGTTTTTGGTGGCCTTCGTTTTTATGACAGAAAAGAAATAAAGGATATTGTAGCATACCTGAGCGTTCTGAACAACCAGTATGATATAATGAGATTCAAGAGAATTGTAAATGAACCTAAGAGGGGAATAGGAGAGGCTACACTCAAAAGCCTTGAAGAAATATGCATTGCAAATGCGGCTTCACCTATTGAAGTTATGAGGGAGGCAGATTCCTATCCTCTTCTTTCAAAAAAATCAAACAGTCTTAAAAGTATTGCCGGAGTATTTGATTCGCTTATTGCTATTGCTGATACAGTGGCTCTTGATACACTTCTTGATGAAGTCCTTGACAAAACCGGTTACAGGGATTATCTGAAGCTTCAGGGTGATGACGGTATGAATCGTCTTGAAAATATAGAAGAACTCAAATCTACAATGGTAGAGTATCAGAAAAACAGTGAAGAACCTACACTTGACGAATTCCTTGCAGAAATTTCACTGTATACTGACCTTGACAGAATGAACAATACTGATAACTGTGTAACACTTATGACAATACATTCTGCAAAGGGACTTGAATTTAAAAACGTGTATGTTATAGGCATGGAGGACGGAATATTTCCAAACTCAAGAAGCATGTTCAACGAAAATGATATGGAAGAGGAAAGAAGACTTGCTTATGTAGCTATAACAAGAGCTAAAAAGCATTTAAGACTTATTCATGCTTCACAGAGAATGATCTTTGGTACAACAAGTAAAAATACAAAATCAAGATTCTTAAAAGAAATTGATCCTGATGTAATTCTTAAAGAGGACAGAATATCTACATCTGTTCCTGCAAGTCCTAAATCAAAGGTACAACCTGCACTCAATTCTATGTCACTTCAGAGACAGCTTTCAGCAAAGAAAAATCATAAATCAGAGATGAGTGCTGATTCTGCAAAGATAAATTATACAGTCGGGGATAAAGTAAGTCATGAGAAGTTCGGTATAGGAGTAATAATTTCTGTAAAGCCTATGTCAAACGATGCATTGCTTGAAATTGCCTTCGATGATTATGGCACAAAGAAAATAATGTCAAACTATTCGATGATGAAAAAGCTTTAAATGAATACAAAATACGGCAGCATACAGATTGATTTTCTGTATGCTGCCGTATTATTTTTTTACTTAAATATGGTTTCCATGTTTGTGTTTTCTGGAACAGCAGAGTCATATTCACCGCATATATACAAATCACTGCTTATAAAATCTGAACTTATATGACCGATAAACATTGCACCTGATACTTCATCATATCTCATGCATATTACGGGTTTACTGAAGTCAATCTTTGAGGTATCATTCTGGAATGTTATATCACGGCTTGTATAAATGGATGCATATGTTTTTGTAATGTTCATATCATGGTGAATTCCGGTGTAATCAGGAATGTAAATCACTGTCCCGTCTTCTATATTATCAAAGTAATCATCAGAAACAGCATTGTAAAATGCCTCATATCTTTTAAGCTGTTTTTCAAATACACTATTCCATGCTTTATTGTTGACGCAGCAGAGCAGCGATATGATAAAAACAAGTATACTCATAACAACAAGTGCAGGTTTCTGAATTTTATTGTTTCTGTATATCAGGTGCATGATTATAACAGCAAGTGAAATTATGAAAAAATAGCTGTAGAATGATGTAACATATGCATAGCTTTTCTGCTGTGACCATGATACATATTTTGAGGTGAATCCCACCATAATATTCGGAATAAGTATTCCGGCTCCACAGATAATAATGAGAATTTTTGATTTTTTATGAAGATCAATTTTAGGAAACACAAAGAAAAATGCTGCTGCGGTAAGAAGAGCGACAATTATCATTTTTATGTCTATCATACCAGGAATATCTGTCAGACTGATTGTATGCTTGTAAAGCATTGCTGCAAGCGGAAGTCCCGGGATCATACCGAATGAATAAATAAGTATTGTAATTATACTCTGAGGAATGTTTCCGAAATACAGCTTTGCACCGTCATAATCAGAAGGGAAAAAATTTTGCCATGTAAAATAAATTACGACATATGCAAGAAGAAATAAAATATGAAATCTGAGATTACTGATTATTTTAATGCAGTTTTCAAATATATTTCCGTTACTTTTATACATTGCAAGTATTACAAAAACAATTATATATACTGCCATTGCTTCGTAGAGAGATGCTGCCGCAAACAGGAGTATGGCGCTCAGAATAAGTTTTGAATTTTTTTTGCTTTTATAGTATGAAAGAAATGAATCAAGTGAAAACATCACAAGTCCTATGCCAATCTGATGCCCGACGATATATGCAACAAAGAGATTGTGCTGATTTGATATACATGCAAATGAAATAAATAAAAGACATGACACGTAAGCGGCACATTTATCAACATTTTTTCTTATAAGTGTGTAAAACGCAAACATATCAAATATTATTGCAGCTGCAGCACATATTCGGACTATTAAACCGCTGTTGAATATATACGGTATATACAGAAGAAATGTCAGCGGAATGTGACAGATACGTCCATGTCTGGCGTCGCTTATAGCTGTTTGCCACAGGTGTCCCTCACGTACCTGCATATATGTAAGAATATCATCATGGACTGTAAGAATACTGTCTGATGTAATCTGAAAGAAGAAAAAGGTTACGGCCACCAGAACAGCTGCGCACAGAATCGCATTTATTTTTTTCAGAAAGATCAACTCCTTTTAAAGAAAAATAGAGTGTATGAATTCCAGAGGACGGGCATAGGTTTAAGCAATCTTATTAACTTAATTGAAATTAAAACAAAGTACAGACTGCAAATGGTTATAACAGCTGTACTTTGACATTAATATTATCTTCTTTTCTGTCCCTTTAATATTATTCCAACCATCTTATGACCTACATGTGATGAAATAGTTGAGCCGATTTTTACTGTGTACTCAGGCGGATATCCAAGTTCCTTTGTGATTTCCTTTTCAAGCTGTGCAGATTCTTCAGGAAGACTTCCGGAAAGAAGGATATATGGTGTCTGTGGTATCATATTCTTTTTAGCGATATCTATTACCTTCGGAATTATATTTTTTTCGCCTCTTATTTTTTCAGGTACATATGAAACACCATCCATAATTTTTATAACAGGCTTAAGTCCAAGTAATTCACCTACAAATGCAGCAGCTGCTGAAAGCCTGCCTGAACGTTTTACGTATTCAAGTGTATATGGTACAAAGTGCATTTCAACACATGAGAGCCATTCGTTAATATATGCAAGTATTTCTGGAACATCAGCACCCTTTTGGATTTTTTCTGCTGCTTTTACTACAGGATATCCGTAGCCTCCAGAGTAAGCCAGAGAATCAATAACGTGAATTTTTATTTTTTCTCTTGCTTCAGGTACATCTTCATAAAAGTTTTCAATTGCATTTTTTGCATTGTTGATTGTTGCAGATCCTGTAGATGAAATTGCTGTATAGATAATATCTGTATATCCTTCTTCATAATACTGCTTATAAACATCTTCAAATTCTGCAAAAGTTATTTGTGAGGTTTTCGGAAAATCTGATGAACTGTCCAGCATGCTGTAATAATCATCTGTTGTAAGGTCCACACCCTCAGTATATGATTTGTCACCAAGTGTTACGTGAAATCCAAGTACCTGTATACCGTATTTTTCTGCAATATCAGAAGTAATATCAGAAGCCGAGTCAGTAATTAATTTGATTTTGCTCATATTTTCCTCCTTGAGTTTTAAAATTCAGTTAATTTTCCTTCAGTACTTAAATCAGGATACCCCCATTGCCTTAGAACCTCATATGTGGCAATAGCAACTGAGTTTGAAAGATTTAAGCTGCGTAATTCATTACGCATTGGTATTCTTACACATTTATCCATATTGTGATAAAGCAGTTCTTCGTTAAGACCTGCATCTTCACGTCCGAATATTATGTATAAATTGTCAGGATAGCACACATCACTATGCACTTTTTTCCCCTTTGTGGTAAAGAAAAAATAATTTCCGTTTGTCTTACTGAAAAATTCATCAATATTTTTATAATAAGAAATATCAAGCTTGTCCCAGTAATCAAGTCCTGCACGTTTGAGCTGTTTATCTGTAATTGTAAACCCGAAAGGCTCTATAAGATGCAGAGAAGCACCTGTTACAGCACAGGTACGTGCAATATTTCCTGTGTTCTGCGGTATTTGTGGTTCGACAAGAACTATATTAAGTCCATACATTCAGCATTTCATCCTTTGAATATATTTTATTATAGGTTCAACTTTTACATTATAACATAATAATTTTGTAAATTCAATATGAGATTTTAGCCATAAACCCAAAGGTGCAGGGCGACCGGAAAGCCCTGCTCGATTCCGTAGAATCGAAATCCTTTTATATATTATACCCTTTATCATATGCTTCTTTAAGAAATTTATCAGTATTAACCCTGCGTCGGTCATCATTTCCGTATCCTCTTGTCATTTCATCAAACACTATCATTTCACATGAGGCTGCACGGTTATTCATTCTGTCACCTATCATTATGGTTTTCATTGCCTCAACCTGCTTCTGACGTATTTCCTCCTTAAGATCTCCGCCTATTGTAGCAAAAAACAGAGCTTTATCGAAGACTTTTATTTCAGGTGATGGTCCGTATGCAAAACCGTATGTCCATACACGCTGGAACCATCCTCCGAGAAGAGCAGGTGCATCTGTCCAGAAAACAGGATAAATAAAAACGATTGCATCGGATTTCATTATTTTTTCATGTTCTTTTTTTATATCATCAGGTATGTCCAGATCTGTTCTGTAAAAAGCCTCTCTCATATATTCATTTTCCGAAAATACAGGGTTAAAGTTCATGGCGTAAAGATCAGATATAACGTATGTATGTCCGGCATCGTCAAGACCTTTTAAAAAATTTCTCATAACATTGTATGTAAAGCTTTCATGTGATGGGTGGCAGTACACAACAAATACATTCATAAATTATACCTCCGTCTTTGGATATGTTTTTTTAATTATACTATTGTTGGATGTATTCAGTCAACCGTAAAACAGAAATATTGTATTGATATAAAACTTATGCTTTTAATATGAGTGTATATTTTTGTGTTTATGACTGGGATGATACTCATGCACTAGTAAACTAAAAACAGTATATGAACATCTAATCACAAATCATAATAAAAAAGTATATACTGTAATTTAATTTACATTTACGCCATAAAGTGTTATAATATATTTAAATTTATTTATAAAATATTAAAATAAAATATATTAAACCTGAATTATTCATCGTGGCATA
>CALMUA010000127.1 GCA_937872775.1 uncultured Ruminococcus sp.
GTTCCTGTGGCAAATACAATTCCTTTACCACCTGTAATTTCATCAAGATATTGACACTTCGCATATAGATCCATTGTTTTTTGAATGTTTGCATTAGTTGATAACCCTGATATATTGCTCATTTTTGTTGTTATCATGAGATTTTTAAATAGATGAGCCTCATCAACAAATAATTTATCAACCCCTAACTGCTCAAAATCAATGACATCATCACGTTTAGGGGATTCAAGTAACTTTGAAAGCTTCACTTCAAGATCATCCTTCATTTTCTCCATCTGCTTAACCGTAAATGAATTTTTATCTGTGTTTCGTATATCAGCCAACGCTTCAGACATTTCATAAATTTGTTTTTGAATTATTTTCGACTGAAATTCCTGAGATACGGGAACTTTAAGAAGTTGAGAATGGCCCACAATTATTGCATCAAAATCACCGGTTGCTATTTTTGAAAATAATTTCTGTCTGTTTTTCTTAGTAAAGTCAGCTGATGTTGCTACAAGAATATTTGCATTTGGATAAAGCTTTAGAAAATCGGCTCCCATCTGCTCTGTAAGGTGTCCAGGAACGGCAATAAGCGACTTATTATGAAGGCCTAGACGTTTACCCTCCATAGCAGTCGCTATCATTTCAAACGTCTTCCCTGCCCCTACTTCGTGTGCAAACAACGTATTTCCACCATACAGAGCATGTGCAATTGCACTTTTCTGATGATCTCTGAGCTTAATTTCTGAATTCATTCCCGGAAATTCTAAATGTGAGCCGTCATATTCTCTTGGTCTTGTACTGTTATATATAACATTATATTTATCAACAAGTGCCTCTCTGCGTTCCGGATCTTTAAAAATCCATTCCTTAAAAGCATTCTGCATTAAATTTTGTTTATCCTGAGCTAATGTAGTTTCTTTTTGATTTAAAATACTTTTTTTCTTGCCATCAGGCAATTCTATGGTATCTGTTACTTTAATCGGTCTGAGATTTAATGTATCTTCTAAAATCTGATAGGCATTTTTTCGATTCGTTCCATAATTCGTATTAGCAATAGAAGCATAAGAATCTGACGATTTACCTTCAACCTTCCATTCGGCTGAGTATGGTGAAAATTCTATGTTAATTGCACGCTTAAGATATGAATTTGTTTTCAAAACATCAAATACAAATTGTTTTATGTACTCAGGATCTATCCAGGTACAGCCTAATCTCACATCAATGTCACAAGCTTCAAGCTTCTTTGGCATAGCAGCATTAAGAGCATTAATATTTACTGAAAATCTCTCATTATCAAGAGATTTTACATAGTTAAGCTTTTCTCTTATATTCCCGGAAAGGTATTCATCAGCTGTTTCAAGCTTATAGTTACCGAATTCATCTTTCTTCGCAGGATTTTCAAATATAATACCCTTTAAATCAGTTTTTATTTTTTCCGGTTCAAAGCCTGTTAACTCTGACATGAATTTTAAATTAACATCTGCTTTTTTTGATATTGATATTGCCAAAGCCTCTAATGACGTATCTGCATGATTTACTTCAATTTTAGGATTAATTGTTCGCTTTGTAAATATCGGTGCCTTTTCTATCTTACCTTCTTTGTTTGAATATTCAAGTGACAGCAGCAGTGGCAAAGACATATCTTCTGAAAATGCTTTCTGATTATTAATATCACAAATATGTCCGAATTTATCTTTAAATGAATCATATTTCGCATTTAACAAATGCTGAAGCTTCTCAATTACTTCATCCGGCTCATCATTAAGCTGTGCATTTATAAGTGATTTTAATGTGTCTCTGATGTCAACCAGATTTCTGATACATTTTTCATTTTTATTCTTTTTCACAGGAAGTAGTGTATTGTCGGTATAATAGCATAATTTATCATCAATAACCGTATAGCTGAATTTTTTTATATCAGCAGGAATATTAATATTTGTATCATTAAGAACATCATCAATATATTTTTCATCTGAAACACTAAATTTGATTTTTAAGATTGCCGAATTTAATAATTCTTTAAGATCAACATTCTCAAAAGGAATACACATTGTATCATCTTCACTGCCATACAATTTGTTACACTGAACAATATTACCTAAGACCATATCAGGATGTTGAAGAAAGTAATTGTTTATAGTAAATCCATTTTCATTCTGCCCAACATGTACCCAATCAGGTTCTATTTCAATTGCCTTTTCTCTTTTTTGCAAGAAAATAATATCAGATGTTACATCCGTAGTATTAAATGATCCACTTGGTAATCTGATTGCTCCGACAAGCTCAGCTCGTTTTGCTATATATTTGCGTACATCCGGATTCTTTTTATCAAGAGTACCCTTCGACGTTACAAATGCGACAATACCGCCGGGTTTAACCTTATCAAGTGCTTTTGCAAAGAAATGATCATGAATATTGAAGTTATATTGATTGTAACGCTTTTCGTTTAACTTTGAAGCGCCAAAAGGCACATTACCGATAACCAAATCAAATGAATCATCATTAAATTCTGTTTTTTCAAAACCGGTAATATCAATATTCGCATCCTGATGCAACTGCTTTGATATTCGTCCACTGATACTGTCAATCTCAACTCCGTACAGTTCTGACTGTTTTCTGACGTTCTCAGGCATAAGAGAAAAAAAGTTTCCGACACCCATTGCCGGTTCAAGAATTTTACCCGACTTAAATTCATTATTAATCAATGTCTGATACATGGAATTAATAACAACAGGGGATGTATAAAAAGCACTTTGAGTTGATTTTCTTGCCGCAGCATACTCAGAATCATTTAGAATCTCAGCAAGTTGAGTGTATTCTGTATGCCACTTATCATTTTTTATATCAAACGCTTGAGGAATGCCGCCCCAACCAACATATCTTGACATAATTAACTGTTCATCTGCATTTGCCATTCGTTCTTCAGCTTCTACAGTTTTTAGCGTCTTGATAGCTTCAACATTCATCCTGAACTTAATCTTTGCACCGCCATTGATCTCATCACCATCATGATACTGAAACATAACCTTTTCAATATCGTCAGATCTATTATCCGTTTTGGTTAAATCTTTTTCAGCATTTTTTTCATTATTGAAATTATCCTCAAAAATAGAAAGCTGTGAATGCAACTCTCTATCTTCGATAGCCTCACTATGGCTGTCATATTTATCAATAACCGAATGAGCATACTCTATTTTTTCTTTATGCGTTAACGGATCAGCGTTATTTAAAATATAATATGCCTGTTTTATATGACTTTCAATATCTGATTTTGAAATATACGATTCACTGTCAATAAGATGCTTGATTTTTAATGAAATATCACTCCATGAAAGATGTAGGTTCTGTTTACCGTAAGGAGTATTAAAAGAAAACTCATAACCGGTATTATCATACTTACTATCAAGTATCGGTGAAGTTGAATGAGAACCTGAGCCATATTCATTTTTCAAAAACATTTCAAATTCTTCATCGGACGGGGAATTTAAATAAAACTCATATATCTTGAACTTACCGCCAATATTGCTGCTGCCAAGTAATACTTCTGCTTGAATTTCAGAATCCAATAACTTATTGTCATAAAACATCTGCGACTTTGAGTCAACATCAGAATCATCGTTATCATCAACTAAACGTATATCAATTCCTTCATTATTATCTCGTCGGCTGCTGCTCTGTAGTTGTTCATCAACCCTACCCATTTCATCTGATCTGTTATCTTCAGATCCTCGTCCACTCCATCCGTTGCTGCCATCGACTGAACGAGCTGCTGCTGCATCTCGAATGCTCTGTTGTCTATTTCCTGAAGATGTTGATTCAGTTTGTTGCTCAGGAGCAGTTCCTGATACAGAACGTCCTTCTCTGCCTTCAGATATTTTTCTCTCATTCGTCCCCAGTGTTTGATTTCCACTGGTTCCTCCTGGCTCTGTTCGAAGAACGGAAGATATGTCTCCGTTATCGGATCGAGTGTGTAGGTTATTCCATTTTCGACTACTGTTTGAGGTAATTTCTCCTCTATTTTGTTCATTGATTCTTCTTTCATTTTCAATACTCCCTTTCTGTTTTACAGCCAGGCCTACAGTTTGCTCAACCTGACGAATTGTATTTTTTGAAATTACGCTTAATGATTGTCCCAGGAGGACAGAAAAACGACTATCAAACTGATTAATTTTACTGAATGTATCCGGTTTAATAAGGCTTCTCGCATCAATTCCACAACGCTTACACAGAGAATATGCTACACTTGCATGTAATACTTCACTAAAAGCAGATGCAAGTTCAGGAGTAAACGAAATACCAAGCTCGTTTGCCTTAGCTTTGAACTGAACATCATACTTAGCAATATATTTATCTGTTTCCTTTACTGCCATAGCAACAAGACTTTTAGAAAGATTATCTGAGGAATAATGATATCGTGATAATATCATTGACTTAACACCATCTACTTTATCAGGTGTAAGACTCCAACGGTAATCATTCGGATTTTTTGACAAACCATTTTTTCTAGGAACAGTATCCTCCACGGCATAGACATAATAAATTTTCTTATTATCTTTATTGAGCAAAGCAATACCCTTTGTGCCCCTTTGAACACTCAAATTCATTTTGTCAGCAGCTGTCCAAAAATCAAAACTTGCACAGGCAACTGTTTTAGGACGCTGAGCATAAATCATCAGCTGCTCATCGAAGCTGTATTTATACATTGACGATGCTGTATCCAAGAAAGAAACCCAGTCATCAGGAGTATCAAGCAAGTGATTGAGAGTTGCTTCTGCCAAATGCTCATATTGTTCGTATTTATTCAATCAATTTATCCTTCTTTCTTTACTATATTTTATCACTTTAAAGCATGAAAGTCAATGCTTTATTTAATTATTTT
>CALMUA010000128.1 GCA_937872775.1 uncultured Ruminococcus sp.
TATTAATTATATCTGTAAAAAGATATATATATTAATATTACTGACAATGAACAATTATTCCCGTTATTCGCTTTCCTTTGATTTTTTTTCTAACTTTGATTTTTTTTCAGTCTTTTCCGTATTTTCTTTATTGTCTGAAACTTCAGGTGAAGTTGATACAATAGAGGAAGTTGATGACTTTGATCCGGATGCAGCTCGTGCATTTTCACGTGCTGTTATGTTTTCTCTTACAGCAGTTCTCTGTATACGAAGCTTACTTCTGTCCCCTCCTGTTTCTATAACAAGCGTATCGTCATTCTGGCGTACAACTATGCCTATAATTCCGCCTATAGTTACAATTTCATCTCCTATAGTGAGATTATCCCTAAGGGACTTTTCTTCCTTTTCTCTTTTTTTCTGCGGCCTTATTAAAAAGAGATAAAAGATCAGCAGAATAGGAACAAATGTAATTAACATTGACAAAAGTGGTGAAGCCCCTGTTGTTGTCGATGTCGCTGCCTCAGCTGCAAGTACCATTGGTGAAAAGTTCATTCAAATTCCTCCATAAAATTATTAATATTTTTTTATTTTTTAGAAATATATTTGTCAATAGATGCTGCCGCTGCTCTGCCTGCACCCATTGCAAGAATTACTGTAGCTGCACCAGTTACAGCATCACCGCCCGCATATATTCCTTTTCTTGTTGTCATCATGTCTTCATCTACTACAAGGCATCCTCTATTGTTTACTTCAATTCCAGTTGTAGTTTTTCTTATAAGAGGATTAGGTGAAGTACCTACTGACATAATTACTGTATCCACAGGAATAATAAAATCAGAATTCTTGATTGGTACTGATTTTTTTCTTCCGCTTTCATCTGGCTCACTAAGCTGCATTTTTATACATTCCATTGACTCAGCCCTGCCATTTTCATCGCCATTTATTTTTACCGGATTTGTAAGGAACATAAATTCTATGCCCTCTTCCTTGGCATGATACACTTCTTCCTTACGTGCCGGAAGTTCGTCCTGTGAACGTCTGTAAACTATATATACATGTTCTGCGCCCATTCTGATTGCACTTCTTGCAGCATCCATAGCAACATTTCCGCCGCCTACTACAGCAACATTTTTAGATTTGATTACAGGCGTATCATATTCTTCAAGATATCCCTTCATGAGATTTATTCTTGTAAGATATTCGTTTGCTGAAAATACTCCTATAAGTGACTCGCCTTCTATTCCCATAAAATTAGGAAGGCCAGCACCTGATCCTATAAATATCGCCTCATAACCCATATCTATTATATCATCCAGTGACAATACTTTTCCTATTACCATGTTTGTCATAATTTCAACGCCAAGCTCCAGAAGTGAATTTATTTCTTTCTGAACTATAGCCTTAGGAAGTCTGAATTCCGGGATGCCGTACATCAGAACGCCGCCTGCCACATGAAATGCTTCAAATATTGTTACCTTGTAGCCTAGCTGTGCCAGATTTCCAGCACATGTAAGACCTGACGGTCCTGCACCGACTACTGCAACTTTCTTTCCGTTTGATTTTGGCTTTGCTACTGTTGAAGCGTTGTTCTCCATTATGTAATCTGCTACGAATCTTTCAAGTCTTCCTATTGCAACAGGTTCGCCCTTTATTCCTCTTACGCACTTGTCTTCGCATTGATTTTCCTGAGGGCATACACGTCCGCATACAGCAGGAAGTCTATTTGTTGTTTTAATAATATCATAAGCTGATGTAAAATCCCCTTCTTTTATCTTTCCTATAAATTCAGGTATTCTTACACCAACAGGACATCCGTTTACACACGGCTTGGTTTTACAGTTAAGACATCTTTCTGCCTCTTCCATAGCCATTGCTTTTGAATATCCAAGTGTTACTTCCTGAAAGTTTCCTGATCTTACCTTAGGATCCTGTTCAGGCATTGGTACTTTATTTAATACCTTATCGGCCATTTTTTAATCCTCCTGAAATTTCCAATATCAACTATTTTGCCTGATTGAGCATCCGACAGCTATGTTCACGATCTCTGTATGTTGAATTTCTTTTCATAAGCTCGTCAAAGTTGACAGCATGCCCGTCAAAATCAGGGCCGTCCACACAAGCATATTTTGTCTCTCCTCCTACAGTAACTCTGCAGCCGCCGCACATTCCTGTTCCGTCAACCATAATAGGATTAAGAGAAACAATAGTTTTAATGTTGTATTTTTTTGTAACTTCGCATATGAATTTCATCATAGGAACCGGACCTATCGCTATAACCTCGTCAAATTTTTTTCCGCCCTGAATAAGTTCCTCAAGAGCATTTGTTACAAATCCCTTTTTACCATAAGTTCCATCATCTGTTGTAATAATAAGATCTGTACTTGCAGCCTTGAACTCATCCTCAAGAATTACGATATCCTTGCTTCTGAATCCGGCAATTACTGTGACATCTGTACCTTGTTCATGCAATGCCCTTGCCTGAGGGTATGCTATAGCGCATCCCACACCGCCTCCGATAACACATACACTTTTTGCCTCGGGATCAATATGGGTAGGCATACCAAGAGGTCCTGCAAAATCTAAAATTGTGTCGCCTTCATTAAGCTGAGAAAGATGCTCTGTTGATTTTCCTACTATTTGGAATATTATAGTAACGGTACCCATTTCTTTATCAAAGTCGGCAATAGTAAGAGGCACTCTTTCACCCATTTCGTCAATTCTGAAAATGATAAACTGTCCTGGCTGTGCTTTTTTTGCGATAAATGGTGCTTCTATATCCATCAGAACCACAACGTCATTTAACATTCTTTTACGAACAATTCTAAACATCTTAACTATCTCCCCCTTTATATAAACCTTATAAAAATAGTCTGGAAGGCTTTTGTTATCGCATGTAACTACACACGCTGTATTTATCATTTTATCATAATTTATTATAACTTGCAATAGGTTATTGAAAGTTGAATAATTTATTTATATACTTTAAAGCTCTCTCGGATTTCCTGAACTGGTCCCATAACCATGATTTCTGCACTTACTCCTTCTTCAAATGTGGAGGAATAACTATAAATCGCAATACCATCAATATCATTGTTTTTTATACATTCTTTCACCTGCTTTGATATTATCCCGGTATCATTTATCCATTCGTCCTTACCTTTTCCTGCCCATTTATCTTCACTTCCTGCTTTGTATGTGCAAAGTCCTATAACAAGTGATGTATTGCCCTTTGCCGCAATATCCTTCCACTTGATAATTGTTTCTGAAAAAGGACAAGTTTCATTAAGATATCCGTAATAGATCTGAGGAACTATATAATCACAGTATTCTCCTTCTGAAAGCCATTTCTCAACGTCTGCATACTGCTTCTGATAATCTACTTCTGTATTTCCCTGAGGACTTATTCCAAATATTACGTTATCATTTACTGATTTAACATTTTTATACATGTTTTTTACTAATTTATTTATATTATCTCTTCTCCATTCATTAATATCTGCTGATCCTGATTTATCAAATGCCTCCTTGTCAAATAAAAGATCCGTGGTCGGATAAAAATAATCATCTATATGTATTCCGTCAACACTGTAATTTTTTATTATTTCACAAATGCCGTCACAAATATATTCACTTACCTCAGGGTATGCGGGATTAAGATACCATCTGTCTCCGTTCTGTACTATAACCTTCCCCTTTGTTTCTGCGCTATCATACCACTGCCTGAATTTAAATGCTGCGTCTATACTATTGAGTTCATCTGTTGTCATACATCTGAGTGGATTTATCCACGCATGGAAGGAAAGTCCCAGAGAGTGAGCCTTTCTTATCATAATTTCAAGTGGATCAAAGCTCTGGTCTGTATAGTATTTTCCTGGAGGAAAGAGCTCGGACTTATAATATGCATCACAAAAACCTCTTACCTGTACATAGACCGTATTTATCCCCATCATTGCCGCTGTTGTGAATCTTTTATCTATTTCTTCTGTAAACTCATCTGCACTTTTCCCTGCAAGGATCTTTTCATAATCCATATATGTAAACCACATTGCCTTTTGTCTTGAAAAATTAAGTGGTTTATAAATATCGTTAAATAATTCAGCTGATATATTTTCTGTATCAATATCTCTTATCTCATTTATTACAGTCTTCTTATCTTCCTCCTTGCTGACAGTTTTATCCGGCAGCCTGTCCCACAAAACACAACAGATAATAAAAAAAGACAGAACAATAAATACTGATATTTTTTTCATAATAAACATCCTTTCGGCTTACGAAATATATAACAGTATATTATTTATAAAAAAAATATATGCCATGATAAATTAACATGACATATTTTTTTGTATTAAAATAAAAGTTTCACCACAAAAAAGTGATCCGTCAAAACATTTAAAATGTCCTGACGAATCACCCGGATATTTATTTAATTATTTAACTGCAGCTTTTAATGCTTCTGTTCTGTCTGTCTTTTCCCATGCAACGCCGAGATCTTCACGTCCCATATGTCCATAAGCTGCAAGCTTTCTGTACTGTGGCTTTCTCAGATCAAGCATTTCGATAATAGAAGCAGGTCTTAAGTCAAATACCTTTGTTACTGCTTCTGAAAGCTTGTCCTCTGATACATTTCCTGTTCCGAATGTATCAACAAGAACAGATACAGGCTTTGCTACGCCTATTGCATATGCAAGCTGTATTTCACATTTTTCTGCAAGACCGGCTGCAACTATATTCTTAGCTACATAACGCGCAGCATACGCAGCTGAACGATCTACCTTCGTTGGATCCTTACCTGAAAATGCTCCGCCGCCGTGTCTTGAATATCCACCGTATGTGTCAACAATGATTTTTCTTCCTGTAAGTCCGCTGTCACCCTGTGGCCCGCCTATTACAAATCTACCTGTAGGATTAATATAATATTTTGTATTTTCATCAAGAAGCTCTGCAGGAATAACATGCTTGATTACAAGCTCCATAATATCAGCCCTTATGTCACTGAGAGAAACAGCTGCTGAATGCTGTGTTGAAATAACAACAGTATCTACTCTTACAGGCTTTCCGTCATCATACTCAACAGTTACCTGTGACTTTCCGTCAGGTCTCAGGTATACAAGTGTTCCGTTTTTTCTTACCTCTGTAAGACGCATTGCAAGCTTATGTGCCAATGATACAGGCATAGGCATAAGCTCCTTTGTTTCATTGCAGGCATAACCGAACATCATTCCCTGGTCTCCGGCACCTATTGCATTTGAATTATTTCCGCTTCCGTCCTTTGACTCAAGCGCTTCATTTACACCCATTGCAATATCACCGGACTGCTCGTCTATCGATGTAATAACTGAACATGTATTTCCGTCAAATCCGAACTTTGCTCTGTCATAACCAATGTCATTTACAACACTGCGTGCAATATGAGGAATATCTACATATGACTTTGTGCTGATTTCTCCCATACACAGTATCATTCCTGTTGTTACAGCAGTTTCGCAGGCAACTCTTGCAGCAGGATCCTTTTCAAGAATTGCATCAAGAATTGCATCTGATATCTGATCACAGATTTTATCAGGATGTCCTTCTGTTACAGACTCTGAAGTAAAAAATCTTCTCATAAAGAAAACCTCCAAAAAAAATATTTTGAAAATTATCGCAAAGTCTTTTGAAAAAAGAAAACGTCCGGAAATATAAGTTTCCGAACGTGTGAATTCATTGAATAAATTCCTCATCTTCCGGACTTTTCCGCAGGATTTAGCACCTTTTTTGATATTCGATCAATCAGGTTGCCGGGTTTCATAGGACCTGGTTCCTCCACCACTCTTGATAAGGCGATTAAATTTTCTATCTTATTATAGCGGATTTTCTGTATGTTGTCAAGGAAAATATTTTGTATGCTAATTTTCAGATGTGCTTTCATTGTATAATATGGTATTTTGAATATCCGGATATTCCATATTATCAGTATATTCACTGCTCTGCGTTGTTTCCGGTTTTACATAATCATCAGGAACATTAAGCTCACTTATATCCTTCTTTTCTGCCTCAACACGTTCTATTCTGAGATTTCCGTTTGCATTTTTAGTCATAATGATATTTACCGACGCAGCATTATTTACAGGAGTAACTGTTCCGTCCCAACTTATACTTTCCGGAGATGTATACCTAAGTATTACATTGCACATATATTTTACAATACCATTTTCTTCGGTTATTGACGGCTTGATATCACTTATGTATCCAAGTTCGCTTCCGCGGAACGCCATATCTTCGAGAAGTATATTTTTATAATCATCATAAACATAAAGGTCCTTAATATTTTCTGCATTATTTTCGAACAATGCGCTTATATATTTTATAGTATTGTCTGCAAGTTCATTGTACATAACATGTGCAGAATTAAGATTAACAACCGGGTTATTATCATTTATCTCAATTTTAATTTTTTTCCCGAATATTGATTTTTGAAGTTTTATGTAGAACATCTGCATTCCACGGTCATCTATATTGTGAATTCTGTAAACGTTGTTGCCTTTTTGAACCTGTATATAATTTTCTGATGTGCTGATAGATTTATCATCAAATTTCTTTAAACAGCTGTCCCACTCTTCTTCTATTATTGTATCTCCGTTCATATCAAACAGAACATATCCTTCTGGATTGTCACCATTATCTACTTTTCCCACAAGATATTCATCCATCTGGCTGAATATCTTGCTGTAAATAAACGGAACCATTACATTCTCATTTAAATCAATAATTCCACACCTGACTTTTCCTGAGGCTGTTTTTGATACAATAAAGCGGTCATTGTTAAGCTGAATTATTTTTTTCCATTGTGCCTGGATAACAATATGACCCTGACTGTCTTTTACTCCATAAAGCCCATTATCATTTTTAAAGCTGTAAAAATCATCATTAAGCTCATTTGCAATGCTGAATTCGGAATCATCTTTTTTAGAGGCAATATTCACACTGAAATAAAATCTGAATATAAGTATAATAAAAGCGATCAGTATTACAGTAAGAATAACAAATATAATTTTTATATTTTTACTCAAATCAATTCTCTCCCGATTATTTTTATTTATCGGCAATATACTCTTCAGTTTCCTGTATTAAATAAATAGGCCTGTTCTTACATTCCATATATGTTTTAGCAAGATACTGTCCGAGTATTCCTATGGTAAACAGCTGAAGGCCTCCCAGAAGCAGTATGAGACACGCAAGTGTCGGATAGCCCTCTACGCTTTCTCCAAATACAAGCGTTTTAATTATAATAACAATCGCCATAATAAATGCCACAATACACGAAATAATGCCAAGAAGTGATGCTATTGCAAGAGGTGCAGTTGAAAACGCAACAATACCTTCGATCGAATATCTGAATAAACCCCAGAATGACCATGCAGTCGTTCCTGCCGCACGCTCAACATTTTTATACTCTATATACTTTACACGATAGCCTACCCAACTGAATATTCCCTTTGAAAATCGGTTATACTCTTTCATAGATAAAATTGAATCCACCATCTGACGTGTCATAAATCTGAAATCCTGTGCCCCATCTACAATTTCAGTCTGTGAAATCTTATTCATTATCTGATAAAATTTTTTGGCAAACCAGCTTCTTATCTTTGATTCGCCGTCTCTGTCAACACGCCTTGTTGTTGCACAATCATATTCACCGCTTGAAACATACTTATACATTTCCGGCAGAAACTCCGGAGGGTGCTGCAAGTCTGCATCCATTATAACAACGTAATCACCCTTTGCAGCTTCAAGTCCTGCAAACATTCCAGCTTCCTTACCAAAATTTCTTGTAAACGATAAATACCTTATATGTTTGTCTTCAGAAGCATATTGTCTGAGACTGTCCAGTGTTTTGTCTTTTGATCCGTCATTAATAAAAACTATTTCATAAGTAAGTTCGTTATCATTTTGTGTCATCTGCCCCATAATTTCTATGATTTTTTTATAAAACATAGGAAGTACTTCCTGTTCGTTATAGCAAGGGACAACTATAGACAATAATTTCATGCGTTTAACGCTCCTTAATTTTTTTCTGCATATGCCTATATAATATATTACTATAATTATTTATATTTTTCAAGTACACATAAAATATTTCTTGAAAAATATTTTTTATTATGTTA
>CALMUA010000129.1 GCA_937872775.1 uncultured Ruminococcus sp.
TGTATAATTGACACTATTGTTATCAAACTGGCTATTTCTTAACTAAATGACATTGATCCAGCCTTTAAATATCGTGTATAGAATTATTAAATTTCTTCATACTTTTTTCATCATAGATATTATATTTTTTGAGAAAGACATTAAAAATATAAATAAACCCATACTTAAAATTATAAATGAGCATATGACCGATGATCTAAGTGCTATCGTGATAACCTGCATAAACTTAAGTTCAATACCTTCTCCTACTCTGGCTGAAATAACTTTGTTTATCAAAACAACAAATATTTCGTAAATTGGAAAAGAAACAAAAACAGATACTATTATCATGATAAATTGTTCAAAAACAAATGACAATAACATTGAAGTCTTCTTCATTCCTATAGCTCCCATCATTCCATAGTAGGGAACCATAGAGCTTATATAATTTGATATTACACTATAAAGACTTAATGACATAGCTAAAATAATAAAAAAGAAAAGGTATTTTAAAATATATCTGCTGACAATACTCAGTTGTTCTGTGTAGGAAAGCGCAAGCAGAAAAGTACGGCTCATTGATAAACTGCTGTCAAGTTTCATATCTTTTATTTGATTATAGACATCATTATTTTTTGAAATATCATTAATGGGTACAATAACTTCCAGTTCCTCCAACCCTCCTGCATAATTCCCAATCTGATTATCTAGAGAGCAAAATATAATTTGATCTGACATCATCGTACTGTTCATACGAAAATATTTTTCATTTATGATACCTACAAGTTTTGCATCTTTTATGTATGTATATCCATCTATATCGATAGATATATTTTTTCCTACTATTTCATTATAGTTATTAATTCCATAATGTTCTGCCATGTAAGTACTCATCATTATTTCACCTGATAATGATGCCTCTTTTCCGGAAACAATAAGTTTTTCATCCGGATAATAATATTTAAACTGTTTTTTTAGATTACTGTTTATAGCAGCATATCCATCCAAACAGACACTCATCTTAAATTTAACAATTTTATTATTTTCATCATCATAAAAATTATATGATTTATCCTCAATGCCATTATATATTTTATTGTCGCATTTTAACGAAGTACGGTCAATACGTATAAAGCGATGTTTTGTATCGCCCGTTTTTTTCATTACATCTGCACTAAAAGTACATGATGGAATATCGGTATTTTCAATACTTCCGATATCTGAAATAATATCCATGTCCTCTTTTTTTATTTTTCCGTCCTCAGTAATGTTAGTGTAATATCTCACAGAATTGTATGGTATATTTTCATAAATAGTATCTTCATAATAATTTTGAATGCTCTGGGTAATAAGAAATGCACTTTCAAGGATAACAAGTATGAAAACTATGCCACGTATCATTCTTGAGGCATAGGATGTCTTGTGCCATAGATTATAGCATGCATTTGAAATACAGTTTATTATACTCATCGTTTCTCACTATGGCCTCCCTATTGATTTGTTTGCTGATATATTAAGCATTTTTCTGAATTTATAAAATACAGCGATTATAGAGACTTGTACCAGAGCAAAATTTACAATCAACTGAACCAAGGGAAATCCTCTCAGATTAAAATCATATTTGAATAATTCACATATATATGTATCTATTCTATTTATTATTTCTGATGATAGTAAACCTGAACAAATAACTGAAAATATAAGTACAGATTCAATTATAAGAAAAAGTACACATATTATATTTTTTTCGTTCATACCAAGTAAAGAGTTTATTTTAAAAAAACTTTTTCTTTTTGAATAGTACTGTTCAAGAAGATATGTCATTATCCCATTTAAAGCAACAATAAGAATTATACTTGATGAATAAAATGAGGCATACATTATATTCAGTGAACGGAACATCATATCTTCACATGAATAATCTATGTTATTTTCTTCCAGAGTCTTCTGTATTTTGTTCAGATCACTAAATCGATCACACCTCATCCAGTATATGTTTTCTACAGGTTGACTATCTCCAATAATAAGTTCGTTTGTCTGTTCATTAACATAGCAGCAATTAACTTCATCTGAATCTCTGAATATCCCCTGAATCTCTAACTTTATAGGTTGATCTGAATTAGTACTTCCATTTAATACATCTCCACATTTTAAGTTTAGCTTCTTTGCAATTATATCATTTATCCATACAGGATTATTATCTTTATCGGGAGAAAATTCACCAGACAAAAGATTTTGAGAAATATACTCCTTAGATTCATTTGTAAATTTATCCGAATTAATTATAATCCCTCTGCTTAAACCATATATCCACATGTTATCTGCATTTTCCTTCCCAAATATGTTTATTGCATCACCACTCATTCCAGTTCTACATGATATTATATTTACGTTCTCAAGAATATTTTCTATTTTATCTATGTTATAATCATAAATTTCTATACTGTCTGCGTTAAGATCGTGTGCTATGCCGGAAATTTTATCTGGGATAGTCATTGCTGCCTTCAGCAGTGACGTAGAGACCGACATAAGACTTATACATATAACAGAATAAAACAAGAAAATTTTAAATGAATGTCTGAGTTCAAAAAGTGCAATTTCAAAGCATGATCTGATTTTCATTTTCAGCCCCTGCCTTCCCATCCTTCATAATTATTTTTCTTTCGGCTTTGTCTGCTTCACCCATACTATGAGTAATCAAAAGAATCGTTTTTCCTTGTCTGTGAAGTTCAGATAATATATTCATTATATTTTCGGTGTTTTCTGAATCAAGATTTCCACAAGGTTCATCTGCAAGAATTATGTCAGGATTATTGGCAATTGCCCTTGCAATACATACACGCTGCTTTTCTCCACCCGATAAATCTCCGGCAGCAACATTGATTTTTTCAAGTAAACCTACCATATCAAGACAGTGTTCTACGCGCTGTATGCGAAGTTTTTTTTCAACATTTGATATTAATAAAGGCATCTCAACATTTCTATAAACAGGATAAGTATATTCTAAATAAAATGATTGAAATATATACCCTATTTTTTTATTTCTCAAATGAGCAAGTTCTGATGGTTTCATTTTATTTACGGACACACCATCAATATGTATATCTCCTGATGTCGGCTGTTCTATAAGCCCTATCATGTTCATAAGAGTAGATTTTCCGCTTCCTGACTTTCCTATAACTGCAACAAATTCACCTTTATTTATTTTTATTGAAACATTATTTACTGCATAAAAAGCTTTACCACTTGTAAATTCTTTACACACATTATTGCATATTATCATATATATTATTACCTCATATCGCTGTGTCAGCTTATGTAAGTGTACTTAACTAATGGTTTACCATTCAACATACATATCTTGTTTTTATAATCAACAGTAATACGTATTTTATGCTGATCATCTTCATTAGCTGATACTATACATAAATATCTGCCTAATTCATATTCAGTATCATCAATTTCAACCTTACTTGTTTTTTTATCAAACAATTCCTTATAGTCAACTTTATCACAGATCTCTTTAATTTTATTTTCTTTTTCTGCTTTCTTAATTTCAGGATCCACATCTTCTTCATCTTCTATCAGATCATTTTCATCTTCCTGTTCCCACAACATTGATTGTGCAGAGAACTTTTCACAATTTTCATAGTCAGCGTTCTCTATATACGCTGAATTCTTTTCTAACCTGATTACTGACTTATCTCCATCTTCATCGGTATACTCAAATGTTCCATATAAATATTCTTTTTCTTCATCATTTTTAAAAATCAATAGCATAGAAATTGTACAAATTAATAGGATTATTATAACCCCTATAAGGATTACAATTTTTCTTTTATTATTCTT
>CALMUA010000130.1 GCA_937872775.1 uncultured Ruminococcus sp.
CAACACTATTTTAAGTGGTATGGTCACTTTTTTCGACAAAATTTACATTGTTTTCTATTTTTCCTTATGATATAATGTTTATGTTTACATTTTACTATTTATTTCATTATTAGAAAAGGAGATAATATGAGGAAGAAAATTTTAAAATTTATTTTAATTCAATTAATGTTGGTATCATTTATTTTCACAAACTGTGGTTCAATGTTAAAAGAGATGTGCACATTTGCCGAACAAATAAGTTCAAATGAGGAAAATACGGACAAAGCATCAATAATATCTTGCGGAGATTTTAACTCAGATGGTAAGATAAATGTTTTTGATCTTATGCGTTCAAAACAACATGTTTTAAACAAAGAGGAACAGCCATCAGGTCTGGCAGACATTAATGCGGATGGAGCATTTAATATATTAGACTCTCTAATCCTTCAGGATTATATTCTTTTACGTGATACAAAAATTAAAGATAAGGTCAATGTACCCCCTTCAGACAATATCCCAGATGTTTCATCTGACGACAGTTACAGATATGTCATTTTTTCTGAAGATAAAGAAACTCCAATTCAGATTAATTCACAATTAACCACTACAAACGGAAAAATCGCAACAAATAATAATTTTGAAGGTAACCGAAGTATTAACGGAGACGGAAAAATTATTGAAAATGCTAATATTTCAATGGTTTATATGGATGATAAAATTGTTAATACATATTTTTCAAATCCGGAGGAATATTACGAATTTGTTATTGAAAATGATGATGAGGCCAACAAAATTATTGATACCCCAACAATATCTTATGATAACATTCTTATAGAAAAATCAGTAACTATAAATTCTTGCATGATGGCAATGAATGATATTGATATTAAAAGTAATACTGACAACACTGGCAATACCGTTATTTACTCAAAATATGGCGATATAAATATTGACTGTAGCAATATAAATCTTGTAGGATTAATATATGCACCTTTCGGAACAGTAAAATTATCAGCACAAAATGTTCAAATTGATGGAATTATTATTGCGAAAAATGTTATAATAGACTCGGAGCAAAAGATTAATTTAAATCCTAATAACTCTATTGCTGACTTTATTGGTGTTGACACTGAAAAAATGGTTATCCCGTACAGGGATTGGTGCTACATTGATAAACCTGATGATGCGGTACTCCCTGAAATAGTTGAGGAACAAATCTACGAAGATCCTTTATCAGTTGATGATGCGTGGCTTGAAGATAAATATGGCAGTCTGATAGTTGACGAATATAGTGCTCAAATGAAAAAAGAACTTGTTGAGTGCTTGTATATTTGTATAAGTGAGAGAATCTCGAATCTATCTGAATTAATTGAGCTGTTTTCTTTTGCTGCGCAAGGTAATGCAAAAGATTACGTCAAGCTTAAAACAAGCCTCAAAAACGGTAAAAAAGATGTATCCCTTACAATAGGTGATTATGATATATCTGTTGAAAAAGAAAAATCCGATAAAGTTATTTATGGGCCAATGCCATATAACCCATTCGTATTTAGATACTATTTAACCCCCAACAAAACTTCTGATGATTCTGATAATACAGATGAGCCTCAGGAAGAACCAAAAAAATTTAAAATAAATGATATAGGTTTATTTTTTGAATTGGCTGCTGCTGGTGTTAGTACTGCTGTAGTAAATGTTGCAACAACAGCTGGTACTGCTGGTACTGCTGTAATTGGTGCTGGTACTGCTGTAATTGGTGCTGGTACTGCTGCGGCTGCCACTGCAATTAATACAGTAACTACAACTGTAACTAAAATCACCACTAAGGCTGAACAAAGAATTGAACAAGCTGTTCAAAATGGAAAGGACAGCATTGTTAATATTAAAAATGAAGTAGAAACAAGTATCAAAGATACTTTAAGCGATATTGCTGATGTTGACTTGTTCGGTATGCAATATGTCCCTCTAACTAATGGGTTTGGATATAATATCGGTAGTGTTAGATTAAATTTTATTAAAGAAGTAGGCTCGTGGACTTCTCAGACAATATTAAATGGCGAACCTATTAATATTGATAAAATTAAGACTGTCGTTGATTTAGATACATTAAATAATATCAATTCAATTTCTCCACAGATTTATAAAGACATTGCTTCTAATATTATGAACGACAAAGATCTTGAAAAAACATATAAAATTATTGATTGTATAAATGAAAAAACTGATGAATTTAAACTTGCTTATGAGCAATTAAAAGATATTGAACAAGCTTATGAATATGCTAATATAGATAAAGATAAAATAGATATACCTGATTTTGACGGAAAGATTACATGGGGAATTTTAGTACTTGAGGACGGAACATGTATAACATTTTCATCTGGAAATGCAAACCCTATGTTTAATCATTATATCCCAGCATCACATGCTGAAGGGAAAGCAGCAATTTATATGAGGCAAAAAGGAATAAAACACGGAGTAATTTTTCATAATAATACTGATGGAACATGTCCATATTGTAATACTATGCTGCCAACTTTATTAGAGGAAAATTCAACATTAATCGTAGTTCCTCCAATTAATGCTGTAGCAAAAAAAAGAGGATGGATTGATAAAATCAAAATATATACTGGAAATAATAAAATACCAAAAACAAATTAATAAGGAGAAAAAAATGATAATATCAGATTTTTATTCAGAAATTTCTTGTAATAGTGTTGTTGCATTAGAACAAATATTAAAAAAACGTTATAAAGATGGTTCAAATGAATTTAATTTAGAATCTGAAGAAGGTTATCCCAAAATGTCAATACTAATAAACAGCATATATGCTTGTGTACATTTTTTTAGAAATGAAGAAGATTGTGGATCATATGCATATAATGAAAATAAGATCACATCTCAAAATGTTTTTTTTCACATAGGAAATGAAAATGATGAAACTGAAATATCCAATAATATGGTTATATCCAGCAAACAAGCAATTAATGTTGCAAAATATTTTTTTGAAAATATGTCAATGGCAAAAGAGGTTAAATGGTTTGAATTATGATAAGAATTATTAAAAAATAATTCACAACTTCAAGCATGACCAAAATCTTTTACATATACAATAACAACAATTTCTGCCACATAATAATCACACACTATTAAATCAATCATAGAGTATTGCATTTAAACACAGCATATTTACTTGACTGTATAATAAAATCCGTTCCTAAATATGATACAGCTATTATTTTTTATTCAATACTCATGAGCGTTTATAACAGACTTTGCTTTGAAATACCAGATAAATACCCCCTGTCTGATAACTACCAACTGTTCCTGCCAGAATGATATGATTAAGCAAACATAACCATGTAGGCAATACTTATCTTGCCTACATGGTTATTATTATTTCTGTTTCGTGAAGCATTCTTTCTATATAGCAAGGTTCATCTATTTCAAGCTCTTTAGAAAAAACTCCTTTTTCTTCGGACATAGGAAACTTTGCAATTTTGAACATAGCTATCTTATTTAAAACATAAATCTCAAGTTCAAGATTATCTTCAGGAAATTTTTCATTCTTAATATAAATCTTCACTTATTAATATAATAGAATCTTCACCATAATCTTTTACTTGATGTGCTTTAACAGCTATTTCATAAGCTTCTGTTCGGCTTACATAACGATTTTTAGATGTCAAAAATCCTTGATCTTCACTTGAAACATATAGAGTTAAACCAAGTTTAACTAACAAACCAAAACAATCACCATGTCTAAAGCCTGGTATAATTAAAGTTTCATCATTATGAACAATTCTTATAGCTGCACATAAAATTCTTTCCTGATCTGGCATAATAGGCTCTGGAGTATGTACTGGAAGTAACATAGTATTAAACCACCTTTTCATTTATTCAATATTCCTGATATACACAAGGTACATGCTGCGTTTTTGGATCTACATCAGCCCAGCAATCAAACACCTTAAAATTATAAGGATTGTATTCTGACTTTGTTATTCTTATATTCCTGATTATTTGCTTTGCACTCTTTAAGGTACTCGCATTTCCGGCATCATGATTATTACTACCACAAACAAGGCGATCACTATCATAAGTCACATAATACTGTTTATGACCTTTTTACACAATTAAAAATTCAACCCCCTGCTTTTTCTGCCGGTACTCTTTGATTCCACAGTTCTATTGCAGTGTCTTTATTAATCCAAGAACCTGTTTTTGACTTACACTTAACGCATAACACCACATAATTAGATTCATAAATAGCTTTCTTCAAAACTGCTTTATTACCACAAAACGGACAAGGCTTTAAGGCTGATATCTTCTTTTCATTCATTATAAATCACCTACAAATTTTGTTTATGCGTTTTTTTAATATATTCTATTGCTGCAGTTACCCAGGATTCATAGTTTTCCTTGCCATAATGTGCAATAGCCTTTTGTTCATCAAATTCAAAACGTGCTGTTTCATCTACAAAAGGATTTACAATCCACTGAGCATTAAATTCAAAGCCTACAGGAGCAATCTCAGCATATTCGCTATTCATCTGTTTAGCACCGAAATCTTTTAATATTTCAAGTTTACTCATACTCATAAAAATACATCCTTTCAATAACTTAGCATTTTATTTAAAAAAAATCCTCGCTTATAGTAATGTTTTTCCATCAGTAGCACCACTATAATAAACTTCTACATAACAACATTATATTCATCTTTTTAATCCTTTAAATTAAAGATTATTGAAAATCAAACTTAGCTGAATGCTTTTTCGCCAGATCTAAAACGATCAAGACCTTTACATTTTAATTCAAATTTCAAAAAAACAACTCCTTAAATATTTTTGCGGGGTTCAGAATATTCAGCCCAAGCTAAAAATGTTCTTTAATCAACGCTATTGCCTTGTTCAAAGCCTGTATATCACTCAAATAAATCTGATTTGTTTCATCATCTATACCGTCAGAAACACAAAGAAAACTTACTCTATCATCTTTCAAAGAATCGAATTGTTCAAGCATTTCTTCTATTGACATTTCATTTGTACTTTCAAACTTTTTTATCATTTCAACATCTGCACTATTCATAAATATAAACCCCCTGCTTATTTGTTTTTCATTTCTATGTTTTTTATTTCGAGTATTAATCAGGTATACAAGGTGGTACAGCTGGTACCGGAGTTGAAGAAGCTTTTGTTGATGTATTTTTTGTAACCCATTCGGTTACGGTTATAGTTTTTTCGTAAGTATGCTTTTCAACCTCATAAGGCTGATCCATATACTCATTTTCCTGAGATTCCGTAAGGCCTTCTTCCCAATCAAGAGAAAAGAATCTATCACACAAACTTAAAATAGAATGAGCACTACGGGTCCAACGTCTGTTTTCACCAAAGGTACACTCAATTTCATAATCACGAAGCCGTCTCAATTCCTTTTCAGTTAAGGTTTCTTTGGCACCGATCTTTTTTACCATCAGTTCCTCAAAATGTGCATTATAATAATCAGCATCTTTTTTTTCCTGAGCTGCAGCTTCAGCTTTCTTTTGTTCTTCTAATTTTTTCTCTGCTAATGCTTTTGCATCACATTCCTTTAGAGTTGGGAGCTGTTTAACAAGGTACATATTCAGATCTCTCCAGCTCATGCCATTTGCATTAAAAGAACGTATTTTAAAATTTGTTTCAATATTTTCAGTCCAAAAAGCATCCATCTGACTTTCAGTATAATTATTTTCTTTCATCCAAGCCTTTTGTTCTGGTGTTGGTGTTTTTCTTGCTTTATTCATAATTAAAAAACCTCTCTTAAAATCTTTTATTGTTTTTAACAATTAAAAATATATAATAAGTCTTTAATTATAAAAAAAATGTTGCTCAATTAAGAACAACATTATATATTTAATCGGATAGATCCTTACACCATCTTGTTTTCATTTCATTGGGAATAACCTGTCCTTTATTTCTTTTACCCGTCCAATGCGTACCCCCTGCTTTCCCTTCCCACCTGAAATTACTAGCTTTTAATGAAACACCACTTTCGGACTGCAATATGTAGGTAATGATTTTCTTATAACCCATAGCCTTTGCAATGCGACTACAAGCACCATACGACATTGAACAAGCATTTTCCCCACCTCTTATACATAAACGATTAATCTCGCATATATCACCATTATCAAGCATCCTGGATACAGGTCTGGCATATTTACCTGAGAATGTGTAACAAAATAGGACAACGAACATTCATGATTGAATCTAAGAAAAACACATCAGATCACTAAGCGATAAAAAATATTATAAAAGGCATATAATCTGTGGTTTTGCGAAAGGTTTAAGCAAGTTTTAGCAAACAACTTGTAAAATTACGAAAAATGGTATATAATTAAATATGATTTAGTATTGATAAGTAACAATATGTAATATCAATTTTTTTTGAATAACAATAATTGAATGAAAATATTGATGTAGCGAAACAGTAAACATCATTTTTTTTACACTTAGAGGTGAAAAAAACAAAAAATAAGAATAACAAAAGTTCCTGCCTCGTATCACACCACGAAACAGGAACTCACTCACTCACAAAAACTAAAAATAGTATCCACTTGTTTATATTATATATAATAGCACAATTTATTATACATGTCAAGAGCAAAAATATACAGAAAATTTAATGGGAGGTTACACCTATGCTGATTGATGACTATAAAGACATTAAAGAGTTTGCATTTATCCCTGATAAAGCAATTAATTCCTATAGAGAATTAACTCAAAATAATGATTCTTCTTATGTAGTTCGAAATATAATTAATAAAGAGTATGTAGCTGCTGCATCAGAAAAAAATTATTCAAGAATTGTAATGAAAAAGGATAGCTCAATCGTTACAGATATTGCACAGGCGAATTACGTATACATTACAACAAAATCATTTTCAAAAGTCGATGCAATACCCATTGTATTAGTGTTTGTACCAAACCGGATTCCAGATCAACAACCGTGGGAGATGCAAAAAGCAATAACTGAATATGATTTTACTAACACATATTATGTAGAACTAGGTAATAGGCCAAGAGATATGCTTTATAATTTTGCCTACTGGCCTAATTATTTTGAAGACCTTAAAGATCTAAAAAACAATCTTGTGTTACCAGAAAACTGGTCATATAAAGAACAACCAGATGATAATGATTTTCCAATACTCAAAAGTTATTTGGCGTATACATTTTCTAAGCTATGGAAAGACAAACAAGTATACATGAGTGAAAACGGCAGATATTGCGTTTTTAATACTGGGTTAGTTAATAAAAATTACCAATATGTATATGTAGTTTTTGAAAGCAATATTGGTTCTAAACCATGGAAATTTTGCATGTTTGCATGTCCAGGTATAAAATATGGAGGACGAGTTTTAGCAGAGAATTTTAGTACACTACCTCGACCTGCACATTATTTTAGTGACATATCTGATATAAGCTACATAATTTCTACAGAAAAAACCCCTGATGAACAACTGCCAGACTTACAGCCTGACCATTATTTTATTGATCACCCCGAAAGACTACCTCTGCATTTTTTACTTGATGGATGTAGAAAAAGCCCAAAAATTATTTCGCTTCTTAATAATTGTACAGATACAATAGAAAGCGAAGAATATTGGAAGACAATCGGAGAGGAAATTGGAAATGACCCAGATGTCTATGAAGATCTTGATGCTTCTTTTAGAAATGCAGTACGAAAAGCAGTTATGAGAGTAAGCTGGAATTATAGAACAGCAATACCAGTTTACTTTCCATCGTATAATAAAATGTCAATACTCTTACCACTAACCTTTACAACAGGTAAAGATGCGGAAGTAGCTCTTGTTGTCGAAAGAAACTCTGTTTCAAAAAAATATACAGCACCAACCATACTAAGCCTTCCGACTGCATATGCGAATGCACGATTGGTATGCAAACCTGAAAGTGATTGGTTAAATCAAAAAATCTTAGAACCTGTTAGCAATGATGATGACGCAATCTCAGCAGGCGAAATCGAACAATAATTTTCATCACAATAGAATAAGTTACCCCCTTTATGTTTTGTTTTATTTTCAGCCTAAATTTTGAATCACAACATTGTTATTCACTGATTCGTAAACTTCATCTATAACTTCACATATAGATAAATTCATCTGATTGATCACTACTTTTCCCCATTACTGCTTCAAGTTCATATTCATACTCATTATCTACCCATGTGATTGTAGCACTACAAATCATTTCTCTTTCATTCCAATCATTCCGGGAGCCCTGTGCTAAACTTTTAGCCTGTGCATAACATAACATTTTAACTCCCTCCAAATTATATCGTTTTTGATTAAGAACATATATTTAATCTGGAAATATAATTTAAGTCAAGTTGCAGCATTACGCTGATTGTCAAGGTATTTGTCAGTAATTTTTAAATTTTTTTGTGGAATATAAGTTATAAAATTAGAGCTGG
>CALMUA010000131.1 GCA_937872775.1 uncultured Ruminococcus sp.
GCAATTCTCCGTTTACATACGGCATTGATATGCTATTAGATATAACCAATATTACAATTTATTTAAAATTAATAATTTTACTTGTATTCATATTTTTACTGTGGTATAATAATGTAGTCGCTAGCGTTTATTGGCGTTTGGCGACTATATATTTTTAATAGAATTGTTCATGAATTAACAATGACAACTATTTTTTGGAGGTAACATAATGAAAAAAATATTAGCTGGTGTACTTGCATTATCTATGGTATTGGTAATGTCATCATGCGGCAAAGATGAAAAATCATCAAAAGACAGCAAAGAAACAACAGCTGTTACTACTACTGCTGAAACAGAGGAAACAACAGAAGAATCATCAGAATCAGACGGTAGTTCTGCAGCAGCAAGCGGAGACAGCAGCAGTGAATCAAAAATTGATCCTGCAGATTTAAAATATGATTTTAAAGGTATTGCAAGTGAAAAATACATTACAGCATTCTCATCAGGTAAATACATGCTCAAATACTCAATTCCTGATTACGGAATGTCACAGACCGTATATCTTGACGGTGAAAATGAATATATGTCAATGGAAATGTCAGGAATGAATTATTCAATGCTGTATCTTGACAAAGTTCAGTACATGTTAGGTGATAATCAGTATGCAAAAATGGAATCTGGTGAATCAAGCATACCTGGTCTCGGAGTTGCTGATATGTTTTCAGACTTTGGCTTATACAAGAGCGGAGAAGAAGATGTTGATGGCAAAACATACAAATACGATGAATACTATCAGGAAGCAACAGGACAAACAATTAAACTATTGGTTTCAGACAATGGTGATTTGTATGCACTTGGAGTTGAAGGAATGTATATGATCGTTGAAGAATTCAATGATGATTTTGATTCATCAAAAATCATGGCAATTCCTGAAGGTGCAAAAGAAGTCAGTCAAGAAGAACTTCAAAAATCATTATCTGGTGGAATAGCAGGTGGAGATGCTGCAGAAGGTGATTTATCATCAGACTCATCAAGCTCAGCAAGCGATTCATCATCAAAGGCGGATTAACATATTAACTATAAATGAGCAAATTTTAAATTCATCATCAAAATGCACAAAAAATCAGTTATTATTAGAAAAATTAAACGCATTTATAAGCCATAATAATACAAAACAATATAATTCATTGTGCAAGTTGCTGTTTTTGCTCATTTATCCAGTTTAGGTTCTCCTTATTGATGTGTGTATTATAAAAATAATACACACATCAAACATATAATAGTTTAATTATAAACCTTAACTTAAATCTTAGGGTTTATAGTAAAGTTATTATGTGTAGTAATAAGAAACAAAACAAATAAATAAACAAAATATAATGGAGGTAATTTTATGAGAAAAAATCTCAGAGAGTCATGTATTATTGAATCTAGTCTTGCATTGATTGCTCTAAGTTTAGGAGCAACTGCATTATTTAGTAGCTGTTCTGCTAAAGAAGATAAAGACTCTGATGTAGGGTTGAATATTTATAAAATAGATAAAGTCAGTGATATAAGTAAAAAGGAGGCTAAAGATGTCAGAATAATTGATAATACGTCTAAATTTGCTTTTTTAGATGAAAAGGTTGATATTTCTAAGTTTACGGTATCGTCTGCTAATTTTATGGATGAATTTGAAATATATCTTGATGCTGAACAAAAACCTTTTATAATTTCTGGAAATAAACTTGTTGAAATGAAAAAGGACGATAATAATATGTACCTGCCTTTTTCGGAGAATAACCATATAAGTATATACAATAGTAAATGTGGTTATTTATTATATGACAGCGAAAGTTATTCGAAAGCTTTAACATCAGTTGAGGATTTTCTTAGCAAAGAAATTGATGTAACTACAGCATCTGAAATTCCTGTTGTTTTTAATAATGACAGCGATAGAATGCTGATGGTTAAATTTCAACAGATAGACGGTGTCAGTGGTGTTCGTAGTTGTTTTGACCTTTTAAATATTCTTGATGAACTCAAGATTGAGTATGAGGTTCAGGATAATGTAATTATAGCTAAACGTTATAATTACACAACTAAGGAACTTGACAAAGTATATATTCCACTCGCAGAAAAAGGGTCGATTATAAGAGACACTTGTTCTAATGGACAGTCTGGTACTAATACAATACTAGCTTGTACTTATAAAGACGGAGAAACTTATTATGCTGACCGTTCAACAGTTTATTCAGTACTTGGTATAAGCATCGCTGAAAAATATAATGGTTACGTTATACAGGACAATGTGGGTATTAATCTGGAAATGGCTGTAGCTGAAGGGGTATCAATTCCTGAATGTTTAACAGTTTCTAGTGATATTGAAGAAAATCCTGTAACTAAGGTGACTATAGTAGAAAGTCCAGTGCCAGACATCGAAGTAAAAGAAAATGACATTGAGTTATCTGATGAAGAAATAATTGCATCTAATTCTGACAGAGACGAAGATCTTTGTAGGAGATGGGGTGTTGTTGCTCAATTCGGTATTGACGCTGTAAGTAATGCTAAATTGCTTGCTGAGAAGATGAACGAGAAATATCCACAATATCACTTTAGTTCATATCTCAACGGTGTTCAGTGTGATGACTATGTGGAACTGATGAAACAGTGTCCGATAGAAACACTCACAGTGGAAGAATGTAATAAAGCTGTACATGACTGGTTGGGTGATGATTGGACTACAGTAAAATCAAAGTCTTTTGATGAACTTCTGGAATATTCAAAATATTTTATAATTCCAGAAGTTACCTGTGACAATCCACCAAATGAAGATTATATGTATGAGGTAATTTGTTATATCAATAGTAGAATGTTTGCGTGTTTCCGTTATAAAGAGTTTTATTGATAACCACATTGACTAAATCATAAGGAGGGTTAATATGAAAAGATTTAAGTCAATACTAATAGCAATAACAATGATATCTACCTTAACCATAAGTCCTCTGCAGAATGTTAAGGCAAAGACTGATATTAATACTGCATTTAATGGAGATAGTGCAGACCTTAGTACAGGCATATCTCCTAATCCAAATGCGGATTATGATTGGCAAGCTGAAGTATGCACAGCAGGTACGGGTGCGGCATTAGGTTTTAGAGTGACAGCTTATGTATGTGATGATGAATCTACTTTAAATGAAATAAGTCATAATACGAATTTGAAAAGTTGGATACAGGACTCGAATAATAGAAATCGGTTTGCCAATATACTCAGTAGCAGCAGTGGATTATGCTTTTACATGTTTAACAAGCAAAAAGATATTAAAACACTTAAGGAACACTTGACAAAAGTATATTAATATGTTAAAATTATTAAGCCGCATGTGTTTAGGTTTTTTAAAATGCTGAATTTTAATTCTGCATTACCTTTTACAGCGAGTTTTTTGGAAAGGAAGTAAACCAAAATGTACGCAATTATTGAAACTGGTGGTAAGCAATATCAAGTAAAAGAGGGCGACGTAGTTTTCATTGAAAAGCTTTTCGTTGAAGCTGATGAAACAGTTAACTTTGATAAAGTCGTTGCTGTTAATAATGACAAGGGTATGACAGTTGGTGCTCCATACGTAGATGGCGCTGCTGTTACAGCTAAAGTTATTAAAAATGGTAAAGGCAAGAAGATTAATATTCTTACTTACAAGCCAAAAGAAGGTTCAACAATGAGAAGACAAGGTCACAGACAACCTTACACTCAGGTTAAAATTGAAGCAATCAAGGCTTAGTTATGATTACCGCTGTTTTTTATAAAAAAAGTGGAAATCTCTCAGGCTTTAAGGTAAGCGGTCATGCAGAATATGATGATTTTGGTCTTGATATTGTTTGTGCAAGTGTAACATCAGCTGTTCAGTTGACATGCAATCTCATAACAGATTATTTTAAGATTAAATCTGATGTATCTGCTGAAAATAACACTGTTACTTTAAAAGTTGTGGATATTAACGAAGAAGCTTCTTTGATTATTGATAATCTAAGAAATCACTTGAAGCTTATTTCAGAGGAATTTGAAAATGCAATTATAATTAAAATTTCGGAGGTGTAAGTTATGTTAAAACTTAGTATGCAATTTTTTGCTCATAAAAAGGGAAGCGGTTCAACTAAGAATGGTCGTGATTCTGAGTCAAAAAGATTAGGTGTCAAGAGAGCAGACGGTCAGTATGTTCTGGCTGGAAATATTATTGTTCGTCAGCGCGGTACTCATATTCATCCAGGTAATGGTGTAGGTATTGGTTCTGATGATACTTTATTTGCCAAAGTAACCGGTAAAGTAAAGTTTGAGCGTCTTGGCCGTGATCGTAAAAAGGTATCTGTTTACGCTGTGCAGTAATAATTAAGACTTTTATTGCATTAAAAATCCCGAGCTTATGCTTGGGATTTTCTTATATATTATATATGTTTCACTAGTAATCATGTGCGTTTAAGCACACATGAAAGGAAGTCTATAGGATGTTTGTAGATAAAGCTCGAATTAAAGTAAAAGCTGGAGATGGCGGAGATGGTGCAGTCTCTTTCTATCGTGAAAAATATGTTGCTGCTGGTGGACCTGACGGAGGAAATGGGGGAGACGGAGGAAATGTTATTTTTGAAATAGATGATAATTTTTCTACCCTTATTGATTTCAAATATAAGAAAAAATATATAGCAGACAAAGGGCAAGACGGGGGTGCAAAACATTGTACAGGTAAAAATGCGGAAGATTTAATCATTAAAGTTCCTCGTGGAACAGTTGTGCGCGATGCTAAAACAGGAAGAATAATGGCTGATTTATCAAACAAAGATAAGCAGATCATTGCAAAGGGCGGAAAAGGTGGAAAAGGAAATTCTGTATTCAAATCATCTACACGTCAGATACCAAGATTTGCAAAGCCTGGCTATCAGGGAGAAGAATTTGACATTATTTTAGAATTAAAACTTTTGGCAGATGTAGGTCTTGTAGGATTTCCTAATGTAGGAAAATCAACATTGATTTCTGTTGTTAGTCAGGCTAAACCGGAAATAGCAAATTATCATTTTACCACTCTTGTTCCGGTATTAGGCGTCGTAAAAATCGAAGCCGGAAAATCATTTGTCATGGCTGATATACCTGGACTAATTGAAGGTGCAAGTGATGGTATTGGACTTGGACATGAGTTCTTAAGACATGTAGAAAGATGCCGTCTTATTGTTCATATTCTTGATGTATCAGGTTCTGAGGGCCGTAATCCGATTGATGATTTTAATATAATAAATCGCGAGCTGGAAAAATTCAGTGAGGATCTTGCAAAGTCTCCTCAAATTGTTGCAGCAAACAAAACAGATATGGCAACTCCTGAACAAATCAGTGAGCTTAAAGAATATATTGAAGGTAAGGGATATAAATTTTTTGAAATATCAGCTGCAACCACCTACGGAACATCGAATCTAATTAAATTTATTTCGCAGGAACTGGATAAGCTTCCACCAATAAAAGAATATGAACCAGAAGAAATTTCACAAGAGGAGATTCAGCTTAAAGAAGATTCAAAGAAAAAAATTACGGTCAGAAAAGAAGATGGCATATATTATGTTGAAGCTTATTGGCTTGAGCCTATTCTACGTACAGTGGATCTTGATGATTATTCGTCATTACAGTATCTTCAGAGAGTACTGCAAACAAACGGAGTATTTAAAAAACTTGAAGATATGGGAATTGATGAAGGTGAAACTGTTAATATTCTTGGATTTGAATTTGAGTATATTAGTTAGAGGTGATTTTGACGGAAAAAATATTATCAGAAAGAGATGCTATGCAGTATAGTCCTCTTACACTTGCATTCCTTGGCGACAGTGTTTACGAACAGCTTGTCAGGGAAAGTGAGGTTCTCAAGGCTAATACATCAGTATCTAATCTTCATAGTGCAACCACAAAAAAGGTATGTGCAGTTTTTCAATCAAAAGCTTATGATCATATATTGACTTTACTTAATGAACGTGAAACAGCCATATTGAAACGTGGAAGAAATGCTTCAGGGTGTTCAGCACCTAAGCATACAAATATTATTGATTACAGGAAAGCAACAGCGGTGGAATGCTTATTTGGATATTTACATCTGACAGGGCAGAAAGCCAGACTTGATGAACTGATAAATATTATTTTATTGATAAATGACAAGGAGGACTATTAAAATGTCAGGACATTCAAAATGGAGTACTATTAAAAGAAAAAAAGAAGCAACAGATGCTGTAAGAGCAAAGATATTTACAAAAATCGGACGTGAAATAACTGTTTGCATAAAGGAAGGCGGCGGAGATCCAAGCACAAATTCCAAGCTTCGTGATCTTATTTCAAAGGCAAAAGCTAATAATGTACCTAATGATAACATAGACAGAGTCATTAAAAAAGCAAGTGGCGGTGATGATAAAAATGACTATGTTTCAATTGTATACGAGGGGTATGGCCCAAATGGTGTTGCAGTAATAGTTGAAACTCTTACTGATAATAAAAACAGAACAGCCGCAGATGTACGTCATTATTTTGATAAGTTCGGTGGAAATATGGGAGCAAGCGGATGCGTATCTTTTATGTTTAACAGCAAAGCAATTGTAATTACTGAAAATAAAGGATACGATGAAGACAAGGTAATGGAAGACTGTATGGAGTCTAATGCTGATGATTTCAGTATTGAAGATGATACAGTAGAATTTATAGCATCTCCTTCAGAACTTAAAACTGTAAAAGACGGTCTGGAAGCAAAAGGATATATAATTTTATCTGCTGAAATTGAACAGGTACCGGATAATTATGTATCACTTACAGATGAAGAATCTATTAAAAAAATGGAGTTGCTTCTTGAACATCTTGAAGATAACGATGACGTTCAAAATGTATGGCATAACTGGGAAAATGAAGAATGTTGATATTATGACAGGTTTTATTTGTCCTGTATGTAAAAAACCTTTAATGAAAGTAAATAAATCAGAAAAATGTGAAAATAATCACTTATATGATGTCTCTAAAACCGGGTATATAAATTTATTAATGTCACAAAAAACAAAGGACAAAAACCATGGTGATGATAAATTAATGGTAAAAGCCAGAAGAGACTTTCTTGATAAAGGATATTATACTATATTACTGAATAAAATATCAGAAACGGTAATACAGTATTGCAATGAAAATTCTGTTATACTTGATGCAGGATGCGGGGAATGCTTTTATACCTCTAATATTTATGATACACTTTGCACAGCAGGTATAAAAACAACAATGTTGGCCATTGATATTTCAAAAAATGCTCTCAGCCTTGCTAAAAATCGTAATCCTGATATTAACCGTTCAGTTGCAAGTATTTTTGATATACCTGTTGCTGATTCTTCATGCGACATAATATTAAATATTTTCGCTCCGTTTTGTTCGGCTGAATTTCTTAGATTGCTTAAAGTCGGCAGTATTCTTATTCAGGTTATTCCTCTTGAAAATCATCTATGGAGTTTAAAAAAAATCGTATATGATGATCCTTATAAAAATGTTGTAGATGTATATAGAATAAATGGTTTTGAATTTGTTAAAAGTGAAGATATCAAAGGTAGTATTGAACTTGAGTCAAATCAGGATATAAAAAATCTTTTTACAATGACCCCGTATTATTATAAAACAAGTCAAAATGACTTTAATAAGTTAAATAATATTAATTACTTGAAAACAGAAATCGAATTTGCAGTGCTTGTTTATAAAAAAATATAGCATCGATATAAAGATTTGCATTCATAAAGATTTAATTTATATTAATTATGTATGCAAATCTTTTTATTTGTTATTTATTTTTATCTCCAACTATATTT
>CALMUA010000132.1 GCA_937872775.1 uncultured Ruminococcus sp.
AAAGTACAAGATGCATGTTTTTTAACGGAAAAATAATTTAAAATTTTTTTATTTTCATATAGACTTATTTGAATAAATATTGTATAATTAATAAGTATTTGAAAAAAAGAAACACATGGAGGAATATGTAAATGTCTTTTTGTAAACGAATTGTTGCGACAGTTGTAGCTTTATCACTTATGGTTGCTGGAGCAGGCTGCGGTGAATCATCATCATGGGCTGTAAAATATCAAGATTATACTTTGAATTCCGGAATGTTCATATTCTATCAGACACAGGCGTATTCAGAGGCAACTACAATTTTAACTGAGGCTGACAAGGAGCTTGACCTGAAAGATACAAAGCTTATAAAAACAATGTCAGTTGAAAACACGGATATTACCGAATGGATCAATGACAAGGCAACTGAAAATATGAGAATATTTCTTGCTGTAAATGAAAAATTTGATACTCTCGGCCTTGAACTTGATGCACAGGCAAAGAGTGATATTAAAGAACAGAATGATTCAATATGGTCATACTATTCAAAAATGTATGAGAAAAACGGAATAGGTAAGGATACCGTAAAACAGATAGTTGAGTTTGATTATAAGCAGAGAGCAGTATTTAATCATTATTATAACAAGGGCGGAGAATTTGAATATTCAGACGAGGACATATTGTCATACCTTGAGGGTAATTATTCAAGAGTTAAGTATATAAAACTTAACCTCAAGGATGGAAGCAGTGCTGAGCTTGATGATGCAGGCAAAAAAGAAATCAGGAAAATGGCTGACGGCTATGCTGAAAGAATTAAAAAAGGTGAAAATATAGATGATCTTATAAAAGAATACAATGATTATTATGATAAGCTTGTATCTGATGCAGCAGCAGCAACCGCAACAGGAGATAATGCTGTAATGGATGAAGCAGATCTTACCGCTGAAACAGTAACAGAAGCACCTGTAACAACTGTATCATCTGAGTCAGGTGAAAGTTCTGTATCTGAAAATTCTGACGCAGAACAGTCTGTTACAGAAGCTGCCGCAGAAAGTGAAGCTCCGGCAACGGAACCAGTTTCATCAGATACAGAAGTCGGACAAGCTGTTACAACAGCTGTTTCAGAAACATTATCATCTGACGTTACAACTGCTTCAGTAGAAATCAATACCGAAGAATCAACAGAAGAAACAGATCCTTATGCAAATGAGAATATGATTTTTAAAGGATCAGAAAAGGACGGATATAACCCTTCAAAGGTTATAAATGATTCAGTATTCAATGATTGTACTGTAAATGGCGATCCTGTTGTCGTTGAGGATGAGGAAAACCTGGCAGTTTACGTTATCGAGAGATATGATGTACGTGAAAGGAAGGATTTCCTGGAAGATGACGCAAGAGAAAGTATTCTTTGGGAAATACTCGAAGAAGAATTTAAAGATAAGGCACTTGAATGGGTTCCTGATGATGCAATCAAGAAGAATTCAAGATCATACAGAAGATACGATCCGTTTGATATTGATTATTCGTAATATAATTTAGAATATTTCACTGATATACAAAATAAAAATACTATCTGACTTTAGTTTAAGTCAGATAGTATTTTGCTTTTTATGTAGCCTTTGATTTGATTAAGATGGCATTATCGCTTGTCGTTTTCATCAACGATATAGATATGATCTACAAAAAATAACATTATTAATATATCTATCACTATATAAACTATTGAACTTAGTGATCTCGGTATTTATACAATAAACGAGGACGGAAAACGAGAAGCAAATGTTACAAGTGAAATGCCATATGAAAAAATGTCTGCCCGTGTGCGGGAAGCTATTGAGGATTATTTTAAACTTCAGCTTGGTAGACCTGAAATTTTAAACCGTATTGGTGAAAACATTGTAGTTTTTAATTACATACGTAATGATGTTGCTAAATTGATATTAAATTCGCAAGTAAATAAAATTATAAAAAATATATACGTGGAGAAACATATTACTTTGACAATTTCAGAAAATGCAAGAGAAATTCTGACAGAACAAGCACTCACAAATCTTTCTAATGGTGGTCGTGGTATTGGTAATGTTGTTGAAAATCTTTTAATCAATCCTCTTTCCAGATATTTGTTTGATAATGAGATTTTTAATGATGCCAGTGTAACTATTCAAAATATAGATGTCAGTAATATGCTACCGTCTTTAGAGTGCTCAAGGAAGTAGAATTCTTAACATATAGATATAAAGTACATTTTTGAAGGAAAAATAATACTGATAATATACCTATAAAATAAAAAAACACTATTAAGTATTGAAAAAATATATATAATTTGTTATAATTAATAAATAACCCTGAATTATTCACCAAGCGCCATAACTGTGTAAATAATTTCTAATTTTCAAAAAATCGAATTTCAGAAATCAAATTCAAG
>CALMUA010000133.1 GCA_937872775.1 uncultured Ruminococcus sp.
TTCCCGTTGTATTTTATCTTTAATTATCTTAAATATATTTTTTTTAGCATTAGTCGGTAATTTATATTCAATTACTGCATTATTTTTCAAATCAGGACTTTTAATTTTTTTATCATATGGAATGCATTCTTTTTGAGCTTTACTATTATTTTTTAAATTCTGAAGATTAATTTCTGATTCAGGGAAAATTACACTTCCTGCATTTAACCCGTAAAATGAATAAGGAAATTTTCCAGTAATAAACGAACAAGGTATATATGTATTTTTAAACTCTTTTTTTATAGAATTTATCATATCTGAATTTATCTGATTGCTTGTATTAATATCACACAATCTGACAGACCTCTCATAAGCTATATCTTTATATTCAATATCACTAAGATAATTAATCAGAGTCAACAAATCTGACCATACTTTCATAATCATTTCAGATTTAAACACCATACCGGTCAGACCATTTTCTTTTTCTGTTTTAAACAGTAGAACACAATCACTCTGACATATAAAATAATAAATATCGTGTTCTTTTAATTCAGAATTTTTTGTAAGATTGTGAAAAAAGTATTTTATTGTTGGTTCTGAACTTTTTACTTCTACAGGTATTCTGTAACGGATTTCTTTCTGGTTTATTGTCACATTTATAGGATGAAAAAATATGGTATCAGTCATTAGTATCACCACTTTTCAAATATATATTTGTTTTGCGGACTCTTACACCATCCCAAGTCCAGAAGATACTCCCTCATAGTTTCATACATATTAATTAATTCAGAAATATTTATTGCTGTATCCGATTCTACCTCATAGGTGACAAACGGCACATCTGTAACTACATTTTCGGAATCCGGTTTATTTCCTGTAACAAGCCTGTATCTTATTTTTTCCTGTAAAGATTTTTTAATATCCAGATATACATGATAATTACTCACTTTATTTTCTAACGAAAGAGATTTATACTTATGATTCCATGACAGATTATCCGATAATTCTGTACATTCATCATTAGCAAAAAACATTTCTATATCCGGTACAGTCTTTGGATGTTGATATTCATAAATTCTTTTTTCATGCTTTCCTATTACAAAATTAAAAGGCATAATACGTTTACGCATGCCACAAATAAGTGACTTGAACTGGTTCTGTATATTTGCACGTCTTATACAGAGTTCTGTATTATCAGAATAATTTGCTTCTGATACAAATTTAATCGCATTATCTATATTTTTACTTAGTACAATCTGAGGAGGCTTTGAAGTATCATAATACTTATCCATGTAATCATCATAAAATGTTTTTTCTCCGGAGATCAAATCAATTATCATATCGGGAACGTGATACCAGAAATCTTTTTCGTTTTCATTTTTACATACAAAACCTTCTGTAGAACAGATAGTCCTTCCGTACTCATCCTTACCCACGGTATGGCAGCATCTGCAAAGAATACTGATATTCTGTGTTTTATAAAAATAGAAACTGTCAGCAGTCATTTCTAGAATTTCAGATTCACTTTCATTCAGGATATCCCTTATCCTGAATAAATGACTGATGATTTTTCTGTAATCATTATATTCTTCGGAATCAACCGTAAGCCATGATGGCATATACATATCACAATAATCATATGTTTTTGTCCTGCCATATAAAAAAACATCGAATTCCATATTAAATTTCCTCCCGATTATGATTCATTTACAGCACTGATTCCGGTTGTCCCCTTTTTCTGTTCCCAGATAAGGTTTTGTGAAATACGCAATGAATTGTATGGTATTTTTATGTACTTTAATACTTCATCAGTTTGTTCCATCTGAAGTCTGAATATCTTCATTTTATTTTTATATTCTTTGGACATTTTAGTAATAACATTTGCTTTTTCCATATCATTGATTTTAAGGCATATATCCGTTACTTCTTCACTTATTGTTCTGTAGATACTGTAAAATAAAACAGTGTCTATGCCATATGGCTTTATTTCCGCATCAGGATTTATTTTATTGTTTTCGCGATTAATTACATTTCTTCCTACTGCTGATGTTCTTACTATTCCGAGATTCCATTTGTTTCTCTCTATTATTTTAACTGATGTTTCAAATGCATGCATAAGTCTGTCAATAAGTATTTCATCATCAGTTGAAACATCAGGTGAATCATCTTTTGTAAGTACAAATAATATAGTCATTTTTTTATTATCAAATTTATTTGTATTAAAAAAGGTGTTTATATCATCGTTTCCCAGAGATTGACTGTATTGTCCTGCATTTGTACAGCTGCTCAATCTTATTGCATCTACAAAAATAAGAATAACATTACTTTTAAGAAGTTCATTTCGTACATCTTTTACATCATCGTCTGAATGTTCATTTACAAGCTTCTCAATAAATCCACCTTTATAATCAATAAAACTTATTGTACACAGGGGGTTGGATGTATCATAACAATCATCATGTATATTGAGCATATATTTTTTAGTGTTTTCTGTACTGACTGAAGTAAAACCTCTATTATTTCTTATTGAATAACGACGTATATCACCTACACTTGTTTCTGATAAATTATCTGCGTAGTATGGCAGTATTTTAAACAGATGACTATCATTATTATTTTTTTTATCAATCACTTCAATATTTCCTGAAATAAAAGTATCACATATCCCTGAAAGAAATGCAGTCTTTCCCGAACCACTTATTCCGAGCATTGAAATTTTAATTTCGTTCATTTTTTTAGTCCTTTCCTGTTATTTTATTCTCCTGTTATCTGAATTACTTAACTTCATTCATAATCAGGAACATCGGTTTCAATAAAACAATACTTATCTTGTGGAGAGGCATTTTTAATCCCTTTTATTCTTGGATATCTTCTTTTACGCATCTCAGTAATCAATTTTTGTACTGCTCTGGCATTACCTGTCTTATCAGTACGGTTTTTATATAGTACTTCAAAATATATGTGTATTTTATCAATTGCCTTCTGATCATAAAAATCCTTTGAATCTCTGCACATTTTTTTGAATATTTCAGTAAGCTGATCAGGCGTATAATCTTTAAAATCATATCTTGTACATCTTGATAATATTCCGGCGTTTGCGGAAACAAATGATTCGTACTCCGTGCTGTACACAACAAATATGACATTAAAATTCTTACGCTCGTCAACCATTCTGTTCATCATGGCATTGAGTGCAGCATGTCCGTATTGCTTGTCCTTTGAAAGCTGATACGCTTCTTCAATAACTAATACAGTATTATTCTGTTTAGCCTCATCCATTTTTTCATTAATAATTTTCTGTGAATCACCTATATGAGTACCTATAATTCCTGATGCGTCAACAATAACAGGATTACGGCCCCCAAGAATTCCTGTTGCATAATAAAGCTGAGCTACAAGCTTTGCAGCTGTTGATTTACCTGTTCCAGGATTACCTACCCATATCATGTGTTCTGGTCCCGGATATTGTATTCCTTTGTCAATACATTCGTCATACAAATTGCATTGATCATCAAACATCTGTTCTAAAAATTCCATACCGATATATTGTTTTAATTCTTTGTATGCTTCAGATCTTGTTGATGCACCAAAGCCATTAAATAAGTGTTCACTTCCGATAAAATCTTTAACAACTATTGCAGGTGAAATTGTTCCCTCACGCATCTGGGCATTACTGACTACTGTTTTGGCAAGGTTAATAACGTCTCTTGCATTTCCGAAATTCTTTCGGTCACGTTCTTTATAATAGTTTACAAAATAACAGCTCAGTTTATCATCTGCTTCTTTATCTAATGAGAGATTATTTTTTATTATGTATTCACGGAATATTTTTTCAAGAACAGGCGGCTTATAATCATCTATTGTAATGATATTTCTCATATTAAACCTTGATGGGAGACCTTCATTCATTTTAAAGAAATCATTCATTTTTGAACGATATCCTGCAATAACAACGCAAAAATGATACTTGGTATTTGTCATTGCTGCAACAAGAGTATTTACAACCTCTGCACAGTAATTTTCTCCTCCTGAACTGCTGCCATCACTGAGATTTACAAGTGAATAAACTTCGTCTATAAAAAGAACACCTTCCTGAGCACGCTCAATTGCATTGACAGTATTTATAGCTGATGAACCAACATATTGTCCGACAAGATTATCACGTGAAGCACATATTGTATGTCCGGATTTTAAAATTTTATGCTTGTATAGAATTCGTCCGATAAGCTTTGCTATTTCTGTCTTTCCGACACCGGGATTTCCTTGAATAACGAAATTAGGAACTTTGAATGCATTATTGTCATAATTAAGATTTTCAAATCTTTCAAGGCTGAAAATATTATTGCTTATTTTTTTTACTGTATGTCCGCTGTATTTTACATAATTTTCAAATTCTGCAATATTTCTTTTTATGACATTGTAAGCGTTTTCCCAACCACTCTCTCTACGTTCTTCAAGAAGCTTTTCAGGATCTTCAAGAGAATATCTGATATTTTTCTGTGCATAAATCTCCTTGACAGTCTGTGACGAAAACGGTACATAATCTTCAGGATAATCACGGATAAATAATTCTATGCGATCCTTGAATGTATTGAGTCCGCCCTCTGATTCATTACAGTAAAAAAGCATCGTATTTACTATGTCGCCTATATTTTCTTCATTCCACTCAAAAGAAAGTTTTTTAACACGATCACCTTTAAACCTGCATCCGGATATTGCCCAATAAAATAAAAGATTTCTTATTTCATCACTGCTTGGCTGTTTTACAATAAGGCATGTATCTGAATTAAAAGTGCGTTTATTTTCACTATCTTCAGAAATAAATAATGATGACATTGAGAGTTCGCTGTTATTTGAAAGCATTTGCTGTATTTCTTTTGTTCCCAGTCCCTTTGAGAGAAATATGCATATATTTTTGTTATCATTAGTCATTGACTTCCAGTTCTCAAATAACCTGTTATAATTACGTCGGCTTACGCTGTCTGTTCTGTTAACGAAATCATCGAGACTTGTAAAAATAATTGCAGTTCTCTTTTTTTTGTTTTTCATCAGAGCCTCTGCTTTGTGTATAAAATCGGCATCGCTTTCCATTGGATAACGCATTTTAATATTTTTGTTCTGTTTGTGTGTTTCTTTTTTTTCCGGATTTTCTTTCTTTTCCTTTACACCAAAAATATTGAATATATCATCCGTATCCTCAGTTTTTTCCTTTTCCTTTTTTGCCGACTGATTGATACTTTCTGAATAATTTTCAGCACTCTGTCTGTCACGAAAATATAATCCCATACCACTTCCGGAATAAAATATAACACATTCATATCCGATATTTTTAAGATATCTGCATAAATAATATTCAAAGCTTACGATCTGTAAATCAGGAGTGCAGAATGAGTCCATTATATTTCCTGATATGCAGAATATCCTGTATGATGAATACTCAAAAATAGATTTTTCCAAAGTACATCACCCCTGCTGATTTTGTTTCTGCTGTTGAGGATTGGCAATTCCAAATGATGATGTATCAACATCAGAAGCATTTTTATTTCTGGTATTTTCATGACATCTGATATGTACACTGTCTACCTGACTGCAATTTTCCTTAATATTATTTATTATGTTTTTTCTGTATTGTTCACGGCTGTCTTCTGAACAGTCAGTATCGTTACTTTTAATAATTATATCTGTTTTTATCTCATTGTCACAGTCTGTGTATGGTACTATAGAAATAGTCAGTTCTTCATCTGTAAGATTACATTTATATGTTCTCTCACTGGCTTTAGAAGGATCACCATTTGAATACAATGATTTTGTAAGCGTAAATCCCTTTTCTTTAAGAACAGTGTAAATTTCTTTTTCCACACCCATTCTGCTAAGATTATATGTCATAAGATAAAATGCATCTACAACAGATTCTGTTATATCAGCGTATAAATGGTTAAGCAGTTCGATTTCCTTTTTAATTTCGTGTAATGTAAAAGAAGACGACTCCTCAGTAATTTTTTTTTCAGTTTTCTCAATGCAATCAAGATATTTTTCGTATTGTCCATCCATAAACTGAGTTAGATCAATAATCATAATATCATCTGAATTTTCATCAGTCCTGTATTCTGTTTCCTTTAGATTTTCAAGATACTCTTTTATTTCAGCAATCAGAAATATGTAGCTTTGATGATAAAATTCATATTCCTTTTCATCTGCATCATTTTTATATATATTCATATAAATTTCTGTGATTGCAGATGCTGCCATACTGATAGCTGTCTGATAATTACCGCTTTGAATATCCTTTTGCGCATTGTGAATATGATTCCGGGCAGCTTCTGAATATGATGAATCAAGGAGCTCTTTTGCATTTGTAACAAGTTCCTCCGCTCTTTGCTTTGCAAGAATATCTTTTGATGTAAGCTCCTGATCAATGTGCTTTATCTGATTAAATATATTTTCACGAAGTGCAGACAGACCCTGAGCTATTTCTGCATTACTTCTGTTAACAGTTTCGGTATATTTTTTTTGAAACTCTGTATTTGTTTTTTCTATGCACTGAAGTGTGTTTTTTTCCGTTTCATGAAGTAACTTTTTAAATTCATCTATATTTCCGTTACTCATACTCTGAGAAACAATAGTATGCATATTCTTGATATTCTCTATCATTTTTTCAGTACTGTCTTCAAATGCACCTGTTTGAGAAAACAGATATTTTTTAACAGAGTCGTTTAATTCTCCTATTTCACCGCTCATTTTTTTAATTTTGATCGTATCTTTTTTTTTCTTGTAATTATGTACAGCTATTGCTCCAGCAAACACACATTTTGCTGTTGTTGTCAGCATTTTATCAGCAGCATTTGCAGCTGCAAGGATCATTACAGCCGGTGTAAAAAATATTGAACCTGAACTTATACCACTCATATTATCTCACCGCCCTTTTCATTGATAGTTCCTTTTTTCTTTTCTCTATTGCTTTGCTTTTAATTATATTTATAGCATTTTCCTGACTGATATCCTGATTACAGTTGCTTTCGAATATAATGGAAACATTGTCGGCAATATTGATTATAGACGATTTAATATTTTCTTCTGTTGCTTTTAAATTTTCAGGAGTTCCGCATCCTACATGTTCAACATATATTCCTATGCAGTTTACTACATATATTTTATCAGGAGACACGGGAAAAATCACAACGCTGATTTTTTTATCCGACTCTTCGGAATGAATAAAAAATTCATTTCTTATATCATTATCTTTAAATTCATTTTTTAAAATATATCCGTTTCTTTCATCACGTAATATCTGTATTAATTTTCTTGCGATAACGGATGCACGCATGTATGACGCTGTAAATCCGGAATGAATATAAATTCTCATATTGCATGCATTTTTATGAAGTTCAGTAATACGATCTGTTTTTTCAGAAAGCTCTTCAAATGATATATTGATACCGTTTTTCCTTTGTTTTTTAAGGAAGTTTACTATTTTCTCGTCTTTTGTGTTCCCGTCACATTCAAAAACTGAATCAGAAAAATTTTGCAATAATGAAATCTCTTCAGTCATTTTATGATATTCGTTAAACGACCAGAAATCAAGAGTATCAGTATTTCGGGTTGAATCAACCATAAGCTCCTTCTCAAAGTAATCATTCTTTATTACTCTGAAATCAGCTGACGTAACAAATTCACTGACCTGACGTGTATATGACTGAAGCTGATTAAAATATCTGCTCCATTGTTCAAGACTTTTCTTAATTCTTTCTTCAAACAGTACTAGTTGAAATTCTATATTTGATGAGTTGGCCATACAAGCCTCATAAAATCCTGAGTTAAAATCGACCTTGGTAGATTCCATCTGCATAAGTAATGCATTTGCAGCGTTTGGTTCAAAAAATTCATGTGGATATTTTACAGAGAAATCATGGAATTGATTATATGCTTTCTCCATTCTTTTTTGAGCTTCATTTTTCTGAATGGTATCCTTATCAGTAATTTTTTTATTTATATTATGAAGCTGAGAAGTTAGTTCCGTTTCTATTTTCAGCATCTGAAGATGCATATTATCATTCTCATTTTTCAGTCTCATATAATCAGCATTCATTTCCTCAATTTTTTCGTTCAGCTGATTATTTATCTTATCAGAATAACTGTTGAATTCTTTTTCATACTCAGTACGTAACTGATTATCATGTTCTATTACTGTATTTATCATATCCTGCTGGGTTTTTTCAAGCTTTTTATTTACTGAAGATTCATATTCAGAGCGCATCAAGTCCATATTTTCTATATTACTCTGGTATTGTCTGCGAAGACTTTCCAGCTTTTTATTAAGCATTGCTGTTTCTACGCTCATTTTCATCATCCCCTATCTGGCAATAAGCTAAATATTAAGTTCGTCTGTAATTCTGTTTATCTCATCCGCTCTTTTCTGTGCGAGAATTGATATATGTGACTGAATATCATTTATTTGATTCATAATATTATCAAGTTTTTGTGAAGCTGTAATATAACCATCATCGTCCTTATAATTACTTAGTATCTCACTGTAATATGAAAGCTCATTCTTTAATTTTTCAACCTTTTGTGAATTTTCATAGTTATTCTGATAATTTTTTTTAAGTAGTTCCTTCTGTGCTGTTATATCATTTAATTCATCAAGCTTCAGATTTATATTTTTAATTTCATTTTCGGCCATGTTAATTTCATTGATAATATCTTCTTTTCTTTCTGAAAGCTGTGTGTTTTTTTGCTGTGCTTCACACAATCTATCCTCAAGCATCTGTATTTCAGCTTTTGTCTGATCATTGTTATAATCAAATTCAGAGATCATCTTTGAGATCTCTGAACATTTGTCTGATTTATCTGCAAAATTCATATCAAGTTTTCCGTCATCATCGGAAGAAGTGATTATAAGTGCTGAACCGCTAAAGTCTGTACTGTGTGTTATCTCATTTTTTCTTCTTACTTCAAGACAACAGTTTATTTTTTTATTAAATAAAATTGCTGCATATTCAAGTCTGTACAGTGGTGAAGGTTTATATACTACTGATAATTTAAGTTTGCCATCATTATCACTTAATGATGGATTAATACACTGGATAACTGATGACGTCTGAATAAAGCAATTTGCCTTTGGTTCAACAGGTTTTATGCACTGAACAATTTCAAAATCAGTATCGTTATTGAGAAAATCCTGACACACAGAGTTATTTAATATTATTATACAGTCAAAATCTATCACCATCACTTTTCACCTCACTTAATTATTCTTTCCCATATTTCCAGAGCAGTATGTGATGGTACACCCGTAAGAATACTTTTATTTTTATAAAATACTATTTCAGCTTTTCTTTTTTTCTGACTATAATACTGTATTCCGCATTTTTTATATCTGTCACTCAGATATACTATTTTCTGATTTAATGAACCTTTTGCAAATTCACCATTGTCAAGTAAGATATCATATCTTCCGTCTATAAGTATATCTGTAAGCTCAAGAAGTGACCGTACTGCTTTATTATCAGCCGAATTTATAATGAGCTCTTCATATGTAAATCCGCTATAAATTATTACTCCGAAATCTTCACGCTTTTTTTTAACAGCAGAAATAAGGACGTTTAATGCTTCAGCCTGTAGAAATGGTTCACCGCCACTGATGGTAATACCTTCTATATTTCTCTGCTTCCCAATAATTTCTGCAATCTCATCAATATCAGCATCATACCCGCCCTCAACTGATTGCATACTCTCTGCAATACATCCTTTACATCTAAAGCAGCATCCCTGTACCCATAATACAAAACGATTATACGGACCTAATAATTCTGTACATCTGACATAATGACTTATTTTTATTGTTTTACTGAACTCTTGTAAATCTGATCTGCTGTTGTACAATTTCATAAAGGTCCTCATCATTTAAATTAAGTCCGTACATTGCGACATTTACATTTTCATTTTCAGCATTAAATATTATTTTTACTTTATTACAGTCACCTACATTTGCCTCAAGTATTCCTACAGGCACAATACTATCACCATATACGCTTGATGGATTAGATATATTTTTATTGCTGCTATGTCTTTTTGAAACTGCTATTCTGAAGTTATTACTTTCATCAACAGGAATATCAAATTCACCTGTACTTCCTGAAATACTGTCAAATAATTTTCTGAATTCTATTCTGCCTATTCTTTTATTATTTAAAATTATCCCATAATCATACCCCGATTCAGGCATCCAGAATTTAATGTCAGATTTATTTGTATAATCTTTGTTATCGTTATACTCAGTTTCTTCAGGAACAGTTCCATATATATGGTCAAGCTTATTTATCAGCTGTGAAACATTGGAGAAAGACAATCTTTTTTCTCTTTTAATTACTGTCATTCCTTCAAGAATTTCTGAGAAATCCATGTATTTATCAGAAATATACTTTCTTTCAATAACTGAGCCTGATAAACTGAAATCTATCGTCATAAAATATTCATCGGCAGGAATACCTATATATTCAAAATAATCACATCCTGAAAGTATCCTGAATAAAATCATTCCAAATGAATAAACATCAGATGCCTCATTCCTTTCTTCAAGATTAATAAATTCCTGAGGGTCCTTATACTGTAAAGGTACTTCTCTGTCCTCAATAAGTCTTGAAAATACATTAATTTTTTGATGCATGCTCATATGTATCACCTCCGGTTAAATTTGAAAAAATACTTCTATGTTTCTTTTATTGTCATTAAGATCAACTGCCATAACTGAAAGAATTCCTCTGGAATCAAATGAAAATACAGTTTCTATTCTCTGTTTTCCTATATCCATAGGAGTAATATCATTAAATGTAAATGAACCTATTTTTCTGTATTCAAGGTTATTGAAATCATTCGGATCACCATTGTATTCATAAATTTCAAAGGTCATTTCAGTATCGAATCTGCCATTGTTTGTGTAAACATGTCTTGACTCAAAATGTCTATCTATATCGGTACCTTCAGATATTATAGGATCCATATAGTGTCGGCCGTTTGAATCAACGCATATGATTCCGAGTGAATTAAGAAGTTTATTTACTATACGAATGTTCTCATCACACGCTTTTATTGCAGCTCCCCTTGCAATTACAGTGAGATATTTTTCGTCTGTATTTGTATCGGAAGCATATATAATATTACTTTCAGGAAAACTGCTTTCAATAAACTGTCTCATGTATGGATCAGTGCACATTCCTCCTGCAAATATAACATGCTGTATATCGGATGTCATTACTCTTTTATTGACAATCAATTCTTTTACCTTATCGTAAATATCATCTGCTGCTGTAAGATAGTCATCATATGAAACGGAAATACTGAATCCATTACTGCTTTCACATATATCTTTTTTTTCACATATTGAACATGCCTCAGGCTCCGATATGATTATTTCTTCATTTGCTGATGTATTTTTATAATAAAGGGATTTTTTTGCAGCCTGAGCAGCTTTTTGAATTTTACGGCGGATCTGTTTTCTTGAAATTCCCCATGTGGTTTCTTCATCAGATATATTCTGTCCGGAACATTCTTTAAATTGTTCAAATATAATCTGGCTAAGTACATTGTCAAGGTCACTGCCACCAAGATGTCTGTTCCCGTCTGCTGACAAAACATTAAAGTCTGTTACACATCCGTTTCCGCTAAGTTCGATAACAGCCACATCAATGGTGCCTCCCCCGAAATCCACTACATAAACCCTATCATTTACTTTGAATATATCATCGTTATATGCGAGTACAGCTGCCACAGGTTCCTTCAGAACCTCAATAAGTCCTATTCCGGCGCGTTTAAGTGCTGATACCGTTCTTTTGATCTGATCTTCACCGAATTTAGCCGGTACTGTTATAACTGCGTTAAAAATCTTTTCGTCCGGGAAACGTTCTTTGAGTGTTTTCCGGACTGTTTTAAGTATTTCAAAAGCGACATCTTCTGCTTTAAAGCGTCGCCCTTCAATAGTCCAGCATTTACTTCGGTCATCCATAAATATTTTAGAATTACAAATAAATGCTGAAGGATTATCCTCTGACATTTTTATTGCATTACGACCGACAATAATGTTTCCCCTGTCATAATAAATACAGGAAGGCAGTGTTATCTGATTTTCATCAAACTCAAGAAACTCAATATTTCCAAACAGGTTCATCCAACCTACTACTGTATTTGTGGTTCCTAAATCAATACCTATGTTCATAATATCATCTCCTTATACGTGTAATTAAAGAAAGCAGTTTCCATAAAAGAAACACTCCCATACACGAAGCAAATACAGGAAGAAGTGATGTTACAATAAAGGCTATGATTGTTGAAAAACTTTCAGATAATGAAAGATCAGCAAACTGAACCAGGTTATATCTGATAAAAAACAACATTGTTACCATCAGTGAAAAAATAAAAACAGAATTAAAATTAAAT
>CALMUA010000134.1 GCA_937872775.1 uncultured Ruminococcus sp.
AATTTCTGCATCTCGTCTTGGCAATAAGATAAATTTTTGGTAACTGTTCAGGACCCCCATCACTTAAAAGCAAATTTCAGGTTTCCTTCGAATACGTTTTTTGTCGTATCAAGTGCGTTTTTACCATGTTTCTTCGCTGTACTGATATAAGACATAACAGATAAATAATCACATATCCCTTCTTCAGTACGGAAACAGCCTGATACTTTGGTCTTGACTTTTATTATACGAATATCTCTTTCAGCCTGGTTGTTATCAAAACAAACTTTAAAGTTTCTGAAAAATAGGCAGACTTCTCCCTTGTACTTTTCCAGACAGTTAATAAATGCGAGGGCTTTTCCTTTTTTAGTTCTTCCTCTTTTTCCAGTTATCTTTTCTGGTTCAGGATGAATTCAGAAAGGTACTCGCCTATTTGCATGTAACGGCTCAGACACCGGATATTATTCCTTCCCTGCCTAAAGAAGGCGAATTAAGATTTGCAAAGGCTTTTCAGGAATTTAATAAAATATATGCAAGCCTGAAAGCATTTACAAAATATTCGGATAATCCTCCTGAATCCTATTGTATTATTCAGAAGGAATATGAAGATTATGCAGCACATTATAAGAATATCCGTGAGAAATACAAACCGGATCCTACCGATCCAAATCCTGTTGTTATAGATTTGGATTACGAACTCAGAGCATACAGCAAAGAAAGAATCGACTATAATTACATTGTAAGTCTGATTCAGCCCGTTGTATCTGCTACAGATGAGGAACGTGAAGAACAGCATTATAAGAATCTCTGTACTGAAATCACAAAGTATATTGAAGAATTACTTTCTACAAATCCAAAGCTTGGTGAATTAATGCAGGGCCTCTGGGACAAGATCAACGAAAGTCCAGATGAATTCAAAGACAAGCGAGTATCTTATATTCTCGCTGATATGCGTAAAGAGACTATCAATGATATTTTATCTGAATTTGCTCAGGAATGGAACGTAGCTCCTGAAGCTGTTTCCCATGCTGCGGACAGAATGTATTTGGTGATACGGAGATTCCGGGACTTAATACTCTGAAGAAATCAGCTGATTTTGATGCATATGCTGAAGCACATAACGGAATATTCAAGTTCAAGTATAATCAGGCGATAAAGAAAGCGTTGCTTGAAATACTGAATGAGGAAATCATTCCTTTGAGGGATGAGGGGTATAGGGTGGATGATAAGTAAGAAAAAATATTTTTGGCATATGATTGGCAATATTCTATTGCATTTTTTTTTATAATCACGTATAATATTCATAATAAACTCTTCTTGGTTATTTTTATGTAACATAAAAGTAGAGTTATGAATAATGATGTAGTATAATAATACTTGACAACTTTAATCCATCAAATCTATAATAAAAACAAATGAAAACGATAAGGAATTATTAAGATATGTCAAAACCAAGAGCATATACGGATGAATACAAGAAAGAAGCGTTAAAGCTAACAAAAGAAATAGGAGCCAAGAAAGCAAGCCAAGAATTGAAAATACCATATGGTACTTTGTATGACTGGATCAAAAATGAACGAAAGGGGTCGATAGAAACAGGAGAAGCAAGAACACCAGCTGAAGCAATGAGCCTAGCAGAAGAGATACAGAGACTTCGCAAGGAAAACAAAGATCAGGCTAAAGAAATCAAGAGACTCACAGAGTTAAATGATTTTCTTGAAGAAGCAAGTGCTTTTTTTGCAGCGAACCTAATCAGAAGGCAGTAACGGATATAACTGAAATTAAAGCCTCAGACGGTAAACTGTATGTTTCAGCCCTGTTTGACTGTTACGATCTGTTTGCATTAGGGTTGGGGCTATCGATGATAACATGAAAGCAGGTTTATGTGTAAGTACTATCAACAATGCAGTTAAGTTACACCCTGAAATACGTGGAATATCCGCACATTCAGACTATGCCGAATTCAGGATAGTAGTGACAGAGGAAGTCAGTATACAAGCGAAAAATATAGACAGGAAATTGCTGAATCCGGACTTGTGCAGAGCATGAACAGCGCAGGTGGCAGATGTCATGATAACGCTCGCTGCGAAAGTTTTTGGGCAAGGATGAAGGAAGAGCTGTTTTACAGCAGACACAGAAAATCAGAAAACTACACTATTGAAGAACTAAAAACAATGATATGGCGATATTTTATGAGCTACTGGAATAACCGCAGAATTTGCTCGGCAAACGGCGGATTCCCCCCTGCGGTCAAACGTAAAAGGTATTATGAAACACAAAAATCAGTGGCGTAAAAAAATCGGTGCGTATTGCAGAGCAAAATATGATGAAATAGTGTGAATAAAACAATCACACTATTTCACATAATTTCGTATATACGAAAAATCGAGCCTTGCGAGTTATCATACACCTGCAAGGCTCGATTTTTGTATTCTGTAGAGCACGGTATTAATTGGTACTTACCCACAAACTACATCTTTAGTACATAACCGATTTTTGTACTCTGTAGATCGCGGTATTAATTGGTACTTACTTTAAAACTAAAAATGCAACAGTAATTTTTTTATCACTGCTGCATTTTTAGTTATGCTTTTTTGTATAAATTTATCATTGTATTGTATATGTAACTGTATTACTTATCTGAACATATTCTCGGTCTTTCCAGGCTGTTACATATATTTCGTATGTACCTGGCATCGTTCTGTAGTATTTATAGGTTAATTCATTCTTGGCATTCCTGTCCAAAACCTGTTCTCCATTATACTTTACAATCCATCCGAGATTTTCGTAACCTGACACACTCGGACGTGTAACTGTATTATCATCATCAAGAGTTATTTCTATCATTTCAGATGTTTTGTCATTTCCTATTGTATATGTAACCGTATTACTTACCGGAACATATTTACCATCTTTCCAAGCTACTACATATATTTCGTATTTTCCTAGCGACGTTCCGAAGTATTTATAGCTTAGCTCGTTTTCTGCATTTCTGTGCAGAACCTGTTCTCCATTATACTTTACAATCCATCCGAGATTTTCGTAACCTTTTACATCAGGACGTGTGACCGTATTATCATCATCAAGAGTTATTTCTATCATTTCAGATGTTTTGTCATTTCCTATTGTATATGTAACCGTATTACTTACCGGAACATATTTACCATCTTTCCAAGCTACTACATATATTTCGTATTTTCCTAGCGACGTTCCGAAGTATTTATAGCTTAGCTCGTTTTCTGCATTTCTGTGCAGAACCTGTTCTCCATTATACTTTACAATCCATCCGAGATTTTCGTAACCTTTTACATCAGGACGTGTGACCGTATTATCATCATCAAGAGTTATTTCTATCATTTCAGATGTTTTGTCATTTCCTATTGTATATGTAACCGTATTACTTACCGGAACATATTTACCATCTTTCCAAGCTACTACATATATTTCGTATTTTCCTAGCGACGTTCCGAAGTATTTATAGCTTAGCTCGTTTTCTGCATTTCTGTGCAGAACCTGTTCTCCATTATACTTTACAATCCATCCGAGATTTTCGTAACCTTTTACATCAGGACGTGTGACCGTATTATCATCATCAAGAGTTATTTCTATCATTTTGAAATCATCATCGGAATTATAACTATTACTTTCCGAATATCTATTTTCGTTTGAAGGAGTACTGTCTTTAAAATTAATTTCAGTAATTGTTCCCTGTGTCAGAAAATAAAGTAAATTAAAAAATAAAAATATAAATTTAAACATAAATCCATCCCACCTTTTTCTAATACCAAAATTATATCATTTTATTTTTTATATGTCAATGATATTATTTATTTTGGTCCGTGTAAAGTGTAGTGATACGCGTAAGTGAAGGAAGATGGCAGATTGAAGCGTGCTTCCGTAATTTAAAAACTGATTTTGAAGCAAGACCGGTATATGTCAGAACTGAACAAAGTATCAAGGCTCATTTTCTTGTATGTTTCCTTGCACTATTGATTTACAAACTGCTTGAAAAGAAACTGGAGAAGAAATATACATGCGACGAAATACTTGATACGCTCAAGTCAATGAATTTTGCAGATATTGAGGAATAAGGGTTCATGCCACTTTATGAAAGAACTAAAATCACTGATGATCTTCATGATAAATGTGGATTCAGTACTGATTTTCGATTCATTACAAAGCAGAAAATGAAAAACATCGAAAAAATCAGCAGACAGATAAACTATCCTGTCTGCTGGCTGTGTTTTAAGATTCTGAAAGATAAAGTGTGACCTTATCTTGTATACGTTCTGCAGTTTCTTTTGCCGTTCCTTCTCCTGAAAAGAATTTCTGCATCTCTTCTTGGGCAATAAGATAAATTTTTGAATTTGATTTATCATAAATAATATTTTTATCAAACATATCTAATAACTCCTGAAATTTTTGCTTATTTTCTTTAGAATTTAAAAATTGATCTCCATTATTATTATTAGAAGTTATCATCTTCTTCATACTATTTTTCAATTGCTCTTTATTGAGTGGAAATATGTTTTCTTGCTGCATACTGTTGCGTTGACCATTATCATTTAATAATTCTTTTATAAATGTCCATGCCTCATCTTTTTTATCTGATGCTTCAGAAATTCCTATTCCGTTATAGGATAGTGCTATAAATGGTATATTATCTGAAGAAGGGATTCCCGCATTTACATATTCCGCTTCATTATATAAAAGATTATTAAACAATTCTGAAAAATCACTTACATACATACTTTTTGGGGTTTCTTCTATGTCAGTTCTATTCTCAGTAGAATTATCTTTTATAAAATCAAGGATTTGATAAAATGTTTCTGTTTTAAAATTACACTTATCTTTTTGATAATCTATATTGTCATGTATGTATGAATTAAGTAAGATCATATTCCATGTTTCAGGGTCATAAACCGGAATATTTAAACTATTATCATTAGCATATTTAATAAAATCATCAAGAGTCCAATTGTCGGGCAAACTATAATCTGACTTGATCCTTAATATCTCCAAAGAGCTTATAAATGGGATAATCTGAATGAGTGAGGAATCATATTCTGAATAAGTGAATGCACTATCTACATAATCCTCAACAGATATTTCATCATCTTTTTGAATATAGCCATTAAGATCAGCAAAAAGATTCTTACTGCTGTATTTCTTAATGTCAAAACTACTGTCGGTAATTATTATGTCTGGGATCTTTCCTGAAGCTATATTCTCATCTAATTTTGAATATCCGGAAACAGATGAATCACTATATTTGGAGTAATCATCACAAATTATGTTTATATCATCATGACTGTCATTAAAATTTTGAATAGCTTCTTTATATACAGGTGGAATATTTACTCCCGCAAGCATCAATTTTTTACACTCATTGTCAGAATGGAACATTCGGTAAATATTGTTATTCCCTTGTTCATCCATTCCGGTAAGAATATATTCTGAGTCTGATATCTGTGCAAATCCCGTCAACATCTGGATTGGATAATCCTTAAGATTAATAATCACATTCATTTCACCTGTAACAATATCAAGCTCATATACTGAATTGTCGCCCATATTATAACAAAAGATTTTATTTTCTGTTTCTATAGAATAATTGAGTAACATACATGTTGGATTTTCAGAACATATAATATTAGGGTCTCCAGATGTAGCATTCAGATCATTAAGGTTAATACTGCATATATTATTTTCACTGTCAAAAAAAATAATTTTATCCTTACCATCAGATTTTATATGTATTCCATACTGGCTTATATCAGGATTCTGTTCATTTATCAGTATTCCGTTACAATCATATATTTTAACTGAAGATTTATTATTATAATCACAACACACAAACCAGTAATTGTTTTTATCGTCAATCCAGAAATCAATAACCCCTGAAATTTCACCTAGTTCAACATTAATGATTTCAGAAAAATTTATTCCATCAGATGATTGTTTTATAACTGCAGTAATTGATTCAGATTTTGAAGAACCAGCACTTGCTAAATAAACTTGACCATCATTTTTATTATTGAAAAAAATATTTGACCCCGGAGAAATTGCAGGAATTTGATTTATAACTTTTGAGTTACTGTCAATAATCAGGATATAGCATCCGGAAAATCCGTTAAATTCATTGTTAAGAAAAATAATCTTATCATTTTCAAAATACCATTTTGTTGAATAATCCATTAATTCACCATCATACAAAACAGATCCTTCACAACTATCAAGATTATATCCATAAATTTTACCCTCATACCGGTAGCTTATATCATAAACCCCGTTGCCTTCATATATCTTTTCTGCATTTTTTATTTCATGTCTATCTATGGTCTTACCTGATTTTATATCTACAATATTAAGATACTGGGATGTCTGTCCATCAACAGCTGCAGTACAGGATATAAATAGTTTATTATCTTTAATAAAAAATGCATTTGCATTATCACCACAAGCAAATGCAAAATCTCCGAAATCAGCTGTTCTGTATGCTAGTGAACCATCAGCCT
>CALMUA010000135.1 GCA_937872775.1 uncultured Ruminococcus sp.
TATCACATAATGCGGTAAAATTAAAGTTTAATTTTCAGCGATACTGTACACTAGTAGTATTAATGTTATTTAATGTGTTTTCAATAGAAAAAAATCTGAATTTAAAAGGAGAACTTCCAATTGCAAAGGCTTCTGATATTATAAACTATGGTGATGTAAACGGTGATGGTGAAATAAGCATACTTGATTTGATAAAGTTTAAATCCCGTCTCGTAGAGAATAATATATCCGGATTTTCCAATAATTCAGCAGATCTTAATGATGATGGTGAAATTTCTTCTCTGGATGCAGCAGAACTTGCAATGTTTCTTTTAAATGCAGTAAAAACATTTTCGTATGAGGGGCGTATTGATACAGATAGCGATGGATTATGTGATTATATAGAAAATAATATAGTATTTACAAAACCAGATATAGGTGATTCAGATGGCGATGGACTGAATGATTATGAAGAAATATATCTGTGCGGTACTGATCCTATGAAACCAGATACTGACATTAAGAAATTAAAAGATATTGATGAGGATGGTTTGAGTAATAAAGAGGAAATCATTGCCGGAACAAATTCAAAAATAAAAGATACAGATGATGATGGTTTATCAGATTTTGAAGAGCTAAATAAATATAAAACTAAACCGTTGAAGAATGATACAGATTCAGATGAAATCAGTGATGGTGGGGAAATAATACTCGGAATTGATCCATTAAATTCAGCAACAAAAGGAACAAGTGATTCTAGTAAAATATTTAAGCAGACATTAAAAACAGACAATTGTTTTTTACAAGAAATTAATAACGCCAATAGTAAAGCTTATTCACTTTCAGTTTCTGCTACAGCAAGTGGATATATTGAAGATGAAATGAATGTTTCAGTAAGTAAATATTCAGAATTTTTAAAAAATGATGCTGTATTTGGGGATATTATTGATGTAGGTTATTCAGATGAATTCAAACTCGACAAAATGACATTAGAATTTAAGGTAAACGATAATAATTTAAAAAATTATTGTGTGTTTGGGTATTTTGAGGATATAAATATGCTTATGCCTCTGGAAACATCTTATGATAATGGTTTAGTATGTGTAAATGATGTAGAATGCGGAACATATTGTGTTGTTAATATTCAGAAATGGTATGATGCTTCAGTGTCAAATTGCAGTAATAGTCTTGAAAATGTAGGTTCTAGTTCAACAGATAAGGTACATATTTTATTTGCTATAGATTCACATTTAGTAAGCAGCGACTGTGATATAGCTAATGAAGTTTATGAAGCATCAAAAAAGATTTTTAAAAATTGCGCAGGGAAGGTGACGATTGAATTATGTACTTTTTCCTACGTTCCGTTGTTAAGAGTTGTTCAATTGGATTCATCGGGTGATTTAACAAGTGCTGCTGATGTTGAAGAGTGGTTTGAATGGTATTCAGTATATTATGGTTCATATACTAGTAGTTTATCATCAATGTTTATACCTCTGGAGCAGGCAGAGACATCATACAGCAAAAAAAATTATGATTATAACTATGTATTTACTTTTGCAGCATCTACATATACGGAGATTGCGTATTATGATAATAGCTTGCTAACAGATTTAGAAAACATCAAACAATTCCATGCTTCATATATTATTCCATCAAAAACAGGCGAAGAAAGTAAAAATTATTTTACAAATCTTGCACATACATATCATGGAAATGTATATATAGCCTCAAATACAGTCGATGAAGATATTTATCAGGGATTTAAGAAGTATGATAGAATTGAGGATCCATCATCTGATGAAATATATAGATTTTTAAACACATCATATAAGCAAAAAATAAATAAGAACTGGAAAGACGCTGCTGACGGTATAATTCCTTCTACAGATCTTAAAACATATAATTTTCCGGATACAGATAAAGACGGAGAGTATGATTATACAGAGATTAATTTTGATTACGTTTCATTTGACGAGAATGGTAATGCAGTATATCCTACATTTAATGACCTTGCGAATAAATCAGAAAAAAGTAAAATGGGAGTTGCATGGTTTAAAAATCATGGCAAAGAAATTGGGATAGATCTTGATGATCTTGTTAATAGCAGCGTACTGGTTATTTACTCATATCCTGATGAAACAGATTCGGATGGCGATGGAAGAATTGATCCAAGAGATGCATGTCCTAATAAAGCCTTTGACATTGCATTTGAGATTAAAGATAAGCTTAATGCATCTCCAGATGAATTAGTACCTGAGAGATGTGTAAATCAAATTAAAATAAATGAGCATCCTTATTATTCAAAAGACCCTAAAATAGGACATGTACTTATACTTGAACCTTTTGTTTACTTTACAATGTCAACAGCGAAAATTTGTGGGTTTAAATATGCACCGGAATTATTATTTACTTTTTTAGACGGTGACTCTTATTTACAAACATATCCATTAGATAATTACGAAGATATATTAGCCAATACACATGCTCAAAGAAATAGCTATTATAGGCAAATGAATCGATTTATGACATGCGTTGAGGAGATTCTTGTAGTTGATGATCATTTATTTTTAGCAAATACTATAAGTAGTCAGATGGAGGGAACAAATTTTTCATGTAATATTCATGATAATCCAATAAACGGGGAATTTTGCTTTAATAAATTGGATTACGACTGTTTCATTGCAATGGGTGGAGGTAGTGAAAATGTAATAACTTCATCTGTTACCTGCAGTAAAGATGGTGTTTATGAGGCAACTTTAAAGTATTATATGTTTGATACATATAACTGGGATGAAGAGGCTGGTTTAATTACACTACAGGAAACCGGACTTGGAGCACCATTTTATTCATATGGATGTTGTGAAATGAAATTAACTTGGTCAAAAAATTCCCGATTTCCAGAGAAAAAGGATCCGTTTGATATAGATTTATTTAATATTGATTTTAAACCAATTGGTATAGATGACAATGGTTTCTTTTTGGCAAATAGTAGGGTGATTGATTATGCAACTACAGAAGACTTAACAAATTTCTCAAATATGGAATTTATTAATCATATTAGGATGAAATTCAAGGGGGGCGACAACTAGCAATGGAGAATGAAAGATGGAAATCTGTATTATATTACGCATTGCATATAACTTCGGTAATCCTTATCCTTGTTTTTACATATACAGATGTTCTCTATAATTTTAAAGAGCCAGTATTGAAACAAGAATATACAATGACTGTAAGATTCTCAAGCTTGATCCTACTTTTAATTATCAATATAGTTTTAAAAATAAGAAGAAAAATATTATACTTACCCCCAAAAAAACATTTAGTGGCAAGGATAATAATCTTCTATCTTGGAATTTCGCTATTTCCAAATGTTATGTGCGGTGGTAATAAGGGTATACAATTTTATTCACCCGATAAAACAAATATTATTACATTTGAAAAACATGATTTTTTATCCGCCATGAGTGTCAGAGTAAGAAAATCATATTATGGTCTTTTTTCAGTGCCAATAGAACTTGAGGATAATTATCAGCTTAGTTATTCAGTCGTATATGCAGATTTTAAATGGCTTAATGAAAACAATTTGTATGTAAAAATATATCCAGGGCAAGAGCATATAGATTATCCAGAAAAATATTACAGTATAATTAATCTGGAAAGAAGCGAGATAATATCAAAAGAACAATACGAGAGCCTAAATGCAGAGGAATACAGCTTTGAGCCTTGATATGCAGGATGAGATGCGTATAATCACCGTTTTACATAGCAAGGTGAAAATTTATATTAATGAA
>CALMUA010000136.1 GCA_937872775.1 uncultured Ruminococcus sp.
CTTGAATTTGATTTCTGAAATTCGATTTTTTGAAAATTAGAAATTATTTACACAGTTATGGCGCTTGGTGAATAATTCAGGTATAGTAATATTCGTTTTCATTGCTGGCATGATAGGTATTGTTTCCGGCTTTCTTGTAGCAAATTACAGTATGTCTTATGCATATAACAAAGGATTTGAAAAATACAATATTGAGGATGGAAATTTTGAACTAGCATTCAAAGCAGATAAGAATCTTACTGATGCCCTTGAAAAAGAAGGAGTAACAATATACGAAAATTTCTACATTGAAAAAGATATTAAGGAAAATGGCAGCACACTACGTATTTTTAAAAACCGTAATGAAGTAAATAAAGCCTGTCTTATGAAAGGAAATTTTCCAGAAAATGATAATCAGATCGCCATTGACCGAATGTATGCCGACAACAATAAATTATCTGTTGGTGATACTCTGACTATTGAAGGAAAAGCCCTTGAAATTTCAGGACTTGTTGCACTTTCTGATTACAGTGCATTGTACTCAAGCCCATCTGATCTGATGTTTGACTCTATAAAATTCGGAGTTGCAGTTGTAAATGACAGCAAATTTGAATCATTGGAAAATAATCATCTACACCTGAGCTATTCCTGGAAATATGACGATCCTCCGGCTGATAAAATTCAGGCCAAAGAAATGTCAGAGGATCTTGTAAGTGTAATAAGTAATAAAGCTTTGATACTTAACTTTATTCCTGAATATATTAATCAGGCAATTATATTTGTAGGAGATGATATTAATAAAGACAGCATAATGTTTACAGTATTTCTTTACCTTGTAATGTCTATAATAGCATTTGTATTTGCTATCATGACAAGCAATACTATTTCAAAAGAGGCAAACGTAATAGGAACATTAAGAGCATCGGGGTATTCAAAGGGAGAGCTTGTACGTCATTATCTTACAATGCCTATGGTTGTTGTTCTTGTTGCCGCACTTACAGGAAATATTCTCGGATATACAATTATAAAAAATTATATTGCAGATATGTATTATGGAACCTACAGTATACCGACATATGTTACACTATGGAACGCTGACGCATTTGTAAACACTACAATTGTCCCTCTTATACTTATGTTTCTGATTAATCTTATAGTTCTGGAAAACAAGCTGACCCTTTCACCTCTTAAATTTATAAAACGAGACCTGAAACGCCATCAGAAGAAAAAAGCGTTAAAGCTCAATACTAAAATAGGTATAATGAAACGTTTCAGAATACGCATTATTCTTCAGAACATTCCGAACTATATTACAATATTCATCGGAATATTTCTCGCCAATGTCATTCTTTTGTTTGGTATTGGATTGTCTCCTCTTATTGAACATTATCAGGATGAAATAACTTCAAATATGATATGTGATTATCAGTACATTCTGAAAACACCTGCTGAGACAAAAACAAAGAATGCAGAAAAATACAGTGCAGACTCACTTAAGACTACAGACAGCAGATATAAAAAAGAAGATGTCTCAATTTACGGGATAATTCCTGACAGCAAGTATATTGATATTGATTTTGGCAATGGAGTTTACATTTCAAATGCATTCTCAGAAAAATACGGAATCAATAAAGGTGATACTGTCACACTCAAGGATGAATACGAAAACAAAGAATATAGCTTTGATGTAGACGGGGTGTATTTTTATCCGTCAGCAATAGCAGTATTCATGGACAACAAGGCATTCTGCCAGGAATTCGGAAAAGATGATCAGTATTTCAACGGATATTTTTCAAACGAAGAAATAAAAGACGTTGATGATACTTATATCGCAACTACAATTACCCTTGATGACATGACCAAAACATCACGTCAGCTCAAAGTATCCATGGGTAGTATTATGTCTCTTTTTGTTGGGTTCGGTATAATAATGTTTATACTTATAATATATCTGCTTTCAAAAATAATTATAGAGAAAAATGCACAGTCTATATCCATGACAAAAATACTTGGATATAAGGGTTCAGAAATAAGCGGCCTTTATGTATTGTCAACAGCAATAGTCGTAATATTATCTGTTCTTATTACAATTCCTATATGTAATTCAATGATAAGTTATCTTTTCAAAATTATATTTTCATCATATTCCGGATGGTTTCCGTATTATATACCATTCACAGTATTTATCAAAATGGCGGCCATGGGCATAGGTGCATATGCAGCTGTAGCTGTTTGTCAGATGGCCAGAATCAATCACATTTCAAAAAGTGATGCCCTCAAAAACGCAGAATAATCAGCAAATGTTCCGGGTGACCTGAAAGTCCTGCCCGGCTCCACACAGCTGAAACTATATTTTCGAACTACCAGTACAGACTCAATAATAACAACATCACCACGTTGTCATTTTAATTAACATTATATTTTCATATTCTATTGACATCCTATGAAAAAAATGCTATAATAAATAACAGACAACGCGGGATGGAGCAGTTCGGTAGCTCGTCGGGCTCATAACCCGAAGGTCGTCAGTTCAAATCTGGCTCCCGCAACCAAATGTTATAACCACTTGATTAATTTCAAGTGGTTATTTTTTTATCCATTTATAACACATTTATAACATATGGTCAAGTGCTTGGAATGTATTTGATATATTCCAAGCACTTGCTCTATTATTATATTTTGTATACGTAATGCCCATTGACACATGATTGATCTGCATAGGGCATTCCCTTTCAATTATGTTGAGCGATTTGGATTACTTGTAGCTGGCTCTGAACAGAAGTATTATTATGTCTCACCTTTTATGGTCAATTAGATTGCTGATTTGATAAACCATAAAAGTGTATTTTCTCGCTAGATTTAACAACTTCATTTGTTATTCTGCTCATGTAACTCTTCCTTTCCTTTATGATATTATATCATATTGGGCAAGGGTGTTACAAATTCAGTATACCACAACAGTTAGACTAAAACAAGATTTACAAAACATTTTAAACCAAAGCTTTGTTTATAAAAAAAGTTTAAGTAATATATATCGGCAAAGACAATAGCC
>CALMUA010000137.1 GCA_937872775.1 uncultured Ruminococcus sp.
AATGGAGTAATCAAATTTCTTTCGACAAAAATAAAAATGAAATAGGTGTGACCAATGGAGTAATCAAATTTCTTTCGACAAAAATAAAAATGAAATAGGTGTGACCAACGCATTAAATACTTTTTTATATAAAAAGTTAATGGCGGCATAACGCACTGATAAAAACGGTGCTAAAGATATAAAGAATTTTTAACTAAGAAGTGATGTATCATGATTATGTTAAGTATTTGTATCAAGGAAACGAAGAAAAGTCAGAAAGGGTGATCCCGCCAGAAATATATCTTAAATGATGAAAGTCATTTAAAAATGCGAAAGCATTAAAATAATTAACAGTATGTGAAAAGCCATGATAAATCATTACATAGTAATGATTAGGTCGGCTAAAGGAAGATTTCACATATAAAAAAAGGTGGTACCAATGTACTAAATGTTTTTACAAATAAATATGAAATAAAAAAGGAGTCTGTAATAACAGCTCCTTTTTATTTTACATTTATTTTTTTTCATCGTCATCAATAAACATATCAAACGTATATTCGTCAAGTTTATTTCTTACAATTAATGATATTTCACTAAAGATGTTTTGGTATTTACAATTATGGCCGGGAGTTCGGTTACAAATACTGTTTGGTTCCAGACAGCGGCTGAAAAAATATGTACCTTCAACAGTTTCAATTACTGTACGAAGTTTAATATCTGCAGGATTCATGTTAAGCTCATAACCGCCGTTTGTGCCCTTGAACGAACGTACAATTCCAGCGGTAACAAGCTTACGGAGTATTTTTAAAGAAAATCTTAATGTTACACAACTCCTGTCAGATATTGTTTTGGCATCAAGTCGTCCGCCGTCATTAACAAGGCAGTTTACAATTCTTACGGCATAATCAGCTTCCAGAGTCAGATGCATTTGATATTCAATCTCCTTCTAAAGAAATTCATTATTTGGTTAATCGAGAAAATCCTTTACCTTTTTGCTTCTGCTCGGGTGACGGAGCTTTCTCAGCGCTTTGGCTTCTATTTGTCTGATTCTTTCTCTCGTGACTTCAAACTCTTTTCCCACTTCTTCAAGTGTTCTTGAACGGCCATCCTCAAGTCCGAAACGGAGTTTAAGAACCTTTGCTTCTCTTTCAGTCAGAGTATTAAGAACTTCATTGAGTTGTTCCTTAAGAAGAATGAGCGAAGCTGCTTCTGCAGGAGCAGGTGCATCATCATCAGGAATAAAATCCCCCAGATGACTGTCCTCTTCCTCTCCAATAGGAGTTTCAAGTGAAACAGGGTCTTGTGCTATACGCATGATTTCACGTACTCTTTCAACAGGCATTTCAAGTCTTTCTGCGATTTCATCAGCTGTAGGATCATGTCCGTTTTCGTGAAGAAGCTGACTTGAAACTTTCTTGACTTTTGTAATTGTTTCAACCATATGGACAGGAATTCTTATAGTACGTGCCTGGTCAGCAATGGCTCTTGTAATGGCTTGTCTTATCCACCATGTTGCATATGTTGAGAATTTGAATCCCTTTGTATGATCAAATTTTTCAACAGCTTTGATCAGACCGAGATTTCCTTCCTGGATAAGATCAAGAAACTGCATTCCTCTGCCGCCATATCTCTTTGCGATACTTACAACAAGTCTAAGATTTGCTTCAGATAGACGTTTTCTTGCATATGGATCGCCCTTGGACATTCTTTCTGCAAGTTCAATTTCCTCTTCGGCTGATAAAAGTGGAACACGACCGATTTCTTTTAAATAAATTTTAACAGGGTCGTCTATAGCTATTCCTTCTGTAGAAAGTGCTATTTCGAGATCGTCATTCAAAGTAGAATCAAGACCGATTTTCAGATCAGTATCAGGTGAAAAATCTTCAACTATCTCAATGTTCAGGCTTGCACATGTTTCATAAAAGGAATCCATCTGATCAACATCAAAGTCAGTTTCTTCAAGTGCATCAGTAATTTCTTTTGTTGTCAGTTTGCCTGTTAGTTTGCCCTGTTCAACTAAGCTTTCGATTGTTTTTTTTTCGTTAGCCATAAAAATCTCCTACTTTCTATTATGCAGCTGTTGCTGTTGCATTTTTTGCTCCTGTATTCTTAAAAGATCATTATCTGAAAGTTCTGTTTCTTTATTATATACAATACTCTTGTTAAAATTCTTTAAAATGTCAATACAATCAAAAAGAGTCTGCTCAGTTATCGCTATATTTCTGTTTTTAGCCTCTATACCACATATTTTCCCCATTTCTTCAGTGGAAAATTCTTCCGAAAGAAGTGATATTGAAAAAATTGTTGAACATGATATATATTTGCAGACAGAAGAGAAAACTTTTTTATTAAATGAAGTGACAAATTCATCTGATGAAATTCGGCTGTTTATCTCTTCAAGTTTATCCGGATTTTTAATGATATATGATATAATATATTCTTCAGCACGATTTTGTTTTTGAAATTTTGCTGAATCAGGATTTATTTGGTCATGTGGATTAATACTGTTTTCAATAGTCTTCCATTCTTTCTTCTTTTGCACAGTTGCTTTATTTTTTATCATGTGATCAACCTGAGTGTGAAGTATATTAACATTTATATCAGCTTCTTTTGAAATTCTGGATATATATACATCACGTTGAAGGGGATCACTTAATGAGGATATTACTGATACAGTACGACGTAAAAAAATTACCTTGTCATTTTCAGTATTCAGATCCAGTCCATTTTTGCATTTATCAAGTTCAAAGTTAATAGCATCACCTGAATTTTCAAGCAACAGTTTAAATCTTGTGGTGCCATATGTTTTTATGTATTCGTCAGGGTCTTTTGCACCTGTCATTCTGATTATTTTTGTTGTAACACCTACAGCACTCAGAAGGTTTATTGCTTTTTGTGTTGCGGCTTGTCCGGCACCATCACTATCATAAGCAATAATTATTTCAGATGCGTACTGAGACATAATCCGTGCTTGCTCAGGTGTAAGAGCAGTACCAAGGGTTGCAATTACATTTTCAAATCCTGCCTGATTTATTGTAATTACATCCATATATCCCTCTGCTAATATCAGTTTTTTTGAAGCTGAATTTTTCGCAAAATTCAACGAAAAAAGATTCCGGCTTTTTTTAAATACCGGAGTATCAGAAGAATTTATGTATTTTGGTCCGTCGCCATTTAATATTCTTCCGCCAAATGCAATTAAATTTCCTCTCAGATCAATAATAGGGAATATAACTCTGTTTCTAAAAACGTCGTAGCATCCACCTTTATCAGATGCACGGCATACACCGGCAGTAATAAGCTCCTCATCAGTGAATCCCTTACTGTGTAAATGATCATGCAGATTATTCCATCCTGCTGATGCAAAACCAAGTCCGTATTTTTTTATTGTCTGAGGAAGCATATTACGTGATTTAAAATATGCAAGTCCACTTTTGTCTGTTCCATTGATCAGATTTTTATAGTAATAATTTGCTGTTTCACGGTTAATTTCAAGAGTACGTGATTTTATACGTAATAATTTATCATTGTTTTCATTATCCGGTACATTGATTCCTGCCCGCTGCGCAAGGAATTTTACAGCTTCAATATAATTCAGATTTTCAATACGCTTAATAAATGTTATTACATCGCCGCCAGCACCACATCCAAAACAGTAATAACTCTGGGTATCCGTATATACTGTGCACGATGGTGTTTTTTCTGAATGAAACGGGCACAGGCATATGTATGATGAGCCTCTGTGCTTTAAACTTACATATGAAGCAAATACATCTTCAATTGAATTTCCTGATCGCAGCTGATAAATAAAATCGTCTGATAATGCCATAATAGACCTCCGAATACATAACTCTGGCAGGATTTTCCTCGGTTGAATATCAGCAGGTAACATTGAGCAGTAAGAGTCAATATTATTTGTTGCTGACTCCATAAAGATTATATTATCCTGACATGCTGAAATCGGGTATGGTTCCCTTAATATTAAATGCATATAAATATATACTACAGATATAATTATAAATCCTTTTTTATTTTTGGAAATGTTCAAATAATTTTTTA
>CALMUA010000138.1 GCA_937872775.1 uncultured Ruminococcus sp.
CGTTTATGATGATTTTTCTCCTTTTTATATTTGATTTATTTTCTTAACTAATTGTTAACTCATTAAATCACCCTGTCTATCTGCACATTTTAATTGACATTTCCCACTATAAAGGGTATAATTATTACAAGGAAATCTATTTGAAATGAGGGTTGACAACATGAAAAAGAATTTTGAAACACGTGTGCTTGCTGTTGCGGCATGTGCCATGCTGTTACCGATTACGCAAAGTTCAGTTTCTTCAGTATCAAAGAACGGTATGTTTTCAGCAACAGATGCAGTATCTTTGCAGAATTGGCTGCTTTGTTGTACAAATACTTTGTCGGATTGGGAACAGTCCGATTTAGATGGGAATGGTCGGCTTGGTGTATTGGATTTGGTGCTTATGAAGAATTTGCTGCTGAATCCCAATACAAATCTAAAATTTGCAGATTTGCAAATCAATGAAATCTGTGCGGCAAATGCAGGCGTTTTGACAGATAGCAGCGGAGCATCACCAGACTGGATTGAACTCTATAATGCAGGCAGTTCGGAAATGGATCTGAGCGGCATCGGATTATCAGATGGCGAGAAGAATCGTTATAAATTCACATTTCCAAGTGGGACAAAGCTGAAATCACATGGCTTTTTGCTTGTGCTGTGTGACGATACAGATGAAGTGAGCGATTCGGAATATCATGCTCCTTTCAAATTGTCTGCGTCGGGAGAAACGGTTTATCTGACTGCTCCGACTGGAGAAACCATCAAGGAGCTTTCATTCCCTGAACTTCTCGATAATGAAAGTTATGGTCAATATCCTGACGGAAGTTCTGATTTTTTCGTACTTCCGGGAACACCAAGCTCTAAAAATACAGCTCCCCAAAATGGGAATGCGGTTATGTGCCCTGAATTTTCTGCAGAGGGCGGATTCTATGACAGCGCTTTTCAGCTGACATTGACAGCATCAAAGGACAGCAAAATCTTTTATACTACAGATGGAAGTGTTCCTTCTCCAGATTCATCTGATTCGAAACAGTATACAGGTTCCATTACAGTTCAGGATAGGACTGATTCTCCGAATGTTCTTTCTGCTCGCACGGATATTTCAGTTCTTACGGTAAATCCGCCGAAAAACAATGTCATGAAAGCATCAGTGATTCGTGCAGTAGCGGTTGATGCATCGGGAAATGTCAGTAAGCCGATTACCAAAACATATTTTGTTGGCAAAACAAGTGCTTCGTATTTTAAGACGATGAAGGTTATTTCACTGGTTACTGATCAAAAGAATCTTTTCGACGATGAAATCGGCATTTATGTGAAGGGTAATGTATATACATCCAAGGAATACAAGGATAAAGATGGCGTATACATTGATAAAGACGGCAACATCGTGAAAAGAGATTATTTAGAAACCAACTACAAACAGACGGGCAAAGAATGGGAGCGTGAAGCCTGTATTGAGGTGTTTGATAGTGGAGAGTCCGTTTTAGCGCAGACTGTCGGCATACGAATCAGAGGTGGCGCGACAAGGATTCAGCCGCAAAAAAGTTTTTCTGTTTTTGCACGAAGTGAATACGGCGGAAGTTCATTGAATTACGACTTTTTTGACGGGCAGGCTCGCAAGCAGACGAACGGAAAGAAAATCAAGTCGTTTGATTCGATTGCGCTGCGAAATGGCGGAAATGATTATGGTAAAACTTGGTTCCGTGACTCCATTAACCAACAATTGATTGCTGACCGCAACTTTGGCTGTCAGGCAACGGATGCATGCGTTGTTTTTCTGGATGGCGAATTCTGGGGCGTATATCAATTAACGGAGCGTATCTGCAAGGATTATATTCGTGACCATTATGGAATTCCTGCATCGGATGCTGTTATCATAAAAAACACATTGCTCGAAGAAGGTTCGGCGGAGGACTTGAGAGAATGGGATTCTCTTTCGGGATTTAATGGGTTCTGCTTCAAGAATGATATGTCCATTGCTTCCAACTATCAGCATTTTACCGATATGGTGGACGTGCAGAACTATATTGATTATTTTGCGGCGCAGATCTATTGGAATAATCAAGATTGGCCACATAACAATACAGCTTTGTGGAAATCATCTGTGAAAGATCCTTCCAATCCTTATGCAGATGGAAAATGGCGCATGCTGATGTTTGATACGGAATACAGTCTGGGACTTTACGGCTCAGATAATACTTCTGCTACATTTGATACGTTCAAACGCATTGCGTCCAATACGCATGGTTATTGTAAAATGTTCACAGCTCTCTTGAAAAATCAGGAATTTGCACAGCAGTTTGGCATTACCATTATGGACCTTGCGAACAACAATTTTGCACCTGAGAAAACAACAACGCTGATTGAAGAAATGAGCAATAAGCTGGCTACCCCGATTACAGATACAAGAACTCGTTTTAACACAGGAAGTAGTGGCGGAAATTTTGACACGATTCGAGATTTCTATATACAGCGTTCAGAAGCAATCCCAAGAATTGTTAGTCAAAATCTTGGGATTGACAGCGCAATCAGTGAAGTCAAAATTCAGAACGACGTTGCAAAAGGAAGTGTCAAGCTGAATACGCTGACCCTGACTGAGAATGATTGGAGTGGCAGATATTTTGATGCGTATCCTATAACCGTTACCGCAGTTCCGAATGATTCAGCATCTTTCGTGCGCTGGGAGGTCAAGGATAGTAACGGAAAAATTACTTCTTATACAGACGAAACAATATCGGTAGCAGTAAAGGGTGGAATTGAAATCAAGGCAGTATATAGTGATTAGGCCGACAGCACACAGGGTTAGGGCAACACCGCACAGAGTTGGTAGTTCAGTATAATACAGTTAAAATTCTTGACTTGTTGGCTATCATGCGAATAAATAACAAAGTCACTCAAATGGCTATTATATGCCATTTGAGTGACTCACTTTATATTAACCGTACTAAAATCGCACTAGATTTCTAAAGCTGTATCAATTTTGACAGTTTCTCAGCTACTTCACTATGCTTATTGGGATACAGGCGGGAGTATGTTTTCAAAATCGTTTCAATATTTTCATGACCCAGCCTTTCAGAAATCAACAACGGAGAAACACCCATTTCTATGAGCAAGGAAGCATGAATATGGCGTATTGTTCATAAATTATTTTATGTCATTTTAATTAATAAAACAAGCTGATTTAAACTTTTTATCATTATTCCATATGTATTTTAAATCTGCCTACCAGTGAATCAAGAAGCTGTGCTTCAGTTGAAAGTTCTTCTGCAGAAGCTGCTATACCTTCAGATGCAATTGCATTTGTCTGAACAACATCTGAAATTTGTTCTACACCCTGGGTAACATCTGATATTGAACTTGCCTGTTCCTGAGATGCAACAGATATTTCTTCAATGAGCTTAGTAGTTTCTGATGAATTTTCAACTATTTTTTCAAGAGTCTTAGCAGTTTCACCAGCAATTTCCGCTCCGTTTTCTATAGCTGAAATTGAACTTTCAATAAGAGAAGTTGTAACCTTTGCTGCCTCTGCTGACTTGGCTGCAAGATTTCTTACTTCATCTGCAACAACTGCAAAACCTTTTCCTGTAGAGCCTGCTCTTGCAGCTTCTACTGCTGCATTAAGGGCAAGAATATTCGTCTGAAATGCAATATCATCAATCGTTTTAATTATATTTGCGATCTGTGAAGAAGTTGAATTGATGTCCTTCATTGCCTGCATCATCTGCTTCATCTGAGCATTTCCACTTTCAATAAGCATTGCCTGACGTGATGAGTTCTCACTTGCAATTCTTGCATTTTCAGCATTGCTGTTAACTTTTTTAGAAATCTTTTCAATAGTAACACTTAATTCGTCAATAGCTGTTCTCTGTGCATTAACACCATCCGTCAGTGCCAGTGATGCACTTGCAACATGTGCCGAGCCGTTTGATACTGATGAACTGCTCTTATTGATTTCCACCATAACATCATTGAGTGAACTTACAATATTGTTAATTGCATTTTTCAATGGTATGAAATCTCCACTGTAATCTCTGATTATTCCTATATTCAGATTGCCGTCTGATACTTCTTTTAACACATCTGATATTTCATCAACATACTGTGATAAAATAGCTATTGTATTACCAAGACTGTCTGATAAAGTATCGACTTCCGCTATATATCTCCTCACATCAACACGTGTTTTAAGATCACCGGCTTCAAGCCCCTTGATTCTCTTAACTATATCATTGATAGGATCAGCTAACTTTTTAGAGAAATATGTATAGTATACAGTTGCAATAGCCATAGCAGCTATTCCTATTCCAATCATTAAAAAAAGTGTGCTGTACAGTGGATTGGTTACATTTACGCTTGGAATAAGTACTGCAATTGACCATCCGTCATCAGAAGAGATAGGTTTATATGAAACGTAATACTCTGTACCGTTTTCAAGAACTACACTGTCTCTTCCCTTTTCGCCTTTTATCATCTGTGAAATAAGCTGTGCCGAGCTCTCATATTTTTCATCAGTTTTTGCAAGCTCTATAGGATTTACTGCTTCCTCAACCTTCTTCTGGTGAAAATTTTAATATAAAAAAGGCAATCGGCACTCAAGTAACAGTTCTCTGATTTATTTAGGGATTTTATGAAGTATCAGCGCTATAAAAAACCACTGTATAAAGCAAAATCTCCTTATACCCCTTGAAATTCAAGACAATTTATGTTATACTATATCAAACGATAAAAACGCAGAACGTGTATTTTATTTCTACGGACATGCTGCAGCAGATTTATAGGCACAATAAATCTCTCAGACACAAACAATCATATGTAATCGAGGTAATAATCAATGAACACTTTTCCACTGGAATTTTCTAAGCACATTATTTTCTGCATTATTGGTGTAGCATTTTTCCTTTTCCAATATTACAGACAGGGTTTTAAATATCAGCTCCTGACAGCAGCAGCTATAGGTTCTACTCTCCTTCTTTATATTAATGACAGCAATATATGGCGGTATACTATCGGAATTTTTGAAGCTGTTCTTATTATTCTTATTTTTATTATAATGTCAATCGAAAAGAAAAAAGCCACAGCAAAAGAAGAAAATAATGATAATGACAATAAAAATAACGGCGATAGCAACCAGTCACAGAAAGAAATTGGTACACATGAATAAAAAAAATTTAAAAACAACAGTTCTTGACTGGTCAACAGTGTCGAACAATGATATTTCACCCAAGGAAATCATTTCTTTGGGTGAAATAAAATTTTATGACCTTACGCGTAATGATGCGGAAACTGTCGAAAGAATAAAAGACAGCGATATCGTCCTGTGCAACAAGGTACATATAACTGGTGAGATAATGCTTAAATGTCCTAAACTAAAATATATAGGACTTTTTGCAACAGGATACAACAATATTGATATAGATGCTGCAGATAAATATGGAATTACAGTATGCAATGCAGGCAGTTATTCAACAAACGCAGTAGCACAACATGTATTTGCATTTATTCTTGAGCACTACAGTAAAATTTCTGCCTATAACACAGATGTCTGTGACGGAAAATGGATAACTTCGCCAACATTCTCAATGTTTCCGTATCCTACATATGAACTTGCAGGAAAAACTATCGCAATCGTGGGATTCGGAAGCATAGGAAAGGCAGTCGCAAAAATCGCAGATGCATTTAATATGCATGTAATTATTTCAACTCGCACAAAGCCTGAAAACTGTCAGTATGAGCTTGTATCTGTTGATGATGCATTCAGAAAAGCTGATATTCTGACATTCCACTGTCCTCTTAATGACAAGACAAAAGGAATAATAAACAAAGAACGACTGTCTCTTATGAAACAAAATGCATTTTTAATAAATACATCACGTGGTCCTGTTGCTGATGAATCTGCTCTTGCAGAAACCCTCAACTCTCATCGTATTGCAGGTGCAGGTCTTGATGTTCTCGTAAATGAACCAATGGATGCTGACTCACCACTTCTTAATGCTGACAACTGCATAATTACACCTCATATTGCATGGGCACCTCTTGAGACCAGAAAACGTCTTATAGGTATAGTAAACAACAATATCAGATCATACCTTGACGGTTTGCCCCAAAACATTGTCAACTCTCCAAAAAAATAATTTCTATAAAGCCGAAAGGAATGGTTACGAAATGTCCAGCATTTCAGATAAAAAACGGATTGTAATAAAACTAGGAACATCAACACTTGCTCATAAAACAGGTAAACTTAATATACGAAGAATGACAGGTCTCGTAAGAGTACTGGCTGATCTTCAGAATTCAGGAAAAGAAATAGTATTGGTTTCTTCCGGAGCAATTGGTCTGGGAGTCGGAAAACTCGGACTTAAAGAACGTCCGTCAGACACACCGTCAAAACAGGCGGCAGCCGCAGTAGGTCAGTGTGAACTAATGTACATGTATGATAATTTTTTTGATAGCTACGGAGTAACAGTAGCGCAGATTCTTCTTACAAAAACAATTATTGGAACAGAGAGGAAAAAGAATATTGTCAATACATTTGAACGTCTTATTTCAATGGGTGTAATTCCAATCGTAAATGAAAACGATACAGTAGCAATAGATGAACTGGAACTTGAGATAGGTGAAAATGATTCCCTTTCAGCTATTGTAGCAACGCTTGCAAAAGCTGATCTTCTTATTATTCTGTCAGATATTGACGGACTTTTTGACTCTGATCCTCACTCGTCTGAAAACGCCAGACTTATTCCGGTAGTAAATGAAATAAATGAATACATAGAAAATATCGCAGGAGGCGCCGGAACGGCACTCGGAACCGGGGGTATGGCAACAAAGATAAATGCTGCAAAAATTGCAACAAGTGCTGGAATCGACATGATAATTATGAATGGAAACGATCCGGATAAACTTTATGATTTATTTGAAGATAAACCAGCCGGAACATTATTTAAAGCTATTGATCAGAAAGGAAAATAAATTATGACTGTTGAACAACTCGGAATAAATGCTAAGGCAGCCGAAAAATATATAGCTTCAGCCGGAACCCAGAAAAAAAATGCTGCACTTAAAGCAATTGCAGATGCACTTATAAAAAACACTGACAGAATTATTGTTCAGAACAAAGCAGATCTAGAGAATGCACAGGCTAACAATATATCTGCTGTTATGCAGGACAGACTGATGCTTAATGCGGACAGAATCAGAAATATTGCTGACTGCGTATTAAAGCTCATAGATCTGGAAGATATCGTAGGAAGTATAGATTACGGCGCTACACGTCCTAACGGACTTAAAATATCAAAAGTAAGAGTACCGCTCGGTAGTATAGGAATAATTTTCGAATCCAGACCAAATGTAACAGTTGACGCTGCAACACTTTGCATGAAAGCTGGAAATGCCGTTATACTCAGAGGTGGAAAAGAAGCAATAAACTCAAACAAATGTCTTACAGAGATAATGCGCTCTGCTATTTTTTCCGTAGGCATTCCTGAAGACGTTATACAGCTTGTCGAAGATACATCAAGAGATTCAGCAACCAAGCTGATGAAGCTTGATAAATACCTTGATGTACTTATTCCTAGAGGTGGTGCAGGGCTTATCAGTTCAGTTGTTGCAAATGCAACAGTACCTGTTATCCAGACCGGTGTAGGAAATTGTCACGTATATGTAGACAGATCTGCACAGCTTGATATGGCTGTAAATATTACTGACAACGCCAAGACTCAAAGACCTTCCGTATGCAATGCCATTGAAAATCTTATAGTTCACAAAGATATAGCTGAAGATTTTCTTCCTATGGTAAAGAAAAAACTCGATGAACACAATGTAAAAATTATAGGTTGTGAGCGCACAAATGAGATTCTCGGTGAATGTGTAGCACTTGCAACTGATGATGACTATGCAACAGAATTTCTCGATTATAAAATTGCAGTAAAAGTTGTTGACAGTATTGATGAAGCAATAACACATATTTCAAAATACACAACACATCATTCAGAATGCATAGTAACCGAAAATCTTTCAAATGCCATAAGATTTCAGGATGAGATTGATGCTGCTGCGGTTTACGTAAATGCTTCAACCAGATTTACAGACGGAAGTGAATTCGGCTTCGGTGCAGAAATAGGAATTTCAACGCAAAAACTTCATGCCAGAGGTCCGATGGGACTCAGAGAACTTACATCAGTAAAATACCTTATTACTGGCAGCGGCCAGATACGCTGATCTGATATGAAGATGCAGGATTTTACAACTCCGGCAATATGTTTCCCGCCTTCAAAACGGCGGGCTTCATACTGGAATTGAGGTAAGGGTACAAATCTCCTGCTTTAATATCAATATGCATATACGCTGCATATTGATATGTTAAAATACAGGCAAATACTTATTTGAAAGCCCTGCTTACTTAATACATGCAGAGCGTTTCCCCTCGTCAAATAAAAAAGAATGGGAGAAAAACAATGCCAGAAACAAATGACTTCATAAACAAGCTGCTTAGCAGAAATAATGATGAACTCGATGGTATATTGTCATATGCTGAAAACAAAAAAAGTGGAAATCACATAAGCAATATAAAAAGAGAAGATGCTGATGCCATACTTAAAGAATTCGATACACAAAAAAATATTACTAAAATCGATTCTTTAAATAAAAATTCAAATGAGCCGCTTAATTTGAATTCAGATGCTCAGAAAAAAGTTTCCCATACCCCGGATATACGGAAAATTACTATATCAGATTCAGGGTCAAAGAAGATAATTTCACATAATTCACCTGAAAATAAAGTCGCTGCATCAGATTCATACACTGAAAATAAAATTTTACATTCATCTTATGCAAAAAAAGCTAACTTTACAAATTCTGATAACAAAAAAAATGCATCTGAAATTTCAGATGTTAAAGTACCTGTTGCTGTACAATTAAATTCCAGCGAAGCTGATTTAATTACACCTGATATTAAAACAGATAGTATTCCAGATTCACAATCTGCAGATTGCAGAAATCCAGATATCAAAAAACCTGTCTTATCAGATCAGTGCGCTAAAAAATCCACATCAAAAACCAAAGCTGCATCAAAAAATATCAGTGTCTCATCTGTACCTCACAATTTTCATCATATACACCTTCAGCCTGAAATCTGTGATTATATATCATACAAAAGCATATGTAATAATCAGCCGGCAAGCAGCAGCCTTATACCTGAAGAAACAAGGAAAATAAATAAGATTGAAATAAAAGAAGAAATCTCCACACCAAAAAATGAAAAAGAACCGGAACCTCCAAATCAGCATGAAGAATCTCAGATGCCTGATACAGGGATTTCGTCATCTGAAAAATTCCTGTTAGAACAAGAGGAAAAGCATCCACGTTTTTATTTTGCTATAGGAATTTCAATATTTCTCCTTACGCTTCTGGGTCTTGCATCATGCATTTATATTGGACTTAATGCATTAAAAACATTCACAAAAAATTACAATGGAGCTGCGATTACATCTTACTACGAAAATAATAAAGATATTTCAACGCTTATATGTGAAAAGACTCTGTAACATTAAGGCGTATGTCTTTTTTGTTACGGAGATTTTTTCAAACAGTTTATTACCATATTTTAACACCAATCTGATAATTTAAAACAGCACAAATATGTCCCTCACCTCTTCAGAGATGGGGACATATTTTTATATTACTTCTATTACAATGCAAGTCACATTGTCTCTTCCCGCGTTGTCAAGTGCTGAATCAACAAGTTCTTTTGCAGTATTGACACAATCCATATCAAGTATCTGTTTTATTTCATCATTACTACACATGTCTGTAAGCCCATCTGTGCACAAAAGAAATTTATCTCCGGTCTTTAAAGTAAATGCACCTGCATATTCTGCCTTTATGCCTGCCTTATACGTATCAACACCAAGGAACAGTGTAAGCTTATGTGCATCCGGACTCTTCTCTGCTTCTTCTTCTGTATAAATATTAGCATCAATCTTCTGATAAGCAACTGTATGATCCCGTGTAATCCTTGTTATAACATTGTCTCTTAAAAGATATATTCTGCTGTCACCAAGGTAATACATTGAAACTATGTTATTCTGAATACATGCAAGTGTAAGTGTAGTACCTCCCCTTATTCCGCCTGATGCTGTTATTTTATCACATATTTCGTTATTAGCCGCAGTTGCATATTCTGCAACATTCTTTTTCTGCTCAGCAAGATCAGCCGAAGAATTTATTTGTTTTCTGTATTTATCGAGAACATTTACTGCACATTCAGAAGCTACCTCACCAAAGCTTTCACCGCCCATTCCATCACATACAGCAAATATCCTGTTTTCAGACAGATCCATTTTATACTCTGATGTAAAGTCGTTAAATGCCTCGTTGTTTGTCATATATCCATCTACATAAAAATTATCTTCATTATTTTTTCTGAATTTTCCCACGTTGGTCGAAACAGAAATATTGAGACTTCTGTTGTTTTCCTTATTGCCTGACTCAACCATTTATCATCATCCTTTTATCAGTATAACTTAGACAGAGTGTCACTGGCTTTAAAGCCGGTTTTTATTTTGTAATCAGTCAATAGATTATCTGACACTGACTACAACAATCAGCATTGGATGCTGTTTCCGGCCTGAATATGAATAAGTTACTTTAAATAAATTTATTTATCCTTATCTATAAATTCAAGACTTATAATGCTTATTAAGGTAAATACTGCAGTGAATAAAATAAATATAGCCCACACTTTAAGAATATGCTCTGATGCAGCTTCATATGCTGGGTTTGTACTTACACTATTAATCTGAGGGTATTCAAGCGTTATGCTTAAGGGAAGTGAGTTCATATCGCTTATACTTCCTAATGCCTGCATACCCCATTTGCTTATTGTAAAAAAAGCTACCTTTTTAGTTAAACCACTAAGAGAAAAAAGTACTCCTGACATGATAAGCTGAAGGATAAGTACAAATGGCATTACTGTCATTGCTGCATTAGAAGTACGTACAATTGAAGAGATTGCTATTCCCATTACATCAGATGCAAGCAGCATAAGAAATATTGTAATGAAATATTCAGGTATAGGTGATGAAAAAATCAGCCCGTCTTCAGGAAAATCAATATAAATCATAAATATTGCAAGCATTACCGCTGTCTGAATAAAACATATAACTGCCTGATAAATAACGTGTGATATAACATACGAACTTATATGAAGTCCTGTTCTGTGTTCATATTTTATAATACTTCTCTCTTTGCATATTGTCTGTATGGAATTAAATATGCCTATCCATATTATGGCCGAAACAATCGCAAAAAAACCGGATTTTGTACTGTCATATGTATTAAACATTTTTTTACCGACCACAGATGCTACAAGCCATGATATTATAGCGCCAAAAACTATAAAGCTCCAGCCCTTTTCATGCAGAAATATTCTGAAATGCTTTGCAACATATATGCCTGTCTGTCCGACTCTTGATGTTCTTTTAGTTTCCATTATTTATACCTCTTAGAACTATATATTTATTAATAAATTCATCTGCTCTGCCCTCTCCGCCTTCACTTTTTGAATTTATTTTTACTACAATATCCTGTAAATTATCTACTTCAAAAAATTTAACAGCTTCATCTACAGTTCCGCAGAAAGCAATATGTCCTACATTTTCTTTTCCACCTTTAGCAAGGACCATTACCTTTGTAAATAATTCAGCTGCATCATTAGGAGCGTGTGTAATTACCATTACCATCTTATTCTGATTAGCTGTAGTTTTAAGTGCCTCCATAACATTTTTTCTGTTTGCATAGTCAAGACCCGAATCAGGCTCATCAAGAAAAAACAAACTTGGATTATTAAATGTGGCTATTGCAATGCTTACACGCTTTTTCTGACCCCCGCTTATTCTTTCGTAATAACTGTCCCAGATCTCATTAAGTGAATATGTATCCCTGACTTTCGCAATAATTTTTTCTTTTTCTTCGTCAGAAAGATCCGGATTGAGATTCATTTTACTTGCATCAGTAACAATATCTGAAACCTTCTCACTGTCCCTGATGCTAGGAAACTGTGGTACAATACCTATTTTATATTTGAGAACTTTATAAAATTTATAAAAATCCTGACCATCCAGAAGTATTTTACCCTTTGCCTTACTCTCACCCAGTACAGCCTTCATAAATGTCGTTTTTCCGGCACCTGCACCCCCAAGTACCAGCATCATATCACCTGACTGAACATCAAGTTTTATATCCTTTAAAAGAGTTTTCCTCTTTAATGTACCTACATTTTTTTCAATAATATTTATACTAAGGCTTGCTCCGTTTTCTTTAGTAATATTATATACAAATTCATCCCCGAAAAATATAAGCGTAGTATCAACTATTCGTATAACATCCCTGGCATTTATCATTGTTTTTTCTGTAATTTGTTCACCATTTATAAAAACACCGTTTTTACTGTCGGTATCAGTGATATACCATTCACCATCAGTAAATTCAACAAATGCATGATTTTTAGATACTCTGATATCATCAATCTTTATTAACGAATCATCAGCCCTGCCTATTTTAAAACGCAGTACATTTCCAGATATTTTGCATCTGAACCATTTATCATTTACAGAAAAACTTGTACTGTATATCATCATTATAGCATCAGGATGTGGGTTATCAAGATTTCGCCTTGTAATGCGCAGTATATTCCCATCGTCAAGTTTTACAGCTCTGGAGCCACGCTCATTCATTTTCTCCATAAGCTCACCGTTAAAAAATGTGCCGTTCATGCTGTTGCAGTCCATATAGTAATAACACCCGTCAGAATCATTCCACGTAAACTGACCATGGACTCTTGATACAATAGGAGATTTTAATTTTATATCAACCTTACTTCCCCTTCCGAGTGTAAGATTTCCGTTTAATTTTATTGAATAGATCGCTTCTTCGGGTTTTCCGATTATTACTACAGTTGCCGGCTGAGGCGGTTTGGGCTTATACATAACAGTACTCTCAACAGCCAACTTCATTCACATCCTTTTATTAAATCAATTCAGCTTTTACATTATGCTTTACACAATAATGATGTACAAACGAATTTTCTTTACATCTGACTGTAATATTATCACAGCCAACAAATACATTCTGTCCTATTCCGGTTACATATCCGTAAATATCAATAGTTTTTAATGATTTGCATCCATTAAAAGCATAATCTTCTATTTTTCTTACATTCAAAGGTATGATAAGATTTTCAAGAGACTGACACTCTTCAAAGATACTTCTTCTTATTATCATAATATTATCAGAAAGATTTATTTGTTTAAGATTTATAAACCCTCTGAATGTAGCTTCATTAATTCTTTTTATACTTTCTGGCATAATTATCTTAGTAATAAGATTTCTTTCAATTCCATAAAATGTAAAACTATTTATTTCACAATATCCTTCCGGTATATCAAGAACACCATGTTTAACTTTGCATATGCGATAATCTGTATTTCTGAATATTCCATCACAGGGAATAATAAAATTATGTCTTGCTACGGCAGTCTCTTCATGCTCTGACTGTATTTGTTCCGATAATTCTGCTTCCGGTAATTCTGCATTTGTGGAAAACTCAGACATAAATTCAGATTCTGTTATTTCAGGTGATACCGATGGCATTAAATCATTAACCTTATCATTGTTCTGATTATCAGCTGATTCTGTAATTGCAGCTGGTACCTCACTGCATGCCGATGGCATAAGTTCATTATTCTGATCATCGTCAACGTCATCATTTGCATTCAGAGTTGCTATCATATCGTCACAAATTACTCCTTTATCAAGAGTCATTGTACTATCAGAACTGTCATTATAAACTCTGTCCCCTACTGTTGAAAGTTCATTGAGAAATGCAGACATATCCTTATATCTGTTATCAGGATCATACTCACACATTTTGCATATTATCTTTTTTAAACCCTCATCACCATTTGCAGGCATAGGAACAGCCTCACCCCTCATTCGAAGTGCAATTGATTTTTCAATTTCATCATGAGTAAAATCGTTCATAAAGGGAAGATAATTATTATTAAGAAGCTGATAAAGTACAATTCCGAATGAGTATATATCAGCTTTATATGTATATGCGTTTTCCGTATACTTATCAGTTCTCCATACTTCAGGTGCAGCATACGGTTCTGTTCCTGTCTTTGTTGATGCATATCCGGTAGCATTCAAATTTTTAGTTACCCCAAGATCTCCGAGCTTATAATTTTCTTCTTCATCTACAAAAATATTATCCGGCTTTATATCTCTATGAATCATATTGCACTTATGCACAGCTTTTAACGCATTCCCGACATCAAATGCAAGATTAATAACATCTTGTTGAGTTATTCCTTTATCAGAATTTCTTATCTTTGTTCCGAAACAAGTAAGGTATTCCATACGTATCATCATGTCATAACCGCATCTTGCACTGTCCTGGTCAAGGATTTCTTTTACAGCATCATCATAATACGACACAATATATGGTGACCTCTGCAGTTTTATCATATTATTTATCTCGACCTTTGCCTGTCTGCATCGATCGTTCAGATATTTCATTCCATCACTTTGTGAAATAAACATCTTATCATCATCAAGCGTTACAGTTACTACTTTCATAGCAGCATACTCATTAATACCGTCACGATTTCGTTTTATCTTGTAAACTCTTGAATTCACCCCGTTATAAATCTGACTGTCAATATACCAATTTTCCCACATAGGCTGATAGCCCTTTAATCTTTCTTCAACCGAACTGATATTTAACATATAAGATCACCTTTTTGTATAATAAAAAATTAAAATATAAATCTTACCTCATTATCGACATGATAAGACAGGCATTGCTGCTTATAATCATAAATAAAGCATATACACTTCAGCCTGACTTAGTAGTGTTCTATATATTTTTTAAATCTATGCAGCATATTGCCTATGATATAATTAATTTTATTTTTCAATTAATTATATCATAATATATTGGTTTTGTCTATTTTTTTAGCAAAAAAATTAAAACTCTTTAAGCATTATAAAAGTATTTTTTGTACCAGTTAATTCAATCTGATTAATTTATGCGGGTATGCTGCACATT
>CALMUA010000139.1 GCA_937872775.1 uncultured Ruminococcus sp.
TTCCCACCTATCGCCGACGACATTCCCACCTATCGCCGACGACATTCCCACCTATTGACCGGATAAGTGACGGAAATACGTGCTTTAAAAGACCCCGTAATCAAGTAAGTAATCAAGTAAATAATCAGGTTATAATCAAGCTATCTATCAAGGAGAACCACGTATTTACGTCGGTTGTTGAATATGTTGAAAAGTTTATATTGACTTTATAATTAGAATACGTATAATAATATATAAACAAAGAAAAATATTTTATATAGACTTTATAATTAAAGTGCATATAATAATATATATAATCTATGAAAATTTAATAAAGTGAGGTTGAATAAATGAAAAAAGTTGCTGATAAAGAACCATCAGAGAAGAAAGAAGATAATATCCTTGCAGAACCGACAAGAAAAAAAGCTGGAAGACCTAAATTAGAGAACAGGGAATTGAAAAAGCGTTATTCTTTTACGATCCTTCCGAGCCTTTATGACAAAGCACAGGCGAAAGCCAGCAAAGAGGGGAAAACCCTGTCGGAACTGATAACGAATTTCTTAGCTTATTATATCCAATAGTGCGAATACCCGCATATTATGGATGTGTGTTTTTGTCAGGTCAAGTATTTTAGTTATGATAAATATACATACTTTAATACTTGACTTTTTCCATAAAAAGCGTATAATATTAGGTATATAAATATATATAAAAATATGTATTTAAAGTGTGTCTGCTGTCAGGCACTGCATGGGAACGCTTGTAGGACGGGCAACCGATAATCCGAGGGTGCTTGTTGATATGTCGGTTATCCGTGGCAAAACGGACATAGAAAAGGAGTTAGGAGGGTAAATTTTGAGCGAAAAATTTGATTCTTATTATAAGCAACTAAGAGAATTGAATGATAAGTACTTAAATGGAGAATATGAAGATCTCGAAGATAAAATAGACTATCTGATTGATAAATCATTTCTTTTACAGCATCTTATCATGCAAGAGGATATTGACAGAGTAAACCAAGGAACGGAACTTTTAGAACGTACCAGAAACGCAATCAGCAGTGTATCAGAAATGCAAGACGGTATACAGGAAGTACTAAAACATCAAGACGAAATAGAGTATCTTTTAAGAAAAAAGGGATATTTCCGATAGTTTTATGAAAGGAGAAAATACATGAAACAGACAATCGCAGACAAGGAACGTCAAAACCAAGCTAAACGACAAGAGGAAATGAATGAACAGCAAGCAAGAGAACAGGTAAGCCAGACAGAACAAAGCCGTATTGAAGCGGAACACGGAGCCGCCGATCAGAGAGCCAGAGAGGAAAGGGAAAGACAAGAGAAACTCCGAAAGGAAATTGAAAAGAAGAAAGCCGAGCAAAGAGAAAAATATTCTATTGCCGGTCATGGAAATGATATTGTTACCCAGAGCATAAGAATAGCTGAAACCAGTGTACATATAATGGCTGATAGCGTTAAAGACATTGTAAGAATGTCTAAGGAGCTGATGCAGAAAAGAGCTGAAAGCAAGGAGCTTACAGAGGGCGAATGTAAGCAGACAATCAAGACTTATGAAACACTCAGGAACAATGTTGAACAATTGAACAAGGTCAATAAGAACCTTGACAGCATAAAAGACAAAAGGATTGTCGAGAAATACGAAACCACCAAGCAATCACTTGAAAAGAAAGTGTGTGAAACACTGGAAATCACAAAAGAAAAGCCAAAATTAATGCAGAATAAAAAGCAGATTGAAACTTCATTCCGTGAAAAAGTTGAAAAAGGTCTTTCAGATCTGAAAGCCAAAGCAGATATTTGCAAAGTCAGACTATCAGAAATCAATGCAGAAAAGAGATCTTCTGTTTCTGTCAAAGAAAAAAATTCTTACAGTGAGAAAAAGACAGTAAGCAGAACCATAAAGCCACAAACAAGGACAAGAGGGAGATAGGGGGACAAACATATGGATTTAGGAATGGGCGTACTGAAAATATTATTTTCAATCTTTAAGGTGTTGTTTAAGCCTTGCGTGAAAATAGGTCATGCACTGGGTTTGGAATGGATGCTTGTTTTATACTGGATCCCTTTACTCCTGGGCGGAAAGGGACTGTTTACTCTTGCGGTAATATGTACCTTGCTACAGATAGCACTGAATATTTACTGCAAGATTAAGAAAGAAAAGTCAAAAAACCTTGTTGTATATGGTTTTTCGGTTCTTAGCAAACGTCTGAAGGGCGAAAATGAAAAAGGATTTATTGCAGATCTGAACACTGATAATGCAGATAATATAAGCGGTATGGTATTCGGTAAAAAGGGAAGTACATACGTAACAAAGAAAGAACAGGAAGACGGACACGCACTTGTTATCGGTGGAGCTGGTAGCGGAAAGAGTAGTGGTGTTGCAATACCTACCCTTATGAGTTGGAAAGACAGAGCATTTGTTATCGACATCAAAGGGGAACTTTACGAAAAGACGAAAATTGCAAGGGGCGAGGACATGATAAAAGTATTCAATCCCTCTGATGCTCACTCTTGCGGTTACAATCCATTTTACGTGCTGGAAATGACAGATGATCTATGCAGCACTGCACATGAAATCGCAGAAAGCATAATACCACTTCCAGCAGACGTAAAAGAACCGATGTGGATTAAGAATGCAAGGGATTATTTATGCGGAGCAATTCTGTACTTCTACAATCAGGATAAAAATTTCTCTGATACCATGATAGCGATAAAATCGCAGTCACCTAAAAGCCTTGTAGCCGAGATTATGGAGAGCGAAAACAAAGATGCAATCATTTATATGTCAACCTTTGCCGATATGGCAGACGAAACATTGAGCGGAGTATTTACCGAAGTATCAATCAATATAACCCCATTCGCAACAAATAAAGACCTAATCAGAGCATTAGGAAACACCACCGATGCAATTACACCGAATGATCTTGAAAGTGGCTCTGATGTGTTCATCTGTATCGAGGAACACAAGCTTGAACAATGGAAGTCACTACTTACTATGATTGTTAATCAGTTCTGTAAATTCTTTGAACAAAGAAAGAATGATAATACTGATCCTATACTTTTCATGCTGGACGAGTTTCCACGTCTGGGCAAGATCGAGAGTGTTTCCACAGGACTTGCAACTCTTAGAAGTAAGAAAATTGAAATCATGCTTTATGTTCAATCCAAAAATCAGCTTGATGTAATCTACGGAGAAAAACAGGCGGGAAGTATCTGCGATAACTGTACATACAAAGCAATCTTAAAAGCCAGCGAACCAGCGACACAGAAATGGTGCAGTGATTTAGTCGGAACGTATGACAAACAGAAAAAGTCGAGCAGTACCAACACAGACAATTTTGGAATTGGTAGCGGTAGCGGAGTAAGTACCACAACCGAAGAAAAGCGAATTATGAAACCAGAAGAATTTGCATATATGCAAGATGTTGTTTGTATCTTCCCAAGTGGATATAGCAGAATTACAAAAATTAAGTATTGGGAAGACAGAGCATTTTCAAATTATCAGGAACTATTGACAACAGGAGAAGTGAAAAAATGAACAATGAAGAATTAAAAGCAAAAATCGAAAAAGAAGAAAACGAAATACAGAGCCTGAAAGAGAAAAAGGCAAAAATCGAAAATCAGATTAAAGCGAAAAGTGACAGAGTGAGTAAATACAAAAAAGAAATTAACGAAAGAGAATTGAAAGAGCTGAAAGCAGATTTAAATAAAAATGGTATGTCATTATCAGACTTAAAAAGAGCAATTGCAAATAAAGACTTGTCACCAATTCAGAACAAACTGAAAAATAACAATTCATCAAATCAATAAAATATTCTTTATCCGTCAACACATAAAAAAGTTGCTCTATGCTAAACCGCATAGAGCAACTTTTTTATTATCTTCATATCTGATTTCAATATAATTTCTATATAAAAAGCCACTATAAAAAGTGGCTTTTCTTTTCGGTTCAAAGCTGAAATGATTGACAAATGCGAGGCTTGTGTGTTATCCTCAGTATAAGGAGAGCGAGGCTTGTGTGTTATCCTCAGTATAAGGAGAGCCAGAACCGCCAATGTATAGCCACTTCGTGTCTATCATTGTCACCACTTCACTACGTTTCGTTGTTCTGGCCAAAGGGGTAAACCCCTTGTGGAAACCCCTTTTAAAAATTCCATTTTTAAAAAAATATATCATCACCAGATGATATAAAGGAGTGAAAAATTATGGCGAATAGAAAAAGAAATCATCAAATAATTATTAGATTATCTGATGAAGAATATCAGACATTTTTAGAACAGGTGAGTAAGTCTAAATTGTCAAAAACTAATTTTCTTATAAAGTGCATCACTCGGAAAAAGATAATTGTTATTGACGGACTAAATGAAAGTTTAACAGAATTGAAAAGAATAGGTGTCAATATAAATCAAATTTCTAAAAATCTGAATGGCGGTATTTTTCAAAATGCAGATAAAGAGCTAAAAGAGATAAAAGAAGAATTTGCAAAAGTAAATGATTTGATGTTGGCATTATCACATTATCAAAGGGGGAAAAGTAATGGCAGTTATTAAGAGAATGTCAAGTAAAGCTAATGTTGGCAAACTTGAAAAATATCTAAAACAAGAAGATAAGACGGAAGAAAAATTAATAAGTGCTACAAATTGCGATTGTGAAGATTTTGCAAAACAATGTGAAATCACAAATGCATTTTATAATAAAAACCAAAACCAGAATGACCGAAAATATTATCACATAATACAATCTTTTTCCCCTAAAGATAATGAAAAATTGACACATGAACAAGCTCATAAAATAGGGGTTGAATTTGCTGAAAAAAATTTCAAAGGCTTTGAAGTACTGGTGGTCACTCATAAAGATAAAGAACATATTCATAATCACTTCGTTGTAAACTCTGTAAGTCTGGAGAACGGCAAGAAGTACAGAGCAGACAATAAGAGCCTGTGGCAATTAAGGAGAACCAGCAATGAACTGTGTCAACAAAATAATCTTATTAATTCCATTCAGCCACTTGAGAAAAGGGCAAAGGAAAAAATAAATGATGCTGAGATCAGAGGGAAAGAGTCATGGCAAGGAAACCTAAAAAGACAAATCATAGAAGTAAGTAAAAATGCAATTAGCCTTGATGATTTCAGAAAGAAACTGAATGAAAAGTACAATGTAGAAACTCAAATTGTGACCAGGACACGAAAAGGTGAAAAAGAGGAAATCTTAGAATATAAACCGAAAGGGAACAGAAAGTTTTTTGACGGTCAAAGACGATTAGGGACAGAGTTTGGAAAGGAGTATATACATGAGCTTACGAGAAGAAATGCAGAAAAAGAGAGAGGAAGAACTGAAACAGAACCAAGAACCGACACAAGCAGTATTGAAGATGCAATCAGAAATAGACAAGCTGAACTCATTAATGCAGACATTGAACACCGAAAACGAGAACTTGAAAAGTCGAATATTGAGCATGAGCGAGATAGAGAAAGAGAAAACCAAAAAGGAACAGGAGTTGCAGAACCTAAAAACAGAATTGAACCAGCAAAAGAAAAACCAACTTACAAGCCAAGAACAAGATGATCTGAATAGCATTGTTTCAAAAATTGAAAAAAATTATGAGGAAAAAAGTATTTCCGAGAAAATAAGCATAGTAATAAAGGCACTGGAGAATGAACGCAAGAAACCTCCAGCAATCAAAGTTAAGGAAAAAGAGGTTGTGAAGATAGAGCCGAAGTGTACAAAGTGCAATCAGAAAGAGTATACTTACAAGCTGGAGCAACTGAAATGTATCACCTATGGAGCATTAGCGTACAGTATCATTATAACAATCATTGCTACGATTAAGAATAAACTAATCAGAGCCGATTTTAAGACGTTTTTAGGAAGTGCATGGAGTTTTATTCAAGGAGCATTCAGAACCGCAAATAATGGCTTTATAAAGCTTTCTGAAAAGGTTGATAATAATATCTTGCAAATGGTTATACATATAGGCTTGTGGGTGCTGATAGCTGGTGCTGTTGGTTTTGGAATATACAAGCTGATTTCAGAACTGCAATATAAAACATGGACGTTCTGGAACATCGGAGCAGTTAGCATGGTACTGATAGACTTGATACTAATAGTTTATCTGGCAGACCCAATAAAGAACCTAATAAAGCTTAATCTATTCATATTCGCCCTACTCTTTTATGCCGGATATATCGTTATCAGAATTATTGTTAATGTAATGAAAAATAAGAATTGATATTATGTAACACACACTGTAACACGCTGTAGTGTAACACGTAATACAAGTATTACAGTGTATTACGATGTATTACACTAAAAATTAAAGCCTGATGAAACGGCATTGAAAAATAAAACGCTCTGTAAGCAACTACAAAGCCATTTACAGAGCCTTATAGTAAAAGAGTGTAATTCCCTGTCTACAATCGTACAAGCCTTGTAACGAGCCTTGTAGCCTTTCATATGGGCAGATAACAAGAAACAATCATAATAATGCTGAAAAAAAGACCAAGGAGTAATATTCCCTGGTCTTTTTATTTTCAGTGATGTGCGATTTCTTCCCTAAGCTGAATAATACGTTTTTCAAGTAGTTCGTTCTGCTGTTGCAGAAGAATAAGCTGCTCATCACGAAACTTATCTTTAATTTTTTTTCTTTTTCGGAGTGCTGCCACTCTGGCAGCTGTCTTTTCACGTTCTATTTTTTTGGAACAATCGGAGCAATATTTAATGCTTATATGCGAAAAATAATCTGAATTTTCTATGTTAGAAATTATCAATCCGCACTTCTGACAGTATTTTATTTCTTTCATTTTGCCCCTCCCCTGTTCAGATCTTCAATGTTTCCGTTATCGTTTCCGTTACAACGGTATTGAAGATTTTTAATTTCATTGGTGAGAGAGGAGCGGAGTTTTTGACGTTCTTTATGTAGCAGTTTTAAAACCTCATCAGATGAATTGTTGGCTACGATCTGAATACCAGTGTTATTAGTCGGCATTGAAATATTGATAGCTGTAGCACGTTCTTCCGGTTGGCATATCTCTATTTCGGTAATCATATCCTCTATACTCTGGAGGTTGTCTTTTAGTTCGTTCAGGTGTTCAAGCTGTTCCGATATTGTAACAAAATCAATATCATCATGTTTGTCAGTAGTTTTATTATCTGTTGTGTGTGTATCTCTTTCAATTGCCTTAACCACAAGAATAAAGCAACCAAGAGAAAACAATATTGAAATAAATGTTGTCATGTATGTTCGTCCTTTCGGTTGACGAAAGGTCTGAAAGGCTGTATAATTACAATATCAGACCTTCCGAGGTATGATGTGTATAAGGCAGTCTGGAACTTAGTGAGGGTAACAGACTGCTTTTTTGTGTGCCATTGGGACATACCAGATTAATTTTTGGAGTGTCACAGTGACACACTTATTTATTTTTTTTGGTGTTTTTACTGAATGTAACAGCAAATTGATCAAATTTATCAATATCATATGATTGCTCTGGAACGTCTACTTTTTCGGTGCTATCTTTGTTATCAATGTCACCTTGTATAAGTCTGAGGAAATAATTGAACCTATTCTTTATCGGTTTTCCCTTTTCTTTGTTGCGTTCATCGGCAGAATTAAGCTTTGCGTATTTCTTAGCTAAATAATGATAACGTGCAAGGTCAGTTCCAAGATCTTCACGATCAGGAAGACGGAGCAAGCATATTGTTTCAAAAATTTCATTCATTTGTGTTGGAGTAAATTCATTTTTGACAGCTTCCGCAAGCAATCCCAGCTTGTCATCAATATCATATTCATGTTTAGGAACATCATCAAATGTAAGCTGGTTTTCATCAATTTCAGAAACTTCCTTGATAAGTTGAAATCTTATACCTGTTACTCGTCTGCCCTGCTTTTCTGTGCTATAAGTGAATGTTATATCGGTTTTTTCATTGACCTCTGCAATTGCTTTTTTGAGAATTTCTTTATTAAACCACTTGAATTCCTTATAATATTCATTGTTTTTAATATCAAGTCGCTGTTCTCTAAGCTCGTTGAGAGGAACAACCCAGTCTAACCGATAACGTTCTTTTCGTAAATACAAGTACAGTAAAAAGCTATACTTGCTTGTTAGAGAAAGAATATTTTTAAGTTCATATTGTAAGTAACCAAGCTGTTCTATATTGAAAAATAGTTGCTTTGCATCTTCAGAGCAAGAAAGAGTAATAGTCCATTGATCATATTCATTTTTTTCACAGGTTGCACAAGTGAACAATGAAAACATCTTATATCCTTTTTCGGTTGGAACGTCAACAACTTTCTGGAGCATGGATTTTATGTATTTTTTCAAGGTCTGAGGACGTGTGTCTGTTAGTCCCATCAGCTGTTCATATTCAGCTTTGGTAAACGTTACTGTACGGCATGTTTCATCATGGGAGTTAATTCGTGAAAGATATGTATCAAGAATTTTCAATTCACCAAGGTCAAAAGGAACAGTCCGCATCAGACGCAACGGCTCACTTTTTTGAACAAGATATGTATTATTCAAATTGCCGTCAAGTGCCGTAATATCTTCTTTTCTAGCCATTTTTATCACCTCTAAATATAATTATATCATATAAGTGGGTGAAAGTCAAGACATTCCCACCTATCGCCGACGACATTCCCACCTATCGCCGACGACATTCCCACCTAT
>CALMUA010000140.1 GCA_937872775.1 uncultured Ruminococcus sp.
TAGAAATTATTTACACAGCTATGGCGCTTGGTGAATAATTCAGGATTATATATATATTAATAAATGTTTCTTATTTTTTAATATACATATAGACAAATACGAACTGAAATGTTATAATAATATTGTAAACCATAAGAGCGGGATTGGGAAATTTTTAATTAAAGGGGTGAATAATATGAAACATAGTATGTTATCTTTAATATCTACATTTGCTATATTGATATTGCTTTTACTTTCTCCTGCTCCTGCTCCTGTTTCAGCTGAGACAAAATGTCTTATCAATTCTGATTTTGAAACCGGAGTAGATGGATGGGCATCAATGGGAGGAGGCGTACTGTCAATAGATTATGACAACAGTTATTCCGGTAAAAACAGTCTTTCTGTTACAGAGCGTTCTTTATACTGGCATGGTCCTTCACTTAATATTTCATCCGAGGTTATACCAGGCAAGGATTATATATCAACAGGATGGATATATAATCAGAGTGACAGTACTCAGTCAGTTCTGATGTCAGTTAAACTTGTAAATTCAAATGGTACAACAACATTTAATAATATTGCTTCCGTTGATGTGCCTCCTCTTGAATGGACCGAAGCCGTAGGTAAACTTATTATCCCTGCAGATACAGTATCTACAGTAGTATATTTTGAGTCGTCGAACGAAACTCTTGATTTTAATATAGATAATTATACACTCACCGGTGAACCTACGGAAAGATTCACAGAAGCAGCAAAAGCAGAAGAAAATAATGAATTTTCTTTTGACTTTGAAAGCGGCTTTGAAAACTGGTTTGCTCGGGGTGAGATAAGAGTAATACGTACCGATGATTACAGCAGTTCAAGAAAATATTCTCTTTACTCTACAGACCGGAATCTTGTATGGAATGGTCCTATAGTAAATATAGATACTATAAAAAGAGCTACAAGCTATACGTACTCCGCTTATGTAATGTATAACGGCACAGAATACGATGATAGCCATACATTTTTACTGCAGCTTCAATATGATATAGAAGGAAACACAAAATATGAAACAGTAGCAAGTAAAAAAATACAGAAAAACAGCTGGTCTAAAATATCAGGCAATTATACACTTCCTCAAAATGCAAAAAATGTATTTATGTATGTTCAGACAGACAACGTAGATTTCCCTACCGCCAATGACCTCATGTCATTTTACATTGACAATGTTCAGATTATCGATTCTACAATTGCACAGATGAAAGCAAGAATCAACACTGTAATTATTATTTCGTGCTCATTCCTTGGATTCCTTATCATAAGCCTTATAAGTCATCTGATAATAACAAAGCGCAAAAAGACCAAGAAGGCTCTTAAGCTTGCTGATACAGATGTAATGACACAGGCACTAAACAGAAATGCATATGAAACAAAGATAGGTATCCTTGAGAACAACGTAAAATTATGTACTGATCTGCATATAGTAGCATGTGATGTAAACTTTCTTAAATACATAAATGATACCTTCGGACATGAAAAAGGTGATGAAGCTATTGTAAGGTGTGCAAAAGTACTTCTTACAGCAACAGGCAGCAAAGGAATTGTATACCGAATCGGCGGTGATGAATTTGTATGTCTCTCAAACATTTCCCTTCAGCAGAATATAAATAACACACTTGAAAAAGAAATGGAAAAAGATAATGGTTATCCGTTCTCAGTAGCAGTCGGATTCGCACAGTTTGAAAAAGACAAGGATCTGAACATAAAGGACGTCATAACACGAGGAGATCAGGAAATGTACAACAATAAGCAAAGGATCAAAGCCGAGCACGAAGATTTTTCACGAAAATAAAAAATATGTCCCCACGGTCATCAATCTGATCGTGGGGACATATTACTGACATATATTTTTAAAATTAAAGTTATTTATTAAAAGCCCATTCCGCCGCCCTGTGGCATCATCGGAGGAGCCGGATTTTCTTCCTTGGCATCAGCTACAAGACTTTCTGTCGTGAGTACCATTGCTGCAACAGATGCTGCATTCTGCAATGCAGAACGTGTAACCTTTGTAGGGTCAACAATACCTGCAGGTATCATATCAACATACTGCTCATTGTATGCATCAAATCCATAGCCAACCTTACGTGAACGTCTGATCTTATCAATTATTACACTGCCTTCAAGACCTGCGTTGATAGCAATCTGACGGACAGGTTCTTCAAGAGCCTTAAGCACTATTCTTGCACCTGTCTTTTCGTCACCGTCAAGTGATGGAATAATTTTCTCAACTGCAGGCATAGCATTGATAAGAGCTGTACCGCCGCCGGCAACAATACCTTCTTCAACTGCAGCCTTTGTAGCAGCAAGAGCATCTTCAATTCTGAGTTTCTTATCTTTCATTTCTATTTCTGTAGCAGCACCAACCTTGATTACTGCAATACCACCTGAAAGCTTTGCAACTCTTTCCTGAAGTTTTTCTTTATCAAAGTCAGATGTTGAAACTTCAATCTGAGCCTTGATCTGAGCAAGTCTTTCCTTGATCTCTTCACTTGAACCAGCACCGTCAACGATAATTGTATTTTCCTTCTGAACAACGATCTGTCTTGCACGGCCGAGCTGTTCGACTTTTGTTTCCTTTATATCAAGTCCGAGTTCATCAGTAATAACTTCGCCACCTGTAAGGATTGCAATATCCTTTAGCATTTCCTTACGTCTGTCACCAAAGCCAGGAGCCTTTACACCTACGCATATAAATGTACCTCTGAGTTTGTTGAGTACAAGAGTTGTAAGTGCTTCGCCTTCAATATCTTCAGCAATAATAACAAGCTTTTTACCAGCCTGAACAATCTGCTCAAGAAGTGGGAGAATATCCTGGATGGAGGATATCTTCTTATCTGTAATAAGAACATATGCATCATCAATTACTGCTGTCATCTTGTCTGTATCTGTTACCATATATGGTGAAATATATCCACGGTCAAACTGCATACCTTCTACAACTTCACTGTATGTTTCAGCAGTCTTGCTTTCTTCTATAGTAATAACACCGTCTGATGTAACCTTTTCCATTGCTTCTGCAATGAGCTTTCCTACTGTTTCATCAGCTGAAGATACTGTAGCAACTCTTGCTATATCATCGCTTCCATCAATTGACTTGGAATTTTCAATTATTGAATTTACAGCTGCTGTAACTGCCTTGGAAATGCCCTTTCTTACTATCATCGGATTTGCACCAGCTGCAATATTTTTCATACCTTCACGGATAAGAGCCTGTGCAAGCAATGTTGCTGTTGTAGTACCATCACCTGCTGCATCATTTGTCTTTGTGGCAACTTCCTTTACAAGCTGTGCGCCCATGTTTTCAAATGCATCGTCAAGTTCAATTTCCTTTGCAATTGTAACACCATCGTTTGTAATCAGCGGAGCTCCGAATTTTTTATCAAGAACAACATTTCTTCCCTTTGGTCCTAATGTGATCTTTACTGTATCTGCGAGTTTATCAATACCACATTGTAAAGCTTTTCTAGCTTCTTCACCATAACAAATATTTTTAGCCATTGTTAAGACTCCTTTTTTATATTATTTTTATTAAATTATTCAACTATTGCAAGTATATCTTCCTGCTTAATGATTGTATACTCAACGCCATCAACCTTAACTTCTGTTCCGGAATATTTACTTGTAAGAACCTTATCACCAGGTTTTACGTACATTTCAACTTTATTACCGTCAACTACTCCTCCCGGTCCGACAGCTACTATTTCAGCTACCTGTGGTTTCTCTTTTGCAGAACCTGCTAATATGATTCCACTTTTTGTAGTTTCTTCAGCTTCAGTCATTTTAATTACAACTCTGTCTGCCAATGGTTTAATGTTCATGATATATTTCCTCCTTGATAATAGTTAAATCAGAATTTTTTTGAAATTCATTCAGTTGATTAGCACTCTTTATTGTTGAGTGCTAATTATATTTTAGCAAGTTAATATAAAAAATCAAGAGTTTTTACTAACATTTCGAAAAGTTTGGACAATTGCACATATTTAAATTTATGATTTTGCCTTTATTATGTATTGTGTCAATGTCTGATTGATTTCACTATATTTTTTTGCATATTAAATTAGTTTTAGATTATAAACTTATTAATTATTAATAAGATCGGAAGAGCACACGTC
>CALMUA010000141.1 GCA_937872775.1 uncultured Ruminococcus sp.
GACGATACACCAATTCCCGTTGATTTAGTAACTTGTTCAGGCAGCGGTCTTGATCCAGATATATCTCCTGCCGCTGCAGAATATCAAATTGAAAGAATTGCAAAAGCTCGTGGAATAAGTACTACCCAAGTTGAAGAAATTGTGTTAAAATATACGGAGAGCAGGTTTTTAGGAATTTTCGGTGAGAAAACCGTAAATGTGCTTAAAGTCAATCTTGCACTTGACGGTATTTTAAAATAAAAAGAGGTGAAAAGTATGAGCGATATCTGCAATCGTCCTGATCCTGATGAATTATTGAAAAAGATGAAAACAGATACAAATACGATTCATAGGGGAAAACTTAAAATTTTCTTTGGATATGCCGCAGGAGTAGGAAAAACCTTTTCAATGCTTGATGCCGCTCATACTGCTTTAAAATCGGGAGTTGATGTGGTTGTTGGATATGTTGAACCTCATACACGACCAGAAACATTAGCATTACTTGAAAATCTCGAACAACTTCCTCTGAAAAAAGTAACATATAAAGGAATTACACTGAATGAGTTTGATTTGGATGGAGCACTGAAACGCAAGCCACAGTTGATTTTGGTTGATGAGCTTGCACATACAAATGCAGAGGGCTGTCGTCATACAAAGAGATATGATGATATTGATGAGCTTTTAAATGCCGGAATAGATGTTTATACGACTGTAAATGTGCAACATCTTGAAAGCTTGAATGATATTGTTGCTTCTATTACTCATGTTATTGTGAAAGAAAGAATTCCGGACAGAGTTTTCGATAAAGCTTCTCAGGTTGAAGTTGTAGACATTGAGCCTGACGCTTTAATTGAACGATTAAAGCAAGGTAAAATATATAAAGAAAACCAAGCACAAAAAGCGTTGAGCAATTTTTTTAGCCATGAAAATCTTGTAGCTCTACGTGAAATTGCACTTAGGCGTACTGCGGACAGAGTAACAAGAGAGGTCGAAAACAATAAGGCAACGTCATTGAATAATGATTATTTCACATCTGAACATATTCTTGTTTGCCTTAGCAGTTCACCATCAAATGCAAAAGTAATTCGTGCAGCGGCAAGAATGGCAAATGCATTTCACGGAAACTTTACAGCACTTTTTGTTGAAACGCCTAATACAAGAGAACTTGACCAGAAAAACCGTGAACGTCTGCGTGATAATTTAAAGCTGGCTGAACAATTAGGTGCAAGAATTGCAACAGTTTATGGTGAGGATGTACCTTATCAGATTTCTGAGTATGCAAAAATTAGTGGTATTTCAAAAATAATTATCGGACGCTCAGTTAACAAACAACGCTTTTTGATACGTCGTCAGAATTTTATTGAAAAGTTAACTTCAATTGCACCAAATTTAGATATTTACGTTATTCCTGATAATAAATCAAAACCATATAAAAAGAAAAGTCTTAACATAAAAATGCCTGTATTCACGTTAAGAGATACCTTAATCACATTAGGTTTTATGGCACTTTGCACGTTTATTGGATACGTTTTTTATCTGCTTGATTTCAGCGAAATAAACACGATTACTGTATACATTCTTGGAGTATTGTTGATATCAAGTTTAACGAAAGGCAAGTTTTATGGGATTGTCTCTTCGCTTTTGGGGATTCTATCCTTCAATTTCTTTTTTACTGAACCCAGATATACATTCAATGTATATGATAAAGGCTACCCTGTCACATTTATTGTTATGCTGGCATCTTCGTTGATTACAAGTACACTTACAAGGCATGTGAAAAACCAAGCAAAAATTTCGGCTATAAATGCCCATAGAACGGAAGTATTGCTTGAAACAAGCCAAAGACTGCAAAGATCAAAAAATATTGATGAAATTATAAAAAAATCTGCTTCACAGGTTATGAAGCTTGTGGATAAACCTGTAATATTTTATTTGGCTAAGGATCAGCAGCTATTGCCACCGTATGTTATAAATAATGAGGATAATCCACTTGATGGTATTTATACAAACGCTGATGAACATGCAGTTGCTACATGGGTTTTAAATAATAAAAAAACTGCCGGTGCATCAACGGATACTTTGCCTGGTGCGAAAGTTTGGTATTTGCCTGTAAGCAACAGAAGTAATGTTTTAGCCGTAATAGGTATAGTTTTAAAAAGTAAAGATGAAATCTATCCGTTTGAGCGTTCATTGTTGTTTGCTATGCTGAATGAAATGTCTTTTGCAATTGAAAAATACAATCTTAATGAGATTCAGAAAGAAACACAAATGGTGGCAGAAAGAGAGCGGTTAAGAGCAAATCTTCTTAGAGCAATTTCTCATGATTTAAGAACGCCTCTCACCAGCATTTCGGGAAATGCAAACATTTTACTTTCTGATGAAAATTCTATTGATAAGGATTCTCAGAAAAAAATGCTCAATGATATTTATGATGATTCATTGTGGCTTATTAATTTAGTTGAAAATCTTCTTTCTGTTACACGAATTGACAACGGAAGTTTAAGCATCAGAACAAACCCTGAACTCATTGACGAACTTATTTCAGAAGCACTGCTCCATATAAATAGAAAGAAAACAGAACATAATATTTCAGTTAATTTAAAAGATGAATTTTTAATGGCAAAGGTTGATGCAAGGCTGATTATTCAGGTTTTAGTCAACATTATAGATAATGCTATAAACTATACAGAACCCGGATCAGAAATCAATATATCTGCATACAGAAGAAAGAACAAAGTTGTAATAGAAATAGCAGACAACGGAAAAGGTATAAGTGATTCTGACAAGGAACAAATTTTTGATATGTTTTTCACATCAGGAACAAGTACAGGCGATAATCGCAGAGGTTTAGGATTAGGTCTTGCTTTATGCAAATCAATTGTTACTGCTCATGGCGGAGAAATATATGTAAAGGATAATAAGAAAAGCGGTTCAGTCTTTATATTTACATTGGAGCTTGTGGAGGTGAACGTTAATGAATAAAACATCTATTCTTGTAATTGAAGATGATAAAGCAATCAGAAATTTAATAACAACAACTTTGAATTCGCATGATTATAACTACACTGCTGCTGAAAACGGTGAAAGTGCAATTCTCCTTGCAGTATCAAAACAGCCTGATATTATTATTCTGGACTTAGGTCTGCCTGATATGGATGGTGTGGAATTAATAAAAAAAGTACGAACATGGTCAAATAATCCAATAATAGTTGTAAGTGCAAGAAGCGAAGATAAAGATAAAATCGATGCTCTTGATGCTGGAGCAGATGATTACTTGACAAAACCGTTCAGCGTAGATGAGTTACTTGCGAGAATACGTGTTGCTGTAAGAAAGATGAATTATATAAACAGCGACAAAGAAAATGAAACGTTATTTATAAATGGTGGTTTAAAAATTGATTATAGTGCGGGCTGTGTTTTTATTGATGAAAAGGAAGTCCATTTGACACCAATTGAGTATAAACTGCTTTGCCTTTTGGCAAAAAACGTTGGAAAGGTTTTAACTCATAATTATATTTTGAAAGAAGTCTGGGTAAATGCGTTTGAAAGCGATACTCCTTCACTTAGGGTATTTATGGCAACATTGCGAAAAAAGATTGAAAAGGATTCAGCAAACCCGATCTATATTCAGACACATATAGGTATTGGGTATAGGAT
>CALMUA010000142.1 GCA_937872775.1 uncultured Ruminococcus sp.
TTTCTCAAAATTAGAAATTATTTACACAGCTATGGCGCTTGGTGAATAATTCAGGTTAAATAATTACATATATATTATTTTTTCGTTACTATCCGGCATAAGGTTCAATATTAACAAACATCAGACGAACTGCAAAATATTTTTGCAGTATTGCATTTTTATGTATCTTAGTGTATCATTATATAATATGCGACAATCCTGCATTAATCTGGCCCCATCGTGATATTTTCAACGCACCATATCTCCGTTTTTTACAAAATCATCAGGTTATAGCATCAGCTATGATTTTATTCTTTGTAATAATACCACGTTAAAAATAAAATGTACCCTGCCTTATCGGTAGGGTACATTATTCATCAGCTATATTAATTTTTTTTACACCATCAGATCAGTTCCATCATAAATCACAAGCCAATAATCTTCCATTTTCCCGTTTTCAAACGACTTTCTTTTTTTCCCTGTTCCACCCTGTTCCGGAAAATCATCAGACTCCTTATATGATTTAATGCTACAAACATTATAATTCTCATCTATAAGTGTAATGTATATATTTTTTTCACCAAGTTCAATATAATAAATTGACATTCCAATCAGATCGTTTCTCATTTCCTCGAAACTTTCCTCAGGACTTATAGGATCAATCCATGGATCATATTTTCTTGCAAAAGCAATATTGCAATACAATACTCTGTCATTTAAAAGAAGATGCTCTCCTGCCGACCATATGCAATAGACAAGCCATCTGCAGCCAAAATATCCTTCAATCTTAAATCCAACAAAACCAGGGCCACCCATTCCATATGTTCCAAAATTGATACTTATATCTATTATTTTACTCTTTTTTAAATTAATCAACCCGAACTGACTTATGTTTAAAGGTTTGCCTAACATGATGGTTTCTGACGATTTTAACTTATTACGAAATATAGGATATGATCTTTTGGCATAAAAGCCCCTGTCTTTCCATATTTCTTTGTTTTTGCGTTTTATTATTATAAAATTTTCTTTGACTATACCCATATTCAGATTTAAATAATCAGGCTTTTTCACATTTATCCCCACCTTATATGAATTATAATTCATCATAATTACTGGTTATTTTTAATCCCATACAAATCACCTGGTGGTTTCAACAAATTCACAAAGTTTTAAAATTACTCTTCAAATTATATACATAGCGTATAGTATTAAAGCAAAAGGTGTTTTATGCAATTATACTACATTCTCTACATCTTTTCTATATTAATCTGATCTTTTTATTAATTATATCATATAAAAATATAATTTTCAATCAGATATAAACAACAATTAAATAATAATTTATTAAATATCTTAACGTGTTTATATAATAACTATCCAGTCAGAATCTATTCAGCATTTAAGGAAATTACTATGAAAACATATAATACAAGCCAGATCGCCTCTATAACAGGTGTTCACCCGAATACAGTCAGACTTTATGAAAAATCAAACCCTCCACTTAAACACCAATCTTTTGAAGTCTAATATAATAACTATATCTTAAACGAAAGGAAGAACTAAAAAATGAATAATTACAAAAGAAAAACCGTATTTTTTTTAATAAGTCAGGGAATTTCGCTTTTCGGATCATCAATCGTACAGTTTGCGATAATCTGGTTTATTACAAAGGAAACATCATCAGGCGTACTTATCTCACTTCTTACAGCTTGCTCTTTCATACCGCAGATGCTGATATCTTTTATTTCCGGTGTATGGGCAGACAGGCATTCAAAGAAAATGCTTATTATTTTATCTGATTCCGTAATTGCCGTTTCAACTCTGGTCCTTGCAATTTTAATACCTTTTATAAGCAGCAGCAACACTCTGATAGCTGCTCTAATGATCACATCAGTTATCCGTTCCCTCGGAACAGGTGTACAGCAGCCCGCCGTTGGGGCATTTCTGCCTGAGCTTGTTCCACAGGATGCACTTATGAAGGTAAACGGCATAAATTCAGCTCTTCAGTCTGCTGTAGGATTTGCCGCTCCTGCTGCAGCCGGAGCAATACTGACATTCAGCAGTATGAGAAATGCACTTTTTATTGATATTGCAACAGCAATAGCCGGAATAGGTCTTCTATCATTCATTGTTATTCCAAAGTCTCAGAAAAAACAGACAGAAAATCCTTCAATGCTCAGTGATATAAAGGCAGGAGCAAAATATACATTTTCAGATAAATTTCTCGGAAAGCTTCTGATCCTTTTCGGTGGATTTATTTTTCTCTGTGTACCTGCCGGATTTCTTGCAACACTTTTTGTCACACGTACATATGGTGACACATATAAAAATATGAGTATAGTTGAAATAATCGGATTTATGGGCATGATGATCGGAGGATTACTTATAGGAACATGGGGCGGGTTCAGAAACAGAATGAAAACCCTGCTTGTCGGATTATTTGCATTCGGTGTACTTGCAATAGGAATGGGAGCAGTAAATAATTTTATTGTTTACCTTATACTTATGGCCGTCTACGGAATAGCACTTACAATGGTGCAGACTGCCACTACCACTATGATACAGGAAAAGGCCACACCCGAAATGCAGGGACGTGTTTTCGGATTTTTAAATATTATGTACAGCGGATTTCTGCCGATAGGCATGATTACATTTGGCCCTATGGCAGATCATATAAGTCTTAATTCTATTATGATTGCCTCTGGAATAATACTTGCACTGGCTGCTTTGATTATAAGCTTTGACAAAAAGTATTATGAGCAGGGTATTCCAGACAAAACACAAAACATGTAAAACACTAAAGATAATGGTGTTATGCTTTAAACAGATGCCTCACGTGAAAACAAATCCCATTTCGGACTTGGACTTTGCATTGCCAAAGAAATAGTTACAATGCACGGCGGCGCAATTTCTGTAAAAGATACTCCTGGTGGAGGTGCTTCATTTCTGGTATGTATACCTAAGTAAATATTTATGTGAAGCTTAAATACGGATATGTCTTTTATTTTAAATTATTCAAGTCGTTGACATCTTGCACAATAATAAACTGAACCACCAAGATACGCTTCCTTTGTAATTTCCCCTTTACAGACAGGACAACAGCAGGAAACTGAATTTTTAGACATCATTGTTTTATAGCCGCCGGCTTTACCGAACAGATCCTTTTCAGTATCACGTCCACCATGCTCTGTCATATTTTTCAGTACTGAATGGATACTTTTAAAAAGCATATCCTTTTCATTTTCTTCAAGTGTCGCTATTTTTCTTTTTGGATGAATATTTGAACAGAAAAGTATATCCTGCAGAACTCCGTTACCTATTCCGGGAAATCTCTGTTCTGTAGCAAGAAACGCCTTCACACTCATTGTCTGCTTGCTTTCTGATAAAGTCTTACGAAAATATTCATCAAAATCTTCTGAAAAAGGAGATATCGCATTTTTGCTTTTTATATAATATTCGTTGTCATAGCTGCCATCATGAAGATATATACCACCATACATAGCAACCGTAAAAACAAGGGCATATCCATCTTCAAAGCAAATTACAAGCTGATAATTTTTCGGAATAGCTTCCTTTAAAACAAGTCGTACATTTATTCCGTCGTTAAAGCAAAGCTTTTTATTACCTTCAAATACAAGCTCCACATAAATTCCAAAACCATCTGCTGATTTAACAGTCATGCCTGTCAGAAGATTGTTATAATCTGCCGGATCACCGTTAAACCAGCAGAATTTGTTGATCTTTGTCGGCGGCAAAACGCTGCTGACTATCTTTCCCGTTGTATGGATTCTGAGCTGATCTGCTATATTGTGTGTCTCAGGGAATTCAAGCATATTATGTTTCCTCCAATTAAAAAGATTTTACATAGCTGTCCATTGCAATTTAGTATAAGTTTGTGATACAATAAAATCAATTAAATTACCATTTATTTTTTATCAGATATCATACAACAGTTTTCTGGAAATATTGATGTTATTTTGATTATTATATCATATTTTACAATCAAAGTAAATACAAATACACTATATTATACAAAAAGGGGCAAACAAAATGTCAGACGTTTTAAAAATCACTTCACCGTCATTTGAAGACGGAGGAAATATCCCAGTAAAACATACAGGCTTCGGAGAAAACATTTCACCGGCTTTCAGGCTTGAAAATTTAGCGGATAATGCCGTTTCTATTGTAATAATGCTTAATGATCTTGATATTTCGTTTATATCCGAATATAATCACTGGATTATATGGAACATTCCTGCATCTGCTGAAATTCCTGAAAATATTCGTTACGGTGCTGAGGTTCATTCACCTGCCGGTGCTGTTCAGGGAATAGCATACGGAAAAAACAGATACAGAGGTCCACAACAGCCGGTATTTGTAAGGAGTGTACACAGATATGTTTTTAACTTTTATGTACTTGACAGTTTTCTCACGCTTGAAAGCACTTCAAGGAGTACCAATGTGCTTAAAGCAATGATAGGACACATTCTGCAGAAGGGCAGCATAATGGGCAGATACAAAAGATGAATATAAATGAGTTGTTTTTCATGAGTACAGGTCAGATAATCGCAGGAAGATGATTATTGACACTGTTTGCAAAGTGTGCTATACTAAATTTGCAAAGTAAGCTTTACATAAAATAATCGGAGGTGTATATTTTATAAATGAAAACCCGAATACCGGAGCTCCGAAAAAAATACCGACTTTCTCAGGAGGCACTTGCCCTGGAAGTCGGTACAACACGTCAGACTATCACATCTATTGAGGTCGGCAAATATACAGCTTCATTACCGCTGGCATACAAAATAGCTCACTATTTCGGCCTTTCAATTGAAGAAGTATTTGATTTTTCCGACATATCATTTTCTGAAAATAATTTTAAATGAGGTAATTTAATATGACTATTGAAGAATTCAAAATTAAAATTAAAATCCGCAAAGCCGCTCTCAGCATTTTTCTTTTTATCTATGCTGCAATCAACATCATTCTGCGTATAAGCGGAGTCTACGAAAAAATAAGCAATGATTTTGAAAAGGGCTTTGCATCAAGCTTCAGCCTTGGAATGCTTCTCGGACTTGCAGCCGCTTGCGTTATATATGTTTTTAAAATTAACTGTGCACTTAAGGATGAAAAAAAGCTTAAAGAACTATGTAATTATGAAAACGATGAACGCCGTGCAATGATAAAAACTAAATGCGGAGCATATGTGATACTGCCGATGTCACTGATTATCACAGCAGCAGGCATCACATCATTATGTCTTAATCAAACAGTCAGCATAACACTTATCTGCACTGCTGTATTCCAGCTTACCACATGCTGTATACTTAAACTCTATTACAGTAAAAAATACTGAGGTGAGATATATGAAAAAACATACAAAAATTATAGGCTCTGTATCACTTGAATGTTTCTTTATCCTTAATTTATTAAGACTTTTTCTTCGTGATGTTCTTTCAGATTTTTCTCTGGGATTTATAGAAGGTATGATGATCACAACAATCGTCATAAGCTTCTGTTATATAGTTGCCTGCCTGATCAGACATGAAAATCCGTTTAAAATACACAATACATGATCACAGGTCTTTTCTCAGATACACCATATCTTTGAGTAAAACTCCGTCCTCATACATTTCATGATCGTAATTATCAGTAAAAAAATTCTCTACTATATGGGATCTCTTAAAACCACATTCTTCATAAAACGAGATTGTAAGCATGCAGTCACCTGTACCTACCTGCAGAATTTTATATTTTCCCGCATATTGTGAAGAAACATAGTCGATCAGCATTTTTCCATAGCCCATACGCTGATACTCAGGCTCTGTTGCTATATTTTTTATCTCAAGTATTCCCTCACATTCATCTGTAACAACGCAAATTGTTTTTACACCATTATCATCAAGTGCATACATTGTTCCTCTGTCAAGATAAAGGTCTACCATGCTCTCCTGTTCATCCGCCAGAAGAAGCAAATCGATATAATCTTTTTTATTTTTATTGATTTGTTTAATTTCCATTATTCATCACCTATGCTTTCGTAAATACAAGCGTTACTGTCATCATACCGCTCTTGTTTTCTGCAAAAATTTCACCATTCATTTTATTCATAAGCTGTCGGCAGATATACAGACCTAGTCCGCTGCCTTCCTTGCTGCCCGTATTCGAGCCTCTCCAGAAGCTATCAAATATGTGCAGCATTTCGCTTTCTGAAAGACTGCAACCACTGTTTGAAATAATAATCAGCCTGCAATTCTCTTCATCTGAATAATCTATTTCTATTCGCTGTCCGTCACCGTATTTTATCGCATTTTCGATAATATTCTGTATAACCTCAACAGCACGTTCAGAATCTCCTTTTAAAATACAGTCTGTATATTCCGATAATATAAAATCTGTTTTGATAAGGCCAAGTTTTTCTCTGTAATACTCAGATACTTTCCCTATAATATCTGACATATAAAATTCTTCGGCACAAACAGTAAGATCAAGAAAATCCTCTCCTGATGCCCTTATTATCTGAGCAACAAAGCTTTCTATCTCATCTGCTTTGGCATTTATACGATCTGCAATATCCATATTTTTCTGACTGTCATTATAAATATTTTTAGAAATTGCCTTTGAATAAAGCTTTATTGCTGAAAGCGGTGTTTTAATATCATGTGAAAGTGATAATATCAGTGTTTTCTTATCCTTATGTAACCTTAACTCTGAAATTTTCTGTTGTTCTATATTTTGTCGCAAAAGATCCATGCCCCACATAAAGCGTCCGAAAAATCTGCTTTTGTTCTCTTTCAGAGGAGTCGTAAGATTTCCCTTTGAAAGCTCATACGGAACATTCTTAAGCTTTTCAAATGGACCTATAATATGTTTTTTTATGTAGTAAAGAAACATTATTATGAGTACAGACAATACTCCCATAACGGCATTGACTGTTATGGTGATTTTTTTTCTGTAAGTATTATCATGATAATCATAATCAAACCTATAATACTCATTTCCTATTTTTTTTATAAGATAATCATATTTTCCGCCCTCAAAAAAATCTTTATCATTGTCATTAAGTTTCTTAACATTTTTTATTGAAGAATATCTTTTTATATCTATATTATCTATTCCATTTTCGGCAATACAGGTCTCAAGTCTCTCCGCATCAATACGATATATTCTTCCTGAAACAGAATCAATATTTTTTATATAAATATTTGTCCCAACAAAAAATACAGTTATAATTATACACGCAATTGCTGAGATTCTGTTAAATGCCTTCATACCTTTTCCTCATAACGATAACCCACACCCCATACTGTCATAATATGCTGAGGTGATTTCGGATCTTCCTCTGTTTTTTCTCTTAACCATTTGATATGTACTGTCAGAGTCTGAGGTTCTGAAAAGCTGTCAAACCCCCATATCTGATTAAAAAGCCACTCCTTTGAAAGAGTTTTCCCCCCATTTTCAATAAGGCACAGCAAAAGTTCAAATTCCTTTGAGGTCATCTGCAAAGCTTCATCATTTTTATATGCTATTCTTTTTATCTTATCAAGCTTTAGGTTACCGCTTACCACAACATCGCTCTGATAACGCCGTTTAAATATTCCAGAAATTTTTGCTATAAGAATATCGACATCATATGGTTTTTCAATATAATCATCAGCACCGAGCACAAGGCCGTTAAGCTTATCTTCCTTGTCGGATTTTGCACTTACAATAATAATAGGAGTGTTACTGTCCTCACGTATTTTCTGACACACCGCAAACCCATCTATACCTGGCAGCATAATATCAAGAATGATAAGTCTGGCACCGTATTTTCCATACAACTCCAGTGCCTTTTCACCGTTTTCCGCAACAGATACCGTATAATTTTCCATCCGGAGGAAATCACACAGCAGACCTGCTATTTCACTATTGTCCTCAACTATAAGAATATCAGTCATTTTAAGCCCCCGATTAATAAATTACCATCCCATCTCCATTAACCAGCCGTTTAATGCTCTTTCACGTTCACGGAGCTGAGTCTCATTTTTATATTTATCTAAATTATACTCTCCTTTTATGTTTCCGTCAACTATATACATAACTCTCGAACATTTGGCTGCCACCTTAACATCATGAGTAACAAGCATTATGGATGTTCCTTCATTGTTTATCTTACAAAGCTCAGTCATAACCTCTTCTGATGATGTACGGTTAAGTGCACCTGTCGGCTCATCAGCAAAGATCATCTCCGGATTATTAACCATGCTTCTGCATATACATGCTCTCTGCAGCTGACCACCGGAAACCTCATTTATATCATTGTCTGCTATCTCAATTATACCAAGCTTGCGCATAAGCTCCTGTCCATATTTAGCTTTATCCTTTTTTGATGCGGTATTTTTCACTGACTGATATGACGGTAAAATAATATTATCAAACACTGTAAGGTTTTTCAGCATATACATCTGCTGAAATATAAATCCCATCTCATCAAGTCTGAGATCAGCAAGTTCCTTTTTATTGAATTTTGAAATATCTTTTCCGTTAAAGTTCACTTTTCCCGCAGATATGCTATCCATGCCCGAAACAGTATAAAGCAATGTGGACTTTCCTGATCCTGATGGTCCCATAACTGCCACCATTTCACCCTCTGCCACACTAAAGCTTACATTCCTTAACACATTATTCTGACGCTTATTAACGATATATGTTTTACACAGATCATTTACCTCAATTATATTTTTCATAATAATCTCCTGTTCTTTATAATATATTTTTTATTCCAAACTGAACAAATATATGGCGAAGGTGCAGGGCGACCGCAAAGCCCTGCTC
>CALMUA010000143.1 GCA_937872775.1 uncultured Ruminococcus sp.
TGTTAAAAATGGTCGGGCACTTATCTGAAATAATAATTTTATTATTTATTAAATTTTGAAATTTCTTAATATATTTTAATTCTTAATAATACATAAATAATACATAAAATCCGTCTGATCTTCAGAAAAACAGTTGACAACTTGTAAGAAACATTAAGTTTTATAGTTTAGAAACTCATTTGCAACATTCAGAAACAAACTGCGAAATTATGAGAATGTACTGGTTTAATGGTTTGCAAGTGTTGACGTGTTAAGGTTGAATATGGTTGAAATGAGGTTTGCAGAAATCAGAATTACTATTGACATTTTGTCAATAAAAAGATATAATTAAACTATTAGTGCAGGTTGACAACGTTTATTAAATCAGGAGGATAATGATGGAATCGCCAAATCAACAGTATGTTACAATAAAAGAATTTGCAACGCTTGCAAACGTTACAACACAAGCTGTATATAAGAGATTAAATCAAACAGACAGTGCACTTAATCAGTATGTACAGTATAGCGGAAAACTTAAACTCATTAATAAGGATGCACTGGAGTTGTTCTCTGATAATCTGCAGAGTCAGCGTGATGAATATGATGGTCAGGACGTTTCAGCATATAATGATATAAATGTTCAGAATCAGAATAATTTATTTTCAGCATACTTTGATACAACCATTAAAGTATTGTCAGATCAGATAACAAGTAAAGACGGGCAGATAAAGGAATTGATGAACTGCAATCTTGACCAGCATCAGAAGCTTCAGGAGCAACTTATGACCAAGGATAAACAGATATCTGAACTTCAGAAACTGATAGATCAGCAGCAGCAGCTTCATCGTGCTGAACAGGAGCAGTTCAGAATGCTTACAACTGCTTCAAATGAAAAGAAAGGTCTCTTTAAAAGGTTGTTTAATAAAAAAGAGCAGGAAACCGCAGAATAAAAACAAAATCACCAACCAATTCAACTTGGCTGGTGATTTTGTTTTGAAATGTTGTAAACTCCGGATACAACACGTATTAAACCGTTTAAATCAGTTTGAAACTGAATATTCTTAAATCCATATTCTTCCATAATATCTGCAACTGCATTTTCCTGTCCTATTCCTATTTCATATATCAGTGTGCCTTTGTCAGCAAGGCAGTCTTTCCATATGGATGTTATATTCCTGTAGAAAAACAGACCATCATTACCGCCAAGCAAAGCCATTTCAGGTTCAAATGAAACCTCCTTCTGAAGGTTTATCATATCTTCAGGTGTAAGATACGGGGGATTGGCAGCTATAATATTTATATCAGAAAATGTTTTACTGAATTCTTTGTTAAGGACATTTCCATCATATGCGTTTACGGCTGAACCATTAAGGTGAATATTTCTGAGTAGAAATTTCAATGCTTCAGGTGAATGTTCAACAGCACATATCTGTGAGTTTATAAGGTGCTTATCCAGTGCGATTGCAATACATCCGGTTCCGCTGCAAAGGTCAATAATTTTGGGATTGCGTATCGGTGCAGCGATTTCAAGGATACTGTCAACAAGCTTTTCAGTATCCTGCCTTGGAATAAGTACACCTTCACCTAAATAAAACGGCAGTCCGTAAAATTCCCATTCTCCCAGAATATACTGGAGAGGATAACCCGAAATACGCTTGTCTGCAATGCGTTGTATAATTTCAATCTGTTGACTGCTTATGTATGCATTTGACTTTATAATAAGCTGTTCGTATGAAAGCTCAAGTACATGTTCAAGTATGCAGTGGGCTTCAAATGTATAGTTTTCAATGTTGTTTTGTTTTAATAATGATTTAAGGTTTATATTAAGTTCATGAATAGTTACCAAACGTCTTCCTCCAGATCCTCAGGTATACATGGTGTGATAGCAGCAATTGCAATTTCAATTTGTGAATCATCAGGTTCTCTGGTTGTCAACCTTTGCAGCCTTAGTCCCGGTGCTGATAATATTTTAGTAAATGTGTTATCTGTACGTCCTGCAAATTTTATAAGTTCATAAGCAATGCCTATAATAAACGGCAGAAGTATCAGTTGAATTCCAAGTCTGATAAATATTCTTGCCATCTGTGCGTAACCACTTAATGAAGGTATAAAGCAAAAGACAAATATACTTGTAAACAATGATATAAGTATAAAGCTTGTACCGCATCTTGGATGAAAACGGGTGTGCTTTTTTACATTCTCAATAGTAAGCTCTTCATGTGCTTCATAGCATGCAATAGTTTTATGTTCAGCTCCATGATATTCATATGTACGTCTTATATCTTTAAGCTTTGAAGTAAGGGCAAGATAAGAAACAAATATTATTATTTTAAGTATGCCCTCAGCTATTGTACGTAATACAGCCATATCAGCCAGAGGCTTTGTAATAAATGTAGGTATAAACTTAAACAGAAATATGCTGAATACGAGTCCGATCACCATAGCTACACCGGTTACTACACTCATCAGTTTTTCACCGAATTTATCGGTAAGCCACTGTTCGAACTTGCTCATTTCTTCATCCTCATCGTCATCTGTCATTTGTTTTTCAGCAGATTTCATGAGGCATTTGTAGCCACTGATAAGTGATGAAACAAAGTTAAAACTGCCTCGTATAATAGGTGTTTTTTTATACCAGGGAGCATTTTTCCCGTTATTATCGTCCCAGACTTCAAGGTCAACTGTTCCGTTAGGAAGACGACATGCCATGGCGGATTTATGTATGCCCTTCATCATTATGCCTTCAATAAGAGCCTGACCGCCTATTTTTGATCTGTGAGTCTGTTTATTACTCATCGTTTCCTCATTTCTCCGCAGTGTTAAAATTTATTATAATCGGGAATAAGAATGAATACAAATGCTGATGACTGCGGGGAGATTCAGCGTTTGTTATAAATAAGATCCTGTCTTGTAGTAGACGAGCAGGGCTTTCAGGTCGCATTGCACCTTTTGTGGATGGCAACCATAAAATGAACAAACAAGGTTATGATTTTGTTTCTATAGGCAGACGAATATTTACAGTGGTGCCAACATTCTCTTCACTCATAATATCAAGTTGTCCACGGTGCATGGCTACAATTTCATCTGCAACAGCCAGCCCTATTCCGGATCCTCTTTTCGTATGATTTGCTTTGTAGAATTTTGTTTTTATCTTTGGAAGATCTGCTGCTGATATACCACAGCCATTGTCTTCTATAGAAATACATATATAATTATCATCCTGTTGTGCAGCGTTAATTTTTATTACACATTTTCTGTCACCACAGCTTGAGTATTTGATGGCATTATCTATTATATTTATAAATACTTGTCTGAGACGGTTTTTATCACCGCATATAAATGGCAACATTTCAGGTGAGTTGTAAAGCATAGTTATATTTTCATGTTTTGCTTTTTCCGCATATATCAGAATAGCGTCTTCAAGTTCAGCAAGAATATCAATAGTCGACATCTGTAATGAAAACTTTCCGTTCTGCATTCGTGAAAAATCGAGAAGTTCCTCAACCATCTGAGAAAGACGTTCAGTTTCACTTACTATAACCCTGATTCCTTTTTTTGTTGTTTCCGCATCGTTATCAGCATTGATTGTTTCAGCCCAACCCTTAATTGCAGTAAGAGGGGTACGCAACTCATGAGAAACAGATGAAATAAATTCATTTTTCATGGATTCAGCAGTTGACAACTCATCAGCCATATGGTTAATTGACACGCAAAGCTGTCCTATTTCATCGTTGGTATCAGCTGTGATACGATCACTAAAATTACCCATTGCAAACTTTTTAGTTGCATTGTTTATCTTCTGAACAGGTTTTACGATTGAACCTACAAAATACATTCCTGATAGAATCAAAGGAAGAAGTACAAGCATACAGCAAGAAATGACCAATAAGGTAAGCAGAAATATCTGGTTGTCAACGTCAGACATTGAAACAACAACACGCATAGCTGAGTAATCTGAATTTTTAGCTGATATCGGATATGAAACAGCCATTATCTTTTCGTTGTTTTCAACTTTGCCAACCCAGTTGCCAAAGCTTTTGTTTTCTATTGCATCGTTGAAATCATTCATTGAAACTGATGAGTCAGGTGAAAATCCTGACGAAGTAATTACAACAACGCCTTTGGAGTTTATGGCCATAAGTTCTATTTTATCTTTATCAGAAAAAGTTTCAACTGTATTACGTACCTCTGCTGAAAAATTTTTGGTTGAATCAGTTGAATATTTGCTTAATACACTTGTAATGGTCGTAAGTTTTGATTTTAAGTATTGTTCAGTTGAAAGATAAAAATAATTCTGTACAGTATAAATAAGTATGGTTGCAATAACGAGAAGTATAAGAATAACAATGCCAAGGTTGTTAAAAAACCATCTGTATATAATGCTTTCCTTTGCGACTTTACGCTTCAAAATATTTTTCAGCCCCTCCACATTTTGTGAAATAATGTGAGATTATCTTTCGTTCCACTTATATCCGAATCCCCATATTGTAATGATATACTGAGGATTGGACGGTTCATCTTCAATTTTCATTCTGATTCTTCTGATATTTACGTCTACGATTTTTTCATCACCCACATATGTTTCACCCCAAATATGATTTAATATACTGGTACGGTCAAGTGCCGTATTTTTGTTATTCATAAAGTATTCAAGAATCTGATATTCAACCTGGGTCAGATCAATAAGTTTATTGTTTTTTGAAACAGTCCTGCTTTTAAGATTGAGCTGAAAAGGCCCTGATTCTATAAGCGGTGATTCTTCTGATTTCATAAAACTCATGCATACACGTCTGTAAATGGCATCTACTCTTGCAGTAAGCTCTGACGGGGAGAATGGTTTAGTCATATAATCATCTGCACCTATCATCAGGCCGCTTACCTTGTCCATTTCCTGAGTCTTTGCAGAAAGCATTATTATACCGAGTGTTGAACTCTTTTCTCTTAGTTTTTTACATACTGTAAAACCGTCTATACCAGGCATCATGATATCAAGAAGAGCAACGTCGAAGTTCCCGTGTTCATTTTCAAATACTCTCAGGGCTTCTTCTCCGCAGTTTACATCAATAACATCATATCCGGCACGTTTCAGATTGATTACAACAAAATCGCGGATAACGTCTTCATCCTCACAGACAAGAATTCTTTTCATAGAAAAATTCAATCCCTTCTTAAATAATAGAATATATTATAACTTAGTCAATATGTCATACGCCTCTATGACAGTAAAAGACATATTTGCACGTTAAAAACGGGCAAGCCCTTATTTGAATTTTGCATAAGATGTTTCGGATTTTAATGGGGCAAAACTATTATGTGATTATCAGAAATCAGGTCTTACGATAACCAGCAGATTTAAATATTTTGATTTTTACAATAAAAATAAGGTAGATTCTTCATTCAAAATACGCAGATGTATACTCAGAGCTGAGTATAAAGAGAATTATTATGATATAAGCTTGAAGTTGAACTGAACCTCACTTACAGTAGGAATAAGTGGTTCTGTCAAATTTTTAGGTATACATGCAAGATATACAGTGTCACCATAAGAGTAAATCTGCTCATATTGTGCATATTCATCAGCCTTAATTATTTTTTCAGCATCAGACGAGCTTACAACACATATTTTTAAAAGCTCTGTCTGCCTGTCCGGAATTTCGTCATATTTATAGAAAACAACTTCTTCATTTATTATTTTAACTGTAACCTGATCAAGCCATCGCATTGGCAGTATAAATGCATATCCATCAGTAATGCTGTAATAGCTTGAATATTTACGGATTAGCATATTATTTTCGTAAATATACCAGTTTGTCATAGGAATCTGCTCTGTTTCAAGCTTTTCTTCATATCCCTTGAAAACTGAATTTATCGGTATTTCGATTGTACCATCACCATCAATATCCTTTGATGTAAGAGATGACTGTCGTATTGTCTTATTTATAGGTCCGGTTTCTCCGTTGACTATAGGAAGTGATTTAAGGTATATAGTGCCGTCATGTGTTTCCGGATAAAGGATTTCAGTAATAATAGTATTTGTATTTATATACGAGTCAATGTAAACAGCAGTAATATCATGATTAAGCTTTCCATATATAAGCTGTACTATTTCATTGGAATTTTCCGAAAGTGCAAGTTGAGGACCAGATACAAGAATATTGTCGGTATCAAGCCATTTAAGCTGAGCAATATTTCCTGTAGGAATGGAATTTATCATAAGAAGTTCATTTTGATTATCATTATTGATATCACGTATATCCATTATAGAATAATTGCCCAATTGTTGAGGATTTTCTGTCATATTGGTTTTACTGTCATAGAAGAAAAGCTGAGCGCTTTTTTCAGCCTGATTTCCTATACCTAAAATAACATTTTTTCTTTGTGACGTTCCAAGCTTTGATATAAATACACGTTCAATCTCTGTGCCACCTGTTGAAAAATCATGTACAGATTCCCATTTGCCGTTTTTCTGATCAAGAAAATTAATTCTAAGAGTGGAAACGTCATTTCCTGTTATGCTTGTTTTTTCATAAAATACGATAGCCTCGTCTGTAGGTTCATCGTCAATATCTGCTACAACAAAGGCTGAAAGATAAGCACCTGATTTAGGATATTTAAGATTTATTTTGGAACCTTCAGCTTTAATAAGGGCATTATATATTTGTTCATGCTGTTCACTGAGCTTAGGAGGATTCAGATATGTGTCTATTCCTGAGCCAATGGTACATCCTGTAAGAAAACAGCCGATTAAAATAAACACCAGCAAAATCGATAAAGATCTTTTAATATACAGTTCCTCCCTTGTAAATACTTATAACTTAGTCAATATGTCCATCATCTATAAAGCAATAATTCACACATTTGCATTGATTAGGAGTTAGATCTCATACTGAATGCAAATTTATATCTTCCATGCACATTACCACGTTAAAAACGGGGCAAAGCCCTTATTTGAATGTAAAATAATATATAAAGGAAATTTATATATATTATTTGCAGACATATATAT
>CALMUA010000144.1 GCA_937872775.1 uncultured Ruminococcus sp.
ATAGCACCATAGACTTTTTCACATAGCACCATAGACTTTTTCACATAGCACCATATTTTATCGTTGACAAAAGTATGGTGCTATGGTATACTATTCTTGAGGTGATAAAATAATGCCAAAGCGTAATAAATTGCCCATAGTTCCGTCATTTATGGATAGTGGGAACAATCCTGATGAATTACTCGTACAGAAATCAAATCCGTTACAATCCTTGTCGGAAACATCAATGACTTTACCTGAATTGAAAATACTTGATGCTTATCTTGCTCGAATTAACAGTCATGACGATGAAGCTCGATACGTTCGATTTGAAAAAGGTGAGCTGGAAAAGCTTCTTGGAGTTACTCGAATATTGAAAGAGGACTTATCAAAAAGGCTTGACAATCTATTTGTTGCCATTACAATTCGTGATGAAAATAAGCGTAAAGGTTTTACGAAAATAGGACTTTTTGCGAAAGCTGAAGCTGAACAGGATGAGAACGGCTTATGGCAAGTTGACCTTGCTTGTACTTCTGAAGCTATGGAGTACTTCTTTAACGTGGAAAAGCTCGGATACTTCAAGTATCGGCTTCACAATGTTGTTAATCTGACTTCAAGATATAGCTATGTCATATATTTGTATCTTGAAAAAAACAGATACCGTAAAACTTGGGAAATCTCGCTTGATGAACTCAAAGCCTTGTTAAATTGTTCTTCTGATAGTTATACTGCTTATTATCGTTTTAATGACCTTGTGCTTAAAAAATGTCATAAGGAATTGAACAAAAAAACTGATATTAAATTTAATTATGAAGCTCTGAACGCAAAAAAACAAGAATTAAAGCCACGACAAAAAGCCGTGTATGTGCGATTTACCGTTGATACTGTAAATGATATTGATGAAAATCAACTTACATTTGATGATGTTCCTACCCATGAATATGATGTTGATGACAAGCTTGGCTTACTTGCTGAAGCTGTACATAATGAATTTACTCCAACTCAAATGAATGAAATTTTTGAAACAATATGCTTGCTCCAACTTCAAGACAGTGAAGATTTAGGAATTGACATTGCACGTTATCATTATTTAGCTAAGAAATACTCAAAGCTTAATTCTGCCGACGAACGCAACAAAGAAAAGGGAAAAACGATAAAGAACAGGTTTAATTATTTCCTCAAACTTATACAAGGTGACATTGATAACAAAGTTAGCACCGAAAAAGCCAACGTTCCGGAGCAATCATATGATATTGATAAATTTGATCAATTTGCTGTTACATTCAGTAAAAACACCAAAAAAAATAAATAAGTGTGTCACTGTGACACTCCAAAAATTAATCTGGTATGTCCCAATGGCACACAAAAAAGCAGTCTGTTACCCTCACTAAGTTCCAGACTGCCTTATACACATCATACCTCGGAAGGTCTGATATTGTAATTATACAGCCTTTCAGACCTTTCGTCAACCGAAAGGACGAACATACATGACAACATTTATTTCAGCATTATTATCACTTGGTTGCTTTATTCTTGTGGTTAAGGCAATTGAAAGAGATGCACACACAACAAATAATAAAACTACTGACAAACATGATGATATTGATTTTGTTACCGTATCAGAACAGCTTGAACACCTTAACGAACTAAAAGATAACATCCAGAGCATAGAAGATATGATTACCGAAATAGAGATATGCGAACCAGAAGAAAGGGCAACAGCTATTAATATTTCAATGCCAACCAATAACACTGGTATTCAGATCGTAGCCAACAATTCATCTGATGAGATTTTAAAACTGCTACATAAGGAACGTCAAAAACTTCGCTCCTCTCTTGCGAAAGAGATTGCAAATCTTCAATACCGTTGTAACGGAAACGATAACGGAAACATTGAAGATCTGAACAGGGGCGGGACAAAATGAAAGAAATAAAATACTGTCAGAACTGCGGATTAATAATTTCTAATATAGAAAATTCAGATTATTTTTCGCATATAAGCATTAAATATTGCCCTAATTGTTCCAAAAAAATAGAACGAGAAAAGACAGCTGCCAGAGTGGCAGCTCTCCGCAAAAGAAAAAAAATCAAAGATAAATTTCGTGATGAGCAGCTAATACTTCTTCAGCAACAGAACGAATTATTAGAAAAACGTATTATTCAGCTCAGAGAAGAAATCACACATCACTGAAAATAAAAAGACCAGGGATATAGTTCCTTGGTCTTTTTATTTTCAGTGATGTATCCTATAACCCTCTTGCTTCTCTATAGCCATGAATGTACCAACGTATCAAAATATATATAGCATGAGAGCCCATAAACAGCAGCAAAACATTCACCGGCATTACTTCAGCAAAGAAAATAACAATAGCAAAGCTTATCAAAGCCACAATCACACTTATCTCATCAGCACAGCACCGTTGATAGACTCTCACTATTCCTTTTCCTACAAAAAACAATGCTACAAGTGGCAATGCAGCTCCCACAGAAAGTATAAGAATAAATATAATCCAATATACAATAGCTGAAATTGTTTCTTGTCCTATGCCCGTAGAGACGTCTGACAAGCTCTTAGAGAGCTTTAGAAGATTATCAGTGTAGAACATTGCCACTTTAAGAAAAGCTTCAAAAATCGCTTTACAATCGCTTATACAGCGTTTGGATTTTAATGCTGTAAATAAAGTCACTGTTATTGCATATATTCCGACAATTATGATTATCCCAAAATAAGAACTCCTAAATTTCTTATATTTTTCTTCTGCAACCTTTTCAATATAGCTTTGCTGGTTTTTTTTTAACCGTTCTGACTCCTTGGCAGCCTGACCGGCTTTTTCAATTTTCTGTTGTGCTTCATCTGCAAGCTGCTGATACTTACGCTTAAAGAGAGTGACCTCCTCTTGAGATTTTTTTAGCTGACTGTTGACCAATTTCTCTCGTTCCTTGCTCTGCCTTTCTAATTCTTTGCTCTGCTTCAATTCTTTGTCGCTGTTGCATAGCTTCTCTATTTGCTCGGCTTGCTGTTGCATCTGCGACATTTGCTTTCGTACTTGCTCCGACAACTTCTGCTTGTCTGATGAGAGAGTCTGTATCTGATAGTCCTTGCTGCTCAGTTGCTGTCTCAAGTTCCCGTTCTCCTCCTGTAACTCCTCGCTTAGACTTAGAAGCTGCTCGAGCTGTTGCTCGAAGTCTAAGGAGTTCTCCAATTCTGTCATTTACAATACTTCCTTTCTCAGCAATAAGCTGTTTTAATTCCTCGCCGACAGTTTTCAGCTGTTCGGCTATTTGCTGAAGAATACTATTTCTCGCCTTGATTTCACGATTTTCTTGACAGAGCTCAGATATTTCGCCTTTTGCTTCAATTTTTCGAGCTATATATCCTTCATGTCGTGTCGGTTCTTGTAGCTTGCCTTGCCTTTCATAGCTTCGATGATCTATTTTTTTTTCTTCTGATAGATGTTTATTGCAGACGTTCGCCCACGCTTCACGCCATTCTTCGATGCGTTCCTTGTCATTCCAATCGTTATAATCTTCTTTATGGCTCTTATATTGCTTTCTGCCTTGTTTATCAGTTCGTTGGTAAATCTTTTCGCCGTTCTCGTCAAGGTCGTAAACCTTGCGGCTCTTTGCCGCCCACGTTCCGTTAGCGGTTATGCTTCGAGTCGTGAGCATAATATGAGCGTGAGAGTTTCCGTCATCTTTATCGTGCAAGCTCCAATCGGCACACATGCCTCTTTCGGTCAGACTGCTGACATACTCCCGAACAGCTGCTATCTGTTCGGCTCTGTTCAGCTCATGCGGCAATGCCACTTCAATTTCTCTCCATAGACGTGCATTACTTGCCTTTTCGATCTTGTGTACAGCGTTCCACAGATTTTCACGATTTGCATATTCCGCCGGAGCATGCTCACATAAAGAAACTTCACTATGTACCACTCCGCTTTTTCGGGTATAGTCACTTTCAAGACCTGTTTCCATATCGATCAGTTTATCACCACTGCGATATGCTGCTGCTGCAACAGCAGACTTTCCAGCAGCTCTGCCGCCCGTTTTGATTGTGCAATGATAAATTGCCATAATCGAAACCGTCCTTTCTCTTGGGGTTAAGGGGTCGCAACCCCTTGCGCTCTGAAACACTACCGTAGGTGGTGTGTAAGTGCGCCATTCTCATATGATTCAAATGGATATTTCTCATTCGTTATTATACCAGTTATACATTGAATCTGTCAATATGATGTGATATAATAAGGGAAAACCAAAAAGAAAGTAGGTATTGATTATGGCAACAGAAAAACGCTCTATTGATGAGCGTATATCCGAATTACAAGAGAAACAAAAGCAACTTAAGGAACAAGAAAAAAAATTAAGAGCTCAGCAATCACAGGCTGAAAGAAAAGCTCGCACAAAACGATTGATTGAAATTGGTGCTACTGTTGAGAGCGTCCTCGGTAATCCTATTGAGAAAGAAGATTTACCTAAGTTAAAAAACTTTCTTGAGCAGCAAGAGCAGCGAGGACAATATTTCTCTAAAGCGTTTGTTAGTTCTGTCGTAGAACCGGAAAAATAAAATCAATCAGAGTTTATAGTCTGGATTATGTAATTTAGTAACCTTTGTACTGTTAATATTTCACAATAACGTAACTGCTTAAATATGCATTCTTACAAAATTAATTTTTTTTTAATTTCATTTGATTTTATAGATTATATATGCATATCTCCATTTGAGTTCACCTCCTTCCCAAATGGTCAGGAGAGTGGTAGCAAACCACAGTATATCATAATATAATTCACATTGTCAATTATATCAGCTTGCTTATGGCTGCTCCCCCGAGGTTCTATGTTTGAGAACTTCAGTTAGTCAGTCATTGCGGTTTTTTTTGTTATGATGGAGGTGTTGAGGGAGGGTAAGGAAGCTTGCTTCCGTCGCCCCCCTCGGCACCGGAGTCGTAACATAAAAAAATTTCAAAATCAAGTACACCGTTCTCAGACGGTGCTTTTTTTCGTCTCCCGAAAAAAAGTGTTTACACACTTGATTTTGAAATAGCTTTGACGGTGCATAGAGTGTGTGTTGAAAACTTTAATATTAATCCTTATGTGCTTTCTACTGTAGATAGCTTGATTACGGGGTCTTTTAAAACACGCATTTGCGTTGCTTACTCGGTCAATAGGTGGGAGTGTCGTCGGCGATAGATTTAAACCATTTTTTAATTTTCAATATTTTCAACAAAAGACGTAAATACGTGTTTCTCCTTGATAGATAGCTTGATTATACACTTGATTACGATGCTTCTAAAACCGCCTATTTAAGGCATCTTTTAACATGATAGGTCGGATTGCAATTTCAACATATTCAACAACCGACGTAAGTACATCATTTTTCCCTTGATTGATAGCTTGATTATATACTTGATTACTTTCTTGATTACTCTCTTGATTACAGCGATTCGGGAGCAACGCAGTTACGCCATTTGAATGGCTATAGCACCATAGACTTTTTCACATAGCACCATAGACTTTTTCACATAGCACCATA
>CALMUA010000145.1 GCA_937872775.1 uncultured Ruminococcus sp.
CTTTGGAAGAGTTATTCAATAATAAATTACTTCTGTCCGGCTCAGAAAATGCCTGACAGCAGTTTTATTTATTATTGAATAACTCTTCCAAAGGCAAGTTTCTCAAACTCATCAACTGATATCGGACGTGAGAAGCAAAAACCTTGTATTACCTTGCAACCCGTATCTTTTATAGCTTCTTTCTGCCAGTCATATTCTACACCTTCAATAACAATATCCTTTTGAAGATTATTAAGCATAGAAACAACACCGGTTACCAACTGTTTGTTTTTCGGCTCATCAATATTGTCAATAAGTCCCTTATCAATTTTTATTACGTCAAATGGAAGCTTCTGCAACGCTATAAGTGAGGAATAACCTGAAGCAAAATCATCCATCAAAAGTCTGAAGCCTCTTGATTTAAGGTCAAGCATTACAGCTTCAAGAATATTATCTACGTTTTCAAGAAGTGCACTCTCTGTTACCTCTATATCAAGCAACTTAGGAGGAATATCATATTTTTTTGTAAGCTGTTCAAAGTCATCTACAAAATCAGAATTAAAAATATGCATTCTCGAAACATTTACCGATATCGGAATATCTCTGCATGAATTATCCTTCCATTTTTTCAGAACTTTGCATGTTTCCTCCCACACATACTTATCAAGCGGTATAACAAATCCGTTTTTCTCGAATATAGGAATAAACTTTCCCGGTGATATCATCTGCTTACGTTCAGGACTTTTCCATCTTACAAGTGCTTCGGCACCTACAATATTTCCCGTGTCAATATCACATTTAGGCTGAAGGACTATATAAAACTGCTTGTTGTCGAGTGCAATCTGTTTCTGGCTTTCAACAAATTTCTGATCTTTGTGCTTATCATCAAAATCATTGTTGTAAAATACATAAGTCTCCAGCAGATTTCCTTTAATAGTTTTTAATGCTACGCTTGCATAATCACATATTATATTCATGTTTTCGCCGTTTTTCATATCGTTGTAAATTCCAAAATGCGGTGTCATAGTTATTCTGTTATCGCATGTCTTTATCTCTTCAGAAAGCTTTAAAATCTTTTTAAGCATCTCATCTTGATCTGTGTATTTTGTGCATATTACATATACATCTCCGCCAATATACCCATAAAGTGAATTATCCGCAAATATATGTCTTATAAGCCATGAGATTTTGATCAATATTTCATTGCCCACACCCCAGTCGTAAATATCATTTATAAAGCTGAAATTATCGATATCAAGACGTATCAGAGCAAACTTTATATCACCATATGGAACAACAAAGCTTTCAGCCTTCTGATAGAATGTTTTTGCATTCAGGAATTTTGTCATCTTATCATGCTCTGCCTGATATTTCAATGCATCAATTGCTTTATTGAATTCATTAACCAACAGACCAATTTCATCATTTGATTTCACTTCCAGCTGTTCACAAAAATTGCAGTCAGCTACCAACTTAAGACTTTTAATTATATCATGTATTTCACTTACAATTTCTGAAGTAAGAGACTTTATTGATAAAATAATAATTCCTATACTCATAAGAGTAAGTATAGGTATCATACAGATCGTCAGCAGTGACTGACTTACTATTTCACCTTTAGGAACAATATATATAAGTTTACAATTATCAATAGTCGTAATATCACTTTGGTACGAAACATACTTTCTGTTATTGGAATGTGCAGTAAGATCTAATTTGTTGCCTTCAATATTTTCAATTTTTTCTGTTATTTTAGGGTTATATCCTTTGGAATGATATAGAATTTCTGAATCCGGATCAGAAATAAACCAAGTCTGGTTCCGGAAATTTGTTTCCATTTTAAGCTTGTCTATAAAATAATTATTATCGAAATACAGTATAATTGCACCGATGGTTTCACCAGTTGATCCATCTTTTACAGGATATGTATATACAACCATCGGATTATTTTCATCCATAAGGATTGAATTTTCTGTAAAATATGGCTCGCCTTTATTTAACTTCTCACTGTTGTACCACTTTGGGTCAGGTCGGTATTCATCCTGCTCATCAGTATCGGTCATAACTCCATTTCTGATATCTGCAACACCTATCCATGTAAAATATGTTGAAGTTCTTTTTATCTGGTCAGCAATATCCTGTAAATCACGATATATAGATTTTTGTTTTACAGTATCATCTGAAACCTGATTGATTAACTTAAGTACTGTTGCTGATTGTTCATCAAAATTAACATTTTTCAATGTAAGATTGATTGCAGCATCCAGATCATGAAGCTTTGAAACACTTTGCCCGACCAGAGAATTTTTCAGATGCTTGCATGCCATACGGTCTTTAATGATAATGCTGCCCATGCATAATGAAACAATGTCATTTAGTTAATAAGAGTTATATTTCCATACCAAGGGGTCTAACTCAAATTTTTTAAATTTTTTTCAAAAAACACT
>CALMUA010000146.1 GCA_937872775.1 uncultured Ruminococcus sp.
TCTAATGAATTTTTAAGAAAATAATCAGTCTATTTTAATTTTATGATTAATTATTGTTCAAATAAATGCATTCACAGCATAGATAAGCAGTACTCCAGGTGCCCCCAATATTAATGCTGTAAGTATGTTAAAAACATTTATTTGTACAGTATACCCTATTTTATACCCATATGTATTAAGAATCGCAAGCGACACTAATCCGAAAAAAATTCCGAAAGCAATAAACCTGATTGGTTTTCTTTTCTTTATATAATAACGAAGCATTATAAACAGCAGAACAAGGTATATCAGAAGCGTTATTTTTCCTTCCATTTTTCACATTCAGTCCTTTCATTACATCAGAATGTATCCAAGTGCAAGTAAAAGCTTTTTATCAGCGCCATCTCTTGCAAGAATTATTAAAAACAGAATAATTATCAGCATATCACTATCAATTTTATTGTTTTTACCAGAGAATGAAGAAATGATATTGTTGATAATATCCTGTATTCCGTTTTGATAATTCGGCTTTTGATGATATTGATCTGCATTGGCCGTGTTGGAATTTGTATTCTGATTTTTCTGATTATAAATACATTCTTCTTCATTCCGACAGTTTTTGCCGCTGCATGTATTTTCATTGCATCCATTACATTGAGAACGTGAGTGCATTTCTTTTGTGCGGCGGACTGCGTCATTTTTTTTGTATCTAAATGTATCACGTGTCATACCGCTCATAATACATCCTCCTGAAAATTAAAGCATTTTATCAATATCTTTAAGTAACCCGCTTTCCTTAAGCACACTATATATCTCAAGCAGATGCATTATTTTTACAGCTTTATCTACCTTGTATTGTTTTTCCTCACTTAAATGTGGCTTAAGTGCAGTCAGAAGAGCTATATTTTTATCATCAGAGCCTGAGGTGTTTCCGAACAGGCTCTGAAGCTTTAACAATGTACTGAAATCGAACCCCATATCATCTCCTGATGAAAATGGTTCTCCATTACTTTCCACATTATCTGATTCTGCACATTCAGGTCCTGTATTCTCATGCTCACACTCTGATTTACTTTGCACTTCATCACTCTTTCCTGAAGATGATCCGTTGGAAAGCATTTCATACAACTTTTGTATCTGCTTGAGGCTATCTTCATCGGCAAGCAAGGTTTGTATTTTATCTATGACATTTTCCAAATACCCTCGCCTCTTTTATAAAAAAATTGTTTTTTATTTACCACCTGTAATCTTATTATACATTGATTGTGCCTGAGATCCTGACATCATCTTTTCAGCCATTGAAGGATTCTTTAATGCTTGCTGGAATTTTGCTGCATCATTAGGATTCATATTCTTTATTGCTGCGTCAAATTTTCCTTCCTCCAGTTGTTTTCTAAGTACCTCTGGCTTCATGTTAAGTTTTTTTGCAACAATTTTTACAAGATTATCAATACTTGCATTATTAAATTTTTGATCCATAATACAATAACTCCTCTCAAATTTTATTGTTTTTTTATATTAATTATGCTATAATTTATTAAGTCAGGTTTAATGCCGGACCAATTTTAAATTATAACATGAAGGGAGATAAAATCGCATGCGCGTCATCGTAATGTCTGATTCACACGGATCTTATCGCGCTGTTGAAAAAATTGTAACTGCACAGCACAATGCAGATATTTTTATACATCTTGGTGACGGAGAAGCAGAATGCAGCAAGCTCAGATCAAACTATCCTGACAAAACATTTTATTGTCTGAAGGGAAACTGCGACTGTAACTCCACCCTTCCCCAACAGCTTATAATTCCTGTAGGCAGCAATCATAAGATTTTTGCATCACACGGCCACAATTTCAATGTAAAATATTCTATTTCCATGCTATTATCAATGGCTAAGGAAAATTCCTGTGACATTATATTATTCGGTCATACACATTTCAGATACTCAGGATATGAGGACGGAATATACATAATAAACCCGGGAAGCTGCATTATTCCACGTGACGGAAATCCTCCCTCATATGCATTTATTGACGTAACAGACAAAGGTATTTTCACGAACACTGTATCTATATAGCTTTAAATACTGCTTCTATAAACATTATATGTAGCAGTATTCAATATCGTTCACATTTGGGGGAGATTTTTTATATGAAAAAGAAAAAAACAAATATTATTGACCAAAACAATCCAAATTATACTTATTTGAAAGTCTTTTTTCTTGCCTTCATTACATTTGCTGTCATAATAATTCCTATGGTTATTTATAACAAAGGGTACATAACATTTTTCGGAGACTTTAATTCTCAGCAGATACCGTTTTATTATCATGCTCATGAAGCAGTAAAAGGCGGGAATATTCTATGGGACTGGGGAACTGATCTGGGTTCAAGCTTTATAGGATCTTATTCCTTCTACCTTCTTGGCAGCCCTTTCTTCTGGCTTACTGTTCTTTTCCCTACTAAATGCGTTCTGTATTTTATTCCTTGGCTGCTATGTCTTAAATACGCAACAGCAGCACTTACGGCATATGCATACATACGTCGTTTTGTAAAATATAACACATCAGCTGTAATTGGTGGGTTTTTATACGCATTTTCCGGGTTTCAGGCATATAATATATTCTTCAACCACTTTCATGACGTTACGGCTTTTTTCCCACTCATGCTTATCGGACTTGAAGAAAACATTACAAATAACAAACGTGGTCTTTTTGCTGTAACTGTAGCACTGATGGCAACTATCAACTATTTCTTTTTTAGCGGTCAGGTTGTATTTATAATTATTTACTTTATCCTGCGTTCACGCTGCTCTGACTTTAAGATAACAAAAAAGAAATTTCTTATTCTTGCATTTGAAGCCATTATAGGTACAGGTGTAGCAGCAGCACTTCTTATTCCTTCAGCACTCTCCATACTTGACAATTACAGAGTCGGTGAACGTCTGTACGGAAATGATCTTATAACTTATTCAGACAGCACACGTATCTGGCGTATAGTCCAGAGCTTCTTCATGATCCCTGACCCACCGGCAAATCCTAACCTTTTCAATTCTGAAAGTGCAAAATGGGCATCTATCGGTGGATATCTGCCATTGTTCTCAATGATAGGAGTAATATCATTCTTAAAAAGCAAACCTGATAAATGGTCATCAAAGCTTATTAAAACATGCATCGTTTGTGCATTTGTTCCGTTACTCAACTCTGCATTCTATATGTTCAATGCATCATATTATGCAAGATGGTATTACATGCCTGTTCTTATAATGGCTCTTATCACCGTTCAGGTATTTGAAAGTAAGGACATTTCTCCAAAGCCGGGAATAAAGGGCTGCATATATTTTTTTACAGCTGTACTCCTGATATCATTCCTGCCTGTAAAAGAAAATATGAAGGTAAAATGGTTCGGACTTGCAGATAATCTACCGTTTTTCTATGCATGTCTAGGTGTAACAGTTGCATTCTTTATTATTGCTGTTGTTCTGTTCAAAAAGAAAAATGCCGGAAAAGATTATCTGAAAAAGGGTGTTATATTTACTGTAATTGCATCGTTTGTGTGCACTGCAGTAATGTTTTACTACGGTGTATGTGCCGGCACAAATCCGCATCCTTATATTAACACTGCTATTAAGGGTGGAGAAAAAATATCACTTGAACAGGATGACACATCATTTTACCGTATTGATACTTCAGAAAATTACGATAACTTCCCTATGCTTTGGGGATTTTCAACAATGAGGTGTTTCCAGAGCATTGTATCCCCTTCAATAATGGAATTTTACGACTCAATGGATATTGACAGGGATGTTGCTTCACGTGCTGATACATCATATTATGCTCTCAGAGGATTATTCTCAGTAAAATATTATTTCAGCAAACTTGCAGAAGACGGAACAGAACAAAAAAAGCCCGATCTTCCTGGTTTTACACTAAAAAATGAGCAGAATGGCTTTAATGTATATGAAAATGAATACTACGTTCCTATGGGCTTTACATATGATTATTATGTATCAGATGAAAAGCTGAGCAAAATACCAAAAAAGCTCCATGCAAATGTGTTTATGAAAGCAATTGAATTAAACAGCGATCAGATAGAAAAATACGGTAATCTTCTTAAACCAACCGAAAATTCATTTGCAAATAATCTTAACGATTCAACATATCTTAAAAACTGTACTGACAGAATAAATTCATCATGCTATGAATTTAAACATAATACCGGGGGATTTACAGCAAAAATCAAAACTGACAAACGCAATCTTGTATTTTTCAGTGTGCCGTATGACAAAGGATTTACAGCATATGTAAACGGACAGAAAACTGAAATTGAAAAGGTAAGTAATGGATTCATGGCTGTATGTGTGCCTGAAGGAGATAATACTATTGTCTTCAGATATGCCACTTACGGACTTAAAACGGGAATACAGGTTGCAGCAGCATCAATACTTATGCTGATAATGTATATAATAATATGCAGATTATATAAAGTAAAATCAAAAAGATACAGCAGCTATCTGCAGTCAACATTTGAAGAAATCAAACCGGATGATAATACATCATCGCTTGCTATGGATGAACAAAGTGTTATTGATGTTGATATTGACGATGATATAAACTGGCCTTAATGCTTTGTGATTATATCTGTATCATCAAAATATTATGACTGATCTAATTAAAATATGGAGGAACAATAAAAAATGCATTTATTTGAAAAAACTATAAGCAGTAAACCTGTTTATGAAGGTAAAATAATTAAAATTAAAAGTGATACTGTTCTGCTTGAAGATAACACAGAAGCAATAAGAGAAGTTATTATGCATCATGGTGGTGTATGCGTTGTTCCTGTTACTGATAAAAATGAAATAATAATGGTCAGACAGTACAGATATCCTTTTGCTGAGATCATTACAGAAATTCCGGCAGGAAAATTAAATCCCGGTGAAGATCATCTTGAATGCGGCAGACGTGAGCTGCTTGAAGAAACAGGAATGACTGCTGAAAGTATGACGTATATAGGTCACACAGTTCCTCTTCCTGCATATTGTACTGAAAAAATCCACATGTATATTGCAGAAGGACTGACATTCAGCAGTCAGAAGCTTGACGAAGATGAATTCCTTGATGTTATCAGAATACCATTTGAAAAAGCAGTTGACATGGTAATTAATAATGAACTTACTGATGCAAAAACTCAAGTTGCCATAATGAAAGCATGGATTATGAGCAATAATAAAAAAAGCGGGTTAAATTAACCCGCTTGATGCTAAGCATTAATATTCGCCTGTTTCCTCTGCTTCCATGAGAACCAGATGTTTTTCATATGCGTCCAGTATTTCGTCCTCAATAAATTTTCTTGATTGAGGAGAAATAGGATGAACTATATCGCGGAAAATTCCACCCTCATCTTTTCTGCTTGGCATTGCAACAAATAATCTTTCATCACCCTGAACGACTTTAATATCATGAATAGCGAGCTGATTATTAATAGTTATTGATACAACTGCTCTGAGTCGTCCCTCGGTTATGATTTTACGAATTTTAATATCTGTAATTTCCATATTGACCTCCTAATGTTTAATATTTTTATTATTGCTTTGTATGGTTAATTTATACAAAACGTTTAAAGGAAATTTATAGATTTAATCCAGAATATTTTTTACAAATACTGATAAGGACTGATTTAATTGAAAGAAAGCATTTTAGACGGAAAGAAACACATTCATTTTATAGGTATAGGCGGTTCTGGAATGTATCCGCTCGCACAGATACTGCATTCAAAGGGCTTCTATCTTACAGGCTCGGATAATAATGAAACCGAGACTCTTGATGCAGTGCGCAAAATGGGCATACCTGTATTTCTGGGACAGCGTGCAGAAAATATAGAAGGTGCTGACCTTATAGTACACACCGCAGCGATAATGGCAGACAACCCGGAGCTTATAGCCTCAAAAGCAAGCGGTATACCTGTACTTGAGAGAAGCGAACTTCTCGGAATAGTAACAAGCTGGTACGAAAATGCCATATGCGTATCTGGAACTCACGGAAAAACAACGACCTCATCAATGATAACCCAGATTCTCTATACTCAGAAAATTGATATTTCGGCATTTATAGGCGGTAAGCTTCCATGCATAGGCGGAAGTGGACTTGCAGGAGAAAAAAATGACATACTTGTATGTGAAGCCTGCGAATTTGTAGATACATTTTTAAAGCTTTATCCTGATACATCAGTTATTCTTAACGTTGACGCAGACCACCTTGATTATTTCAAGACACTTGACAATATAATCCGTTCGTTCAGAAAATTTGCCGAAAAGACAACAAAGACACTTATTATAAATGCAGATGACGCAAATACAATGAAGGCTATAGACGGAATAACCGGTAAAAATATTATTACTTTCGGAACAGCAAGCAGCTGTAACTACTATCCTGCTGACATTGAAAAGATAAACGGAACTGAAACAAAATACACCCTTATGCACGACGGCAAGCCACTTACCCGGATAGTTCTTAATGTTCCGGGCACACACAATGTTCTTAACTCTGTAGCAGCAGCTGCTGCCGCTCACAATGCAGGAGCAGCTCCTGAGTTTATTGCACAGGGACTTAATGAATTCAGAGGAGCAAAAAGAAGATTTGAGATCGTGGGAAAAATAAATGATATTACAATTGCAGACGATTACGCACATCATCCGGCAGAACTTACTGTAACCCTCAATGCTGCTATGCAGATGGGTTATAAACGTGTATGGGCAGTTTTTCAGCCATTTACATTTTCAAGAACATCAATGCTTCTTGATGATTTCGTAAAGGCACTCTCAATTGCCGACAAGGTGGTTCTGACAAATATCATGGGTTCACGTGAAAAAAACACATTAAATATATTTACAAAAGATCTTGGAGATAAAATTGATAACTGCATATATTTTGACAAGGATAAATCAGCCGAACAGACAAACGAAAATAAGCAGGCAGACTTTGATAAGATAACTGATTACATCTGCCAGAACGCCTCAGCCGGTGATCTTGTAATAACATTGGGCTGCGGTGATGTTTACAAGATAGCGAGAGCTATATGTAATAAACTGAAGTGATATATAACGAGTCAATGAAGTAAAGTTATTCAGGACTTACTGATTCTTAATTCATAAAACCAAGAAAGTATGTATTTTAAGATACAGAATTCAAAAAATAAATATGTATTTTATATAAAATCGCCGTAGCCTTCAGAAAAACAACTGAAAAAGGTAACGGCGATTATTTTTATATATAAATCTATTTACTCATCCTGCAAAGCATCATATCCCCTTTCCCCTGTACGCACCTTGACTACATCCTCAACATCATAGATAAATATCTTTCCGTCTCCGATGCAGCCTGTATACAATGCCTCTCTGACTGCCTTAACTACTGTTTCAACAGGAACCTTTGATACAACGACTTCGACCTTTAATTTTGGAAGCAGAATCGTAGCATCTTTTTTAATACCTCTGTAAAATCCCTGATGTCCCTTTTGTATTCCGTATCCCATAACATTTGTAACAGTAATACCTGTAACATTGATGGCATTAAGCGCGTCCTGAAGCTCCTGGATCCTGTTCTGTCTGCATATAACAGAAATCTTGGTGTATTTATTTGTTCCATCAGATTTTTGTTTTTCAGCAGAAACATTGTGTACTGTAACTGCTTTTTCAACGCTTACTTTTTCCTGTTTTATTATACCGGCTTTTGCCTCGGCTCTTGCCATTGAATCGCTTACAGGTGCAGTGACAAAATCCGCGTATGATGATTCAAGTCCATGCTCTGTTGTATCAAGGCCAAGTATTTCTTCCTCTGCTGATGCTCGGAGTCCGACAGTTTTCTTTATTACTGTAAATGTTATAGTCATTATAACCGCTGTCCATGCTGCAACTGAAAATGCTCCTATCACCTGTTTCCCTAGAAGTTCAGCGCCTCCGCCATAGAAAAGTCCTGCTGTATCTGTTCCTGAGCCATCAGAAAGAAGTCCTACAAGAATTGTTCCGAGAAATCCGTTTACACAGTGAACACCTACAGCTCCTACAGGATCATCTATTTTAAGCTTCTGATCAACAAATTCTACACCGATTACTATTGCAATTCCTGCAATAATGCCTATTATAGCAGCACCGACAGGGGTTACAGTATCACATCCGGCTGTAACTGCTACAAGTCCTGCAAGAGAGCCGTTAAGGGTCATTGAAACATCTGGTTTTCCGTATTTTATCCATGTAAATGCCATTGTAACCGTTGTTGCAACTGTTGCTGAAATATTAGTTGTTACAAATATTTTTGATGCATTCTCAATTGCTTCACCTGTCATTGAAGCTGTGGATCCTCCGTTGAATCCGAACCAGCAAAACCAGAGTATAAAGCACCCCAAAGCACCAAGCGTAAGTGAATGTCCCGGAATTGCTCTTGCTTCTCCGTTTTTGCCATACTTTCCGATACGTGGTCCTAATATTTTTGCACCAATCAGTGCGGCAATTCCGCCTGTCATGTGTACTGCTGTTGAGCCTGCAAAATCATGAAAGCCCATGTCTGAAAGCCAGCCGCCGCCCCATATCCAGTGTGCCTCTACAGGATATACTACTGCACTTATTACAGCACTGTATATGAGATATGATGAAAATTTTGTTCTCTCTGCCATTGCACCTGAAACTATTGTTGCAGCTGTTGCACAGAACACCGTCTGGAAAATAAGAAATGCCCAGAACGGTACTCCTTCCGGCGAGACTCCTGTATAATTTTCGGGAGATGCTATACCTGAATATGAACCTATCAGTTTTCCGCTCCCGAACATAAGTCCGAATCCAAGAAGCCAGAATATAGGCGTACCTATAGAAAAATCCATCAGGTTTTTCATAATAATATTTCCTGCATTTTTGGCTCTTGTAAAGCCTGTTTCTACCATTGCAAATCCAGCCTGCATAAAAAACACCAATGCTGTACCAAGCAATACCCAGATTGTATCTACTGCTGAAAATTCCATAATAATGCCCCCTGTTGTAATATTTTATAATGTTATCCTGACGGCCGTATGCAGAAATAACAAAAAAACAGCAAGGGTAGTATGAGCCTTATGACTCACAGCACCCTTGCTGTTTTTTATAATCACAGTATAAACCATAATATTTATTTTGTCAAGGGATTTTTATAAAAAAAAATTATTATGAATTTGGCGTATTAATATAATTCATAAATTAGTTTAACATTCTTGTTATTTAATTAATTTTAGCGTTTTTTGCATAAACTCATGTTAATTCTTGCAAAATAGACATATTGGGTGTAAAAAAAATGATTAATCAGGTATACTTGCACTAATTATTTTTTTATTTAATTATTTCTATTGACAAACTTATTTTTTAAATAGATCGGAAGAGCG
>CALMUA010000147.1 GCA_937872775.1 uncultured Ruminococcus sp.
TTTAATTATAAATTATTAGTTAATGAAAAGAGAAAAATAACAATTATGAATATAATAAAAAAAATAGCATTAGTATTGCCGGTGATCGCAATTGGCTTATTTATTTTTACATTAAGTATAATTGATAAAAAAGACGGATTAACACCAGCCGGAATTAATATATATACATCAATGTCAGAAACAACAATAATACATTCAAACCCAAAATCAAAATCTGAAATATCTTCATTAAAATGTGAATCTTCTGTTACGGAAGTATCAGTTACTCCCATATTTCCAATGACAGATATACCTAAAATTACAACGCTTAACATTTCTCCAAGCGTTGTAACTCCTTTTTCAAAACTTCCCGAACTCCAGCCTCTTGACAAGATAAAGCCTGTACCGGTAGCAACACCATCAGAAATAGTTCTTGAGTCAATTCCACTTATTAATCATAATACTACACATACATCAATCACAGAAGATACTACTGGTGATGGAAGTATGTCGGAAACATCATCACTAGATACAGGAACATCTTCAAAATCACCTTCTCAAACAGTGGAAACTACAGTAACATCTGTTCCTGAAATAAAAATAAATGATTGAGGAAAATAAAATTGAAAATGCTGCTTTGCGCACTGAATGCTAAATATATACATACAAATATTGCATTACGTCTTATAAAAGAATACTGCGTGAGCCTTGGTGCAGAAAACATTGAACTTGCTGAATATACAATAAATAATTATACAGAAGAGATATTAAAAAATATATACTTGTCAAAGCCTGATGCAGTAGCATTTTCATGTTATATATGGAATATAGAAATTATAAAAAAAATAGCTGCTATATTAAAAAAGATAATGCCGGAGATAAAAATTATTTTTGGCGGTCCGGAAGTAACATATAATGCAAAAGAAGTTTTAAAGAATTGTCTGTCATGTGATATTGTTATTTCAGGTGAAGGAGAATATTCATTTTATAAATTGTACAATTCATTAGAAAACAACACGTCATTATCTGATGTTCCTAATATTTTATACAGAAACACGAAAAATGATTTAATATCAAATTTAAGATGTGATCCGCTTGATATGTCTGTTTTGCCTTTTCCATATACAGATTTTTCAGAAATAGAAAATAAAATATGTTATTATGAAGCATCAAGAGGTTGTCCTTTCAGGTGTCAGTATTGTCTTTCATCAGTAGAAAACGGAGTAAGATTTGCACCAATTTCAAAGGTAAAACGTGAACTACAGATTTTTCTTGATCAAAGGGTAAAACAAGTAAAATTTGTTGATCGTACATTTAATTCAAAAAATGATTTTGCTGTAGAAATAGTAAAATACCTTATAAAAAACGATAATGGAATAACAAATTTTCATTTTGAAGTTGCTGCTGAACTTCTTGATGATGAGTTTGTTTCTTTGCTTGGAACAGCAAGAAAGGGACTATTTCAGCTTGAAATAGGAGTCCAGTCTACAAATAAAGATACATTAAAGTCTATTTCCAGAATAGGCACATTTGAAAAATTATGTTTTTATGTTACAAAAATATTATCATACAACAATATTCATATACATCTTGATTTGATAGCAGGTCTTCCGTGCGAGGGACTCAAAAGCTTTGAAAAATCTTTTAATGACGTTTATTCACTTAGTCCACATCAGTTTCAGCTTGGTTTTCTCAAAATACTGCATGGAAGCGGGATGGAGAAATTATGTGATAAATATAAAATATTATATTCTCCGTTTGCACCGTATGAAGTTTTGAGTACGGATTGCCTGTCATATGACGATATATTATTTTTAAAGAAAATTGAAGATCTTATTGACAAGTATTATAACAGCAACAGATTTGTCTATTCAATGAAATACTTAGTGTCTCACTTTGAGGATGCATTTACTTTATACAGTACACTTGCCAAGCTAAGAAATGATTCAGAAATGAAAAATCTGAATCATAATAAAAATGATTCTTACAGATTTCTTATGACAGCTGCCAGTAAAATAAAAAATATTGATATTAATGAATTTAAGTGGATATTAAAGTTAGATTATCTTCTCCATGAAAGACCAAGAGGAATTCCAGACTGGACAAAGGACTGTATGAATTTGTTTACAAAAGATGAGGTGTATGATCAGATTGTACACCGTAATGTTATAGCAAACTGTTATCCATCTCTTGATGGCAGAGCACCTAAAGAACTTTTTGAAATTTCATATACTGAAAAAATGCCTTTAAATCCTCTTACACTTAAAAAAAAACAAACTACTATATTTATAAATTATTCTGAAAGAAACATATGGGACAATGCAGAATTTTTCCTTAAATTTTAAGCTAATCTAACAAAAAAATATTTATTTAGTGAACATGTTATGATATAATAGATTTGGATAAATAAATTAAGGAAAGGCTTGTGTTCTTTTTATGAAAAAAGAAGTCCGGATGATTGATATTGCTGAAAGTCTTAATGTCAGTGTTGTTACTGTGTCAAATGCTCTCAACAACAGAGAGGGTGTAAGCATAGAACTTCGTTCAGCAATAAAAAAAGCTGCAGATGATCTCGGGTATAAATACAGTGTAAATGAAAAGGTTTCTTCTAAAATCGAAAACAGGAATATAGGCATATTAATTTCAGAAAGATTTGTGGGAGAAAAAGGAACTTTTTATTGGCGCTTTTGTCAGGAAACATCAAAAGAACTTCTTAAAAATAACTTGTTTACTATAAATGAAACTGTTTCAAATGAAAATGAATCTACCTGTGTTACTCCCAGAATTATTACAGAAAACAAAATAAGCGGCCTTATTATTTTGGGACAAATCCGACGTGCATATATTGATATGCTTATTAAATATGATCTGCCCATAATTTTCCTTGATTTTTATGATAAGCATTATACAATAGATTCAGTTGTTACGGATAATTTCTATGGAATGTATCTTCTTACAGATTATCTTATTGAAAACGGACACAGAAAAATCGGATTTGTCGGTAGAGTAAATGCTACTAGCAGCATTCAGGACAGGTATTTAGGATATGCAAAAGCATTGATTGAAAATAACATTGAGTCTTCACTTAATATATATGATGCAATTGATGACAGAGATGATAACGGGGCTCTTTTAAGAGAATTTGATTTACCTAAAAAACTCCCGTCTGCTTATGTATGTAACTGTGACGAAACAGCATTCAGATTAATATCAATGTTAAAATCCAAAGGACTGAGAGTTCCAGAAGATATATCTGTTGTAGGATTTGATAATTTTATTGTATCTGATGTATGTGATCCTCCTATTACGACAGTTGAAGTAAACATGAAATCTATGGCAGAGTCTACTGCAAAGTTAATGCTTAAAAAGCTTGAAAACAAAAATTATAAATCAGGATCAAAAATAATTCTCGGAAAACTTACAGTAAAAGAATCAGTAAAAAAAATAAATTAAAATTCTGATAAAACAACGAAAGATACACCTTTATATTTTTTGTTGCTTAATCTTTTAATGAAGGGCAGATTTATGGAACAGAATCAGATTAAAAAAAACATGGAAGATAATGATCAACATATTGCAGATAATAAAAATAAATACGCGGAAAAAGCAAGAAAACTTTTCTGTAGTGGATATAACTGTTCACAGTCTGTCTTTGCTGCTTTTGCTGATGATTTGGGTATGGATGCACAGACAGTACTTAAACTGTCATCTTCATTTGGCGGTGGAATGGGAAGAATGCGTGAAGTTTGCGGTGCAGTAAGTGGAATGTTCATGGTTGCAGGACTTTTGCATGGATATACTTCTCCGACAGATCAGGATGATAAAGCTGAACATTATAAATTTATTCAAGAACTGGGTGAAGAGTTTAAAAAAAGGAATGGAGCAAATTCAATAATTTGCCGTGAACTTCTTGGACTTACAGCAAAAACAGAAAGCTATATTCCTGAAAAAAGGACAGAAACATATTATAAAAAACGTCCATGCGCAGATCTTGTAGCTGATGCAGCTGAGATTATAAGTAAGTACATGGATTAAGTATACGGCTCTGTATTAAACATTAAATAAAATAAATTTTATTAATGTCAATACTCAATTTGGAGTATTGACATATTTATTTTAGCGTGATATAATTATATCGATAAATAAATATCGATATAATTATATCTATTATTCGGAAGGATTGGTGTGATAAATGAAAAAATTTGATACCAAGGTACAGCACCTTAAATATAAAGTACTGCGTGAAGTAGCACGTCATGCATTTGAGGGAGATTTGCTGGAATGCTATACTGAAATACCGAAGTTAATAGTAAAAGGTCCGACTTCAACAATGCGGTGTTGTGTATATAAAGAACGGGCGATTGTTGAAGAAAGAATAAAGCTGGCAATAGGAGGGAATAAAAACAATCCGAATGTAATAGAAGTAATAGATATTGCATGTGATGAATGTCCTGTCAGTGGATATGTAGTTACTGATTCATGCAGAGGATGCATAGCACACAGATGTGAAGATGCATGCAGCAGAGGTGCAATATCATTTGATGAAAATCAGAAAGCACATATTGATAAGGAAAAGTGTGTTGAGTGCGGAAAGTGCGCAAATGTATGTCCGTACAGTGCGATTGCTACACACACAAGACCTTGTGAAAAAGCATGTAAGGTAAAGGCAATAAGCAGAAGTAAAACTACACAGTGTGCACATATTGACAATGAAAAATGTATTTCATGCGGCACATGCGTTTATCAGTGTCCGTTTGGTGCCATAATGGATAAGTCATTTATACTTAATGCAATAGATATTATTCAAAAAAGTGAAAAAAATAGTAAATACAAAGTATATGCTGTTGTTGCTCCCTCAATATCAAGCCAGTTTGTATATGTAAAGCTCGGACAGATAATAAGTGCTATAAAAGAGCTTGGATTTTACAGTGTTGTTGAAGCAGCATTAGGTGCAGACATGGTTGCATACACAGAAGCTGAGGAGTTAGTTGAAAAACAGTTTCTTACAAGTTCATGCTGTCCTGCATTTGTAGATTACATTCAAAAACAATTTCCTGATATGGCAAAACATATCTCACATAATCTATCACCGATGGCGACTTTAGCTAAGTGTATCAAGGAAACAGACCCAACGGCAAAAATTATATTTATCGGACCATGCACAGCAAAGAAAATGGAGTTTCAAAAAGAAACTGTAAAAGATTATATTGACATAGTTATTACATTTGAAGAACTTCAGGCATTGATTGACAGCCGTGATATAAATCTTGATGAACTTCCTGAGGATCAGCTTGACAATGCATCATATTACGGAAGAATATTTGCAAGAAGCGGCGGACTTGCGGCTGCTGTAAAACAGGCTCTTACTGAACAGGGACAGGATGATTTTAAATTTGATCCTGTTTCGTGTGATGGAATAGAAGCATGCAGAATAGCTTTACTTAAGGCGTCCAAAAATGTTCTCCCTAATAATTTTATTGAGGGAATGGCATGTGTTGGCGGCTGTATAGGCGGTGCTGGATGTCTTACTCATGAAGCAAAGGATAAAAGCCAGGTTGACAAATATGGTCAGGAAGCTCTTGAAAAAACTATATCGGGTTCTATAAGTGTTTTAAAAAATAATCAAACATAATTTATAAGTTTTTAAACGATTTTAACACAAAAATATTCAGCAAAATCTCGTATCTGAATTCAGATATGGGATTTTGTTGCTATATTATTGTGGATATAGAACCTGCTGACCTGGAGATAGGGAATATATTGTCTGAGTTATAGAGATATACTATAATTAATGCTTGCACATGGGTTTTAATAATCCTATGCAAGCATTTTCAGTTTTTATAGTTTCATTTTATCTTTTTTTAATACTGTCAGTTCCATAAATTTCTGAACATTTGAGCTCTGATGATATTCTCATAAGTCTGTTATATTTGCTGACTCTGTCCGAACGGCAAGGTGCACCTGTTTTAATCTGACCTGAGTTTACTGCTACTGAAAGGTCTGCAATAAACGTATCCTCGGTTTCTCCTGAACGATGAGAAATAATTGTTGAAAATCCAGCCTTTTGTGCGGTTCTGATTGTGTTGAGTGTTTCAGTAAGAGTGCCTATCTGATTAAGCTTTACAAGAATAGCATTTGCCGCTTTTTCATTTATTCCACGCATTAAATGTTTTTCATTTGTTACAAACAAATCATCACCGACTATCTGTATTTTTCGTCCCAGACTTCTTGTAATTGAAGACCAGCCATTCCAGTCTGTTTCACTGAGAGGATCCTCTACTGAAATAATAGGGTACTTGGTAGTAAGGTCATTCCAGTATGAAATAAGTTCATCTGAAGTATATGTGACGTTTCTTTTAGGAAGTGTATACTTTCCTTCCATATACCATTCACTACTTGCAGCATCGAGAGCTATTCTTACATCACTTGATGAATATCCGGCTTTGGAGATAGCTTCAAGTATTACTTCGATTGCTTCTTCATCTGAGTTAAGATTTGGTGCAAATCCTCCTTCATCGCCCACTGCTGTTGATAAGTTTTTGCTTTTAAGGATTTTTCCCAGAGCGTGATATATTTCGCATCCCATTCTTACAGCTTGAGATATATTACATGCACCAACAGGCATGATCATAAATTCCTGTATGTCAATATTGTTTGATGCGTGAGCACCGCCGTTAATAATATTCATCATTGGTACAGGTGTTATTTTTGCAAAGGCTCCGCCGAGATATTTATATAATGAAATATTGTATGCAGCAGCACCAGCTCTTGCAGATGCCAGAGATACAGCAAGCATAGCGTTTGCACCAAGTGAATGTTTATTTTCAGTTCCGTCAATGTTTGACATTATACCATCAATTTTAGACTGATCAGATACGTTGAATCCGATAAGCTCAGGTGCAATTATTTTGTTTATATTAGATACAGCTTTCAGAACACCTTTTCCGTTAAATCTGTTCTCATCATCATCACGGAGTTCACAGGCTTCAAATATTCCTGTTGAAGCACCTGAAGGAACACTTGCCATAGCACATACTCCGCTTGCTAGTCTTACTTCTGCTCTTACTGTAGGATTTCCTCTTGAGTCAATTATTTCATATCCTCTTATTCCTTTTATTCTGTTATTATTCATTTTTTAACTCCTTTCAATTAATATTGCGATAGTGTGAATGGTGCCAGCTCAGTACGTATAAAATAACTTTGGATGTGAGAGCATACCGGACATATTTTAGGCGCTTCTTTTCCGCGGTGAACATGTCCACAATTAAGACATAACCATTCAGTTTCAGTTTCTGATTCAAACAGCATACTATCTTCAATTAGTCGTGCAAAATAATCAAATCTTTGTCCATGTGTTTTTTCTATTTTTGAAATCATTTCAAATATTAAGCCGATATTATTAAATCTTTCTTCTCTTGCAACTTTTGCAAAATCAGGATAAACAGGGTCAAATTCTTCGTATTCGTTGTGTGCAGATTTTTTCAGTAGCTGAATTAATGTTTCAGCCTTATCTACAGGATACGATGCTGTAATTTCTATATTTGTTCCACTTAAAGGAGAAAGAAGATCATAATAAATCTGTGCATGTTCTTTTTCCTGATCTGCTGTAAATTTAAATATTTTTTCTATAACATAGACCTTTGCTTCATTTGCCTGCTGAGCTGCAAATGTATATCTATTTCTGGCCTGACTTTCTCCGGCAAATGCCCTCAAAAGATTTTCCTTTGTGTTACTGTTAATCAGCTCTGTCATTTTGGCCCTCCTGAAAAAAAATATATATAGAATATCAATTGTTGATAATGATATCCTATATATAATAGTTTAGCGATATATTTTATTATTATTCATTGCACTTTTTATTTAATATATCACGCTGTAATGCAATTACTGCAAGAGTATCTCCTATCTGGGTAAAAATAGCCGCTGCAAGTGTAAGTTTGTCATCATCAATACATTCTGAAACAGCTACAGATAATGCATTTATTGTTGTTGTAAGTTCCAGGGCATTTAAGCATGAATTCATGATAAAATCTCCTATAAATTATTGGAAATAAAATGATATACATATATAAATCTGATATATTGTAAATCAAGGCATGTATAATAGAAATTATAATTTTTAAGTCATATATAAAAACTGATGCTATAACATTTTATGTATTATTTATGGTTGTGTGATAAAATAAAAAATCAGTCAATGTTGAAATATTAAATTTTAGGGTGTGCTTTTGACTGCATATTTCTTGATAACTTCATTAATCCAGTCAGATCCTATGACTGTTTAAGTCATCTTATAAACCTAACCAACCCGACAGTCTCTTTCCTAAAATTCTTTTTCCAGTATACGAGAATGCAAAGGATAATAAAAAAACAACAATAGTAAGCAGTGGAAAATGGTAAACAACAGACATCATTGGTAACCTTTTCAGTGCAATCAAAATCGCAATATGCGAAAAGAATATACCAAATGAGCTATTTCCGATAGCTACTAACAAGTTTTCAAGCCAAGGCACATTGATATTTGCCTTTTCATTTTTAATAAATAAATATGCAAGCAAACAAGCTACGACAGATGTTGCAACAGATGTCAATCGGATTTGTGTTGTAGCAAGATCAAAATTATGCATTATAGAATACCAAAGTAAACCTTCAATTTCGGAAATTATAATTACACCAATATACAAAAATAAAGTGCTTTTAATACTCCACCTGAAATCTATTTTGTTATTTCCCAATGCCATACCAAGGTAATAATAAGTAAACCAAGCTAAACATAATGATTCTGGAAACGGGAAGCCCAAATCTATATGTGAAAATACACATACATATCTGACTATAAAAATATAAAGCGGAGATACAAACCACCCCAGATATCGGTATTTTGAATGCAATAGTTTACTCACAAAAGGCGTAAGTAATACAAGTTGGATATATATAAGAATATAATAAAATGGTATGCAAGCCTTGGCAGTAAATAAATTCTTAATTACGTTAATAATATTGCCTGTTATAACAGAATAAAATATTGTCCAGATAATATACGGAATAAGGACTTTTGCTATTCGTTTTTTGTAAAAACCAAAAATATTGTCTATTTTGGTTTTGGTCAAAAATCCTGACAAAAAAGTAAACATCGCTACTGCGAAATTTAAAAATGGTCTATTAATAACAGCGAAAATACCGTCTGCATTACTATGTATCATCACAACAGCAAAAATCGCCATTGTCCTTAGTATTTGAATTTTTCTGTTATTTTGTGGTATGTCACGAGCTGATTTAGGCATTTTACTACTCCTCTTATTATAATATTTTTATTTTGATTGTAAAATTTCAAACTTTATTATACTACTTATTTACCATAAATACAAGTAAATATTCTTACATAGTCAGCAAACTAAGAAGGTCTAC
>CALMUA010000148.1 GCA_937872775.1 uncultured Ruminococcus sp.
ATGTTGAAAACCCAAAAAATTATTTTCAGGATAATTCATGGTCCTGAACAGTTACTAATGTTTTATTAATAAGTAAATTCATTGGAATTATGTCTATAATTTTTTTAACATATATACTATTTTATCAGGAGGAAAAAATGAAGAATTTTATCAGCTTAAAAAAAATCGGTGCATGCTTGGTGCTGATGATGATCATTGCAGTTGCTTTTTGCGGGTGCGGAAAAAAAGGTATTTCAGAGTCATCCATTACTAAAATTGATGACTTACCTAACAAAACCATTGGTACTCAGATGGGCACGACAGGAGACGTATATGCTAGTGACTATACCAAACAGGGATCTCAGATCAAACAGTTCAACAAAGGTGCCGATGCAGTTATGGCCCTTAAGCAGGGTAAGGTGGACTGCGTTATCATAGACAGTGAACCATCAAAAAAATTCGTGGCTATCAATCCGGAACTTTCAATTTTACCTGAAGAATTTGTAGTAGAGGATTATTCAATATGTATTGCAAAAGGCAATGATGAACTTCTTGAAAAAGTGAATAATGCTATTACTCAGCTTAAAGAAGATGGAATCCTTGATAAAATACTATCAAATTATATCGGTGATGATACAGGGAATACTCCATATACATCATCTCCTGATATTGTGCGCTCAAATGGTATACTCACTATGGCCACTAATGCTGCTTTCGAACCCTATGAGTACATAGAGGATGGCAGAATTATCGGAATCGATGCAGATATGGCTCAGGCTGTTGCAGATATTCTTGGAATGGAACTTGTTATTCAGGATATGGAATTTGATTCAATTATTACAGCTGTTTCATCTGGTAAAGCTGACATGGGCGTTGCCGGTATGACTGTTACTGAGGACAGAATGAAAAATATAAACTTCACACAGCCTTATACGACTTCTCATCAGGTAGTAATCATTAATAACGGAAGTGGTGGTGATGGTTCTTTTATTTCTGATTTTAAAGAACAGTTTCATACAAACTTTATTGTGGATTCTCGCTGGAAGTATATAACCAATGGCGTTCTGACTACACTGCGTATTTCGTTCTTTGCTGTAATTATAGGTGTGGTTGGGGGATTCATTCTCGCTATCATAAGATTTTCCTGTGATATGAATAAAAAGTTCAGGATTCTGAACAATATATGCAGGCTTTATATAACCATTATCCGAGGTACGCCTGCTATGATACAGCTGCTTATTATTTACTATGTTGTTTTTTCAAGTTCAAATATTGATGCAGTTCTTGTTGCAACTATCGCATTCGGACTTAATTCCTCTGCTTACATCGCTGAAATAATTCGCTCAGGACTTTCTTCAATAGATGAGGGACAGTTTGAAGCGGGAAGAAGTCTTGGATTTAATTACGTCAGAACTATGATGTATTTCATTCTTCCACAGGCTATAAAGAATATACTTCCTGCTCTTGGTAATGAATTTATTGTTCTTATTAAAGAAACATCTATTTCAGGTTATATAGGTATACGTGATCTTACCAGAGGCGGTGATTTTATCAGAAGCCGTACTTATGATGCCTTTATGCCGTTAATTGCTGTAGCTTTTATTTATCTGGTTATCGTAATTTTCCTCAGTATGCTTGTTGGAAAATTTGAAAGGAGATTAAAAAATAATGCAAGATAATGTTATTATTCGTGTAGAAAATCTGAAAAAATCATTTGGAAATCTTGATGTTCTCAACGGCATTTCTCTTGATATTCATAAAGGAGAGGTAGTCGTTATTTTAGGTCCGTCCGGATGCGGAAAATCTACATTTCTCAGATCTCTTAATCTTCTTGAAACACCTACTGAAGGAAAAATCTTTCTTGATGATGTAGAAATTACTTCTCCAAAAACAGATATAAATAAACAGCGTCAGAAAATGATGATGGTATTCCAGCACTTCAACCTTTTTCCTCATCTGACTGTTATCGGTAATCTTACCATTGCTCTAATAAAGCTAAAGAAAATCCCGAAAGCTGATGCAGAGAAAAAGGCTATGGAACTCCTTAAGAGGGTAGGACTTCAATCAAAAGCTTCAAACTATCCTAATCAGCTGTCAGGCGGCCAGAAACAGCGTGTAGCTATTTGCCGTGCACTGGTAATGAATCCTGAGATAATATTTTTTGACGAGCCGACTTCTGCTCTTGATCCTGAAATGGTAGGTGAAGTTCTTGATGTTATGAAAGAACTTGCAGCTACAGGAATTACCATGATCTGTGTTACTCATGAAATGGGATTTGCAAGAGAAGTCGCAAGCAGAATTATTTTTATAGATAATGGAATAATAGCTGAAGACGGTACTCCACAGGATGTTTTCAATAATCCTAAAAACGTACGTCTTCAGGAATTCTTCTCAAAGCTGTTATAAAATAATTGTTATAATCTGGACAATATCAGAATAAAACTTATTTCAAATAAACATTTGCCCGTTTATTATAAGTTACACACATATTATTTAATAAAAATTCAATCACCTATTATTCTAAAAAAGGTGATTGAATTTTTAATTTATATTAAAGGAAAGAATTGAACGTTTTTAAAGTTGTAATATGCATCTAAGCCGCATATTGTTCAGGTTATAATCTGCATTTGAAATCTTCAAACCCGAATGTTTTTATTGTTTCAACTTTTCCGTTTTCTCTGCATATAGCAATGGACGGTAATTTCATTCCGTTAAATGTGTTATTTTTGACCATTGAGTAAATAGCCATATCACATAAGGCAAGTTTATCGCCAGGTCTCAGTGGTGTATCAAACGAATAGTCACCGATTATATCACCAGCAAGACATGTATTTCCGCCAAGTCTGAATGTATAAGGCTTCTTGTCAGGAAGATCACTGCCTATAATGTCAGGTCTGTATGGCATTTCGATAACATCAGGCATGTGACATGCAGCAGACGCATCTGTAATTGCAATATTGATATCATTTTTCAAGGTTTCAAGTACAGTTGTAATAAGAAATCCACAGTTTAATGCAACCGCCTCTCCGGGTTCAAGGTAAACATCAATATTGTATTTATTTTTAAAATACATAATACATTCGCAAAGAGTCTGAATATCATAATCTTTTCTTGTAATATGATGACCTCCGCCGAAATTGATCCATTTCATATTTTTAAGATATTTTCCGAATTTCTCATCTACAACTTTAATAGTACGTCTGAGTGTATCGGAATTCTGTTCGCACATTGTATGAAAATGCAATCCGGAAATACCATCAAGTGAGGATTCATCAAAATCTGAAGCTTTTACCCCGAGTCTTGAGCCGCTAAAGCAGGGATTATAGATATCAGTCTCAATTTCTGAATATTCAGGATTTATTCTGATTCCACAGTTTATTTTTTTGTCAAAATTCAGTACTCTGTTTTTGAATTTATTCCATTGTGCAAATGAATTGAATACAATATGGTCACAGTACGTCATAATATCATCAAAATCATCGTCAATAAATGCAGGTGAAAAAATATGTGTCTCTTTGCCAAATGGTTTTCCCATTTCTTCATACCCGAGTTTTGCTTCAAATAATCCGCTTGCGGTGGTTCCCTGGAGATATTTTGCGATAAACGGATATAAAGAGTACATAGAGAAGGATTTTTGAGCAAGCAGGATTTTACATCCGGTTTTCTTCTGAACGCGGTCAAGTATTTTAAGATTTGAAATAAGCAGCTTTTCATCTATAACATAACATGGTGTAGCTATATCATTAATATTAAAGTTGAGCATCAGCAGTAAAATCCTCTCTTAGTATAATTATTCTACAGGAACAGGGTTAAATTCCTCGATCCATGGAAGTCCCCATTTGTTAAGTTCCTCCATAAACGGATCAGGATCAAATTCTTCGATATTGTGAACACCAGGTTTATTCCATGTGCCTGTGATAAGCATCATTGCACCGATCATTGCAGGTACACCTGTTGTATATGAAATAGCCTGTGATCCTATTTCTCTATAGCATTCCTGATGATCACATACATTGTAAACATAATATGATACAGGTTTTCCATCCTTGATACCATGACATATACATCCGATATTTGTTTTTCCTACTGTTCTTGGACCAAGTGAAGCCGGATCAGGAAGAACAGCCTTTAAAAACTGAAGTGGAACAATTTTCTTTCCTTCAAAGTCTATAGGTTCAATTGAAGTCATACCTACATTTTCAAGGCATTTAAGATGAGTAATATAACTCTGTCCGAATGTCATGAAAAATCTTATTCTCTTTATTCCTTTTATGTTGAGTGCAAGTGATTCAAGTTCTTCATGGTGAAGAAGATACATCTCTTTTTTACCTACCTGAGGGAAATCATATTCACGTTTGATTTCCATAGGCTTTGTTTCCACCCATTTGCCGTTTTCTATATAACTTCCATTTGCTGAAACTTCACGTATATTTATTTCAGGGTTGAAATTTGTTGCAAACGGATATCCGTGATCTCCACCGTTACAGTCAAGAATATCAATATAGTGGATTTCATCAAAATAATGCTTCATTGCATATGCCGAAAATACACCTGTCACTCCCGGATCAAATCCGCTTCCGAGAAGTGCAGTTATTCCTGCTTTTTCAAATCTCTCACGGTATTCCCACTGCCATTTGTATTCAAACTTTGCAGTGTCAACAGGTTCGTAATTGGCTGTATCTACATAATTTACTTTGCATTCAAGACATGCGTCCATTATAGTAAGATCCTGATAAGGAAGTGCGACATTTATTACAACATCTGGTTTTACATTATTTATTAAAGAGACAAGTTCACTTAAATTATCAGCATTTACCTGGGCGGTAGTAATTTTAGTTTTTCCTCCCATAAGCTTTTCTTTTAGAGCATCACATTTGGATTTGGTTCTGCTTGATATGCATATCTCCTCAAAAACTCCACTGTTCTGACAGCATTTATGAACTACAACACCGGCGACTCCTCCGGCACCAATTATTAAAGCTTTACCCAATTCTATAGTCCTCCTTAAAAAATTAATATATTAAAAGTAAAATTTCCCTGAGCAACTTGCATGCCAGTGCAGTTGAAGCACCGCTCTGATCATATACAGGACAAAGTTCATTCATATCAAGTCCTACAATGTCAAGATCAGATATTTTTGTAATAGCTGTAAGAAGTTCACGAAATGACACACCATCAGCTTCTGGTGTACCTGTTCCACAGAATATTGACGGATCAAGAACGTCCAGATCAAGTGTAAAATACACAGGTTTTCCTTTAAGCTTCTGAATTATTTCATCAAGAGTATCAAAGTTAAATTTATTTGTGTATACGTGATCTTTTCCCCAGATAAATTCCTCTCTGTCTCCACTGCGTACTCCAAACTGGAATATTCTTCCGTCACCTACGAGTTCATGACAGCGTCTCAGAACGCATGCATGAGAAAGTTCAGCACCGAGATAATCGTTTCTTAAATCAGCATGTGCATCAAAATGAATAATATTTACATCAGGATATTTTTTTATTACTGAACGGATTGTACCAAGCGTAACAAGATGTTCACCGCCAAGCATAAATGGTATTTTACCGTCATCAAGCACAGTGTCTGTAAAATTCTCTATTCCCTTGAGAGCAAGTTCACTGCTTCCAAGACACAGTTCAAGATCTCCGGCATCAAAAATTTTTGTATCAGTCAGGTCCTTATCAGTATACGGACTGTAAGTCTCTATTCCGAAACTTTCATTTCTTATAGCAGAGCTTCCGAATCTAGTTCCTGGCCTGTATGAAGTGGTGCTGTCAAACGGAGCACCGAATATTACTATCTTACTTTCTTGGTATTCTGCATCACATGAGATAAATGTATTAACGTTTTTATTCAATTATTTCATCCTTTCCTGTATGTTTCACGAAGCTCATTACGTACATTGTTAGGAATTGCAAAACATCCGGTGTGAAGCGTGGTATTATAATATTTTGTTACAAGGCCAAGGCTGTTCCACCATTCTTCGTGAAGATCTAAGCGTGGATCAAATTTCTTTGATGCAAATCCGAAAAGCCAATGTCCTGAAGGATAGGTCGGGATATGTGCCTGATAAACAAGTGCAGTACTGAAAAATTCCTTTATACGGCTGTGTGCCCGTTTCATTGAATTTGCATATGAATCATAAAATGTACTTTCATGCTGATTGACAAGAATTCCGTCATCAGTAAGTGATCTGTAGCAATTTCCGTAAAATTCTTTAGTGAATAAGCCTTCACCTACGCCGAATGGATCTGTTGAGTCCACTATTATCAGGTCATACTTTTGGTCATCAGTGTTTCTTACAAATCTTACTCCGTCTTCGTAATATATAGTCACACGTTCATCATCAAGTGAACATGCAATAGAAGGAATATGTTCCTTGCAGAGTCTGACTACCATTTCATCTATTTCAACCATGTCTATTTTCTGTATACTCTTATATCTTGTAAGTTCTCTTACAGTGCCGCCGTCTCCTCCTCCTACAACAAGAATGTTTTTTATTTCAGGATTTGTAGCCATTGGTATGTGAGTAATCATTTCATGGTAAATATATTCATCTTTTTCGGTAACCATAAGGTATCCGTCAAGTGTAAGAATTTTTCCGAATTCTTCAGAATCAAATATATCTATTCTCTGAAATTCACTTTTGTAGCTTGCAAGTTGTCTGTCAACTCGTATAGACAGCTTAACATCATCTGTATGATGTTCCGTATACCATAGTTCCATTTAGGGTCACTCCTTTAATTTATTCTTCCACAATCTGAAGATTTTCTACTTTCATATCCTGTGTGCCTGATAAAAAGCAGCCTTTTACTTTTGCATATGATATATAATCAATAATTTCATTTGTAATTCTTTCGCCCGGCGCAAGAATAGGGATTCCTGGAGGATAACACATAACAAATTCACCACATATTTTATCGTTACACTGTTTTAGTGGCACATTTTTTTTGCTGCTGAAAAATGCTTTTTTAGGTGATAAAATAACCTTAGGATTTATATATTCGTGGTCAAACATTCCTGATCTATCCTTTGAATATCTTCTTTTTATTTCAGCAAGTGCGGAAATAAGACGTTCAATTTCGAGAGCACGGTCACCGGCTGAAATATATGCAAGAATATTTCCTATATCACCAAACTCTATCTGTATTCCGTATTCATCACGAAGAATATCATATACTTCGATTCCTGCCAATCCTGTACTCAAGGTATTTACTGATAGTTTTGTCTTGTCAAAATCAAAAAATGCATTATTGTCATTAAGTTCTGAGCCGAATGCATAATATCCGCCTATTTTATTTATTTCACTTCTTGCATATTCTGCGTAATTTACAGCTTTTCTAAATATTCCCTTGCCATGAAGCGCAAGATTTTTTCGTGCAATATCAAGCGATGACATCAGCAGATATGAAGCACTTGTTGTCTGAGTAAGATTTATGACCTGACGGACATAATCGGCATTTATAGTGCTATTACAAAGGAGAATGGAACTCTGTGTCAGAGAACCTCCTGATTTGTGCATGCTTACAGCAGCCATATCTGCGCCTGCAGCCATGGCTGAAACAGGCATATTTTCTCCAAAATATAAATGAGTGCCGTGAGCTTCATCTACAAGTGCAAGCATATTATGTTCATGTGCAAGCTTTACAATCGCTCTCAGATCTGAACATACTCCGTAATAAGTAGGGTTATTTATCAGTATTGCTTTTGCATCAGGGTTTTCATTTATAGCTTTCTCAACTTCAGATACAGACATACCGAGTGGAATACCAAGTTCTTTGTTTACACCCGGATTTACGTATATCGGTATTGAACCGTTTACTACAAGTGCATTTATGGCACTTCTGTGAACATTACGGGGCATAATAAGTTTATCATTTTCTTTACATACAGACATGATCATTGCCTGAACTGAACCTGTTGTTCCGTTTACAATAAAAAATGATGCAGAAGCTCCGAACGCTTCTGCTGCAAGCGCCTGGGCATCTTTAATAACTGATACAGGATGACATAGGTTGTCCAGCGGCTTCATTGAATTTACATCGGCTTTCATACAGTTTATGCCTAAAAAATCCGTAAGTTCTTCATTTCCGCGTCCACCTTTATGTCCCGGAACATCAAACGGTACAACTCTGTTAAGGCGAAAATTTTTCATGGCTTCATATAATGGAGCATCATTTTGTGAAAATTCCAATTTAAATAAAACCTCCGTTTAGTTGTAATAATTATTATAAAATCAGTAAATATTGATACCACTGAAAATTTCTATCATTTCTTGTCGGAGATTATTGGAAATATCCAGACGCTGCTTTGGCGGAAGCTCATAAACGTCTGTGTTAAACAGGTAGTTCTGAAGCTGGAGCTCTTTTATAAGCATTTTTGTGTGAAAAATATTTGACTGATATACATTTACATCAATTGCATCATATTTTTGAAGAGTACTTTCTTTTATATAGTCCTGAATAGAAGTTATATCATGGTCAATAAAATATTTTTTTCCGTGTACATCTCTTGTAAATCCTCTTACACGATAGTCAATTATAATAATGTCAGAGTCAAAGCTTTCAATAAGATAGTCAAGAGCGTTAAGAGGGGATATTTCACCACATGTTGAAACATCAATGTCAACACGGAATGTCGATATCGCATTATCCGGATGAGATTCCGGAAACGTGTGTACAGTCAGATGACTCTTGTCAAGATGGGCATGAATACAATCAGGGGTCATATTTCCCTGATTGCATGACTGATCTATATGATCAGGTGATACGTTTCCTTCTGCAATAAGAACATTTACTGAAGCTCCCTGAGGTTCATAATCCTGCTTCGAAATGTTAAGGATTGTTGCACCGATTGTTTCTGTTACATTACATAAAATGTTTGTAAGTCGTTCAGAATTGTACTGTTCATCAATGTATCTTATATAATCAGTCTGTTCACGTTCTGTTTTGGCATAGCAGACGTCATATATATTAAAACTCAGTGTCTTTGTAAGGTTATTAAATCCGTACAAAGATATTTTATTATTCAATATCGCACACAACCTCCCATAAAATTGAAAAAATATTGTCCAGTTTTCATGAAGTTTAATTTAATTCATTCTATCACATTTGCTGAAAAAAATCAATAATATATAAAATTAATTTTTACGCTGCTTTTAAGGTTCTGAAGATAATATAACGGTTTTGATGAATCTGTATAATTTTCTGTTCTCCATGTGCCTTTGAAAACATAGTTATTAGTTAATGTATCATATATTTTATACTGGTATATTATCCAATATGAATAATTATGGATTTTAAAAAAATACAATTAACCTGAATTATTCATCGTGGCATAAGAAAGCACTTCTAAGCCACACAATTACGTA
>CALMUA010000149.1 GCA_937872775.1 uncultured Ruminococcus sp.
GTTTTTTATAGTAATATAGTATAGATTATATCAAATTGTTTTGTATAAAGAAGAAAAAAAGTATAAATGATCAATATTCAATATGTTTTTTTATAAAAATCGTATTTTCATTAAAATGATACAAAATGTTCAATATAACACTATTCGCAGCGGCAATAATATACATATATATCCACATAGTGCATGCACGCAATCTTATAGAATAACATGTAAAATATTATTCCATATATTATATTAACTGAATTACTTAAAAAAAACAGAACAGTTATACTGCTCTGTTTTTATATAAAAGTTGTTGCCATACTCCGGCAGAAATATTAATCTCCAGAAATATTTTCACCAATAATTCTGTCGTATGTCAGGACATCAAGTTCACTGTCATCAGGCAATGATGTATCATACTGTGTTGAATAGATAGGTAATGTCTGCATCTTATCAAGCATTGCCTGAACAAATGAATCTTTAGGTGCATTCAGGAGATCGAGAATAACGTAAGGAACATAGAATGCTGAAAACATCTCATCAGGCATGTCTGAAAAATCCTGACCATAATTGCTCCACATGTAATAATTCTGTTCAAAAACCACATCACAGGTATTGCTGTTTATGCCAAGCTGATCATATACGCTTCCCTCATCCTTGAATGATGGAAAATGATCTCCCACAACGAACAGAAGTGTTGGTTCATCAAGTTTTTTAAGATTATCTGTAAGCTTAACCAAAGCATCAGATGTAAGCTTTATGTTTGCAAGATAATTATCAAGTTCATTATCATATATGCCTGTATTGTAAGGCTGATGATTCTGCATTGTTGTAGTGTGAACATAAAGAGGTTTGTCAGATTCCTTGATAAGCTTTTCTAGCTGATCAAATACAACAGAATCCTTGATATATGATCCGTTATACTCAACGGGAACTGTAAGGCTGTCATCAAACAGCAGCTGATCAAATCCGAAATATTTGTAAAGACGTGATCTGCTGTAGAATGAACTCAGGAACGGATGAACATATGCTGTGTTGTACCCTAATCCTTTATAGTATCTTACTATAGTGGACTGATCTCTCTCTGCCAGCATTCTTTGTGGCATATTAGGATCATTGAGTGATTTTACAGGAAGTCCGAACAAAAGTTCAAATTCTGTTCTTACAGTATAGCTTGCAAATGTAGGTACTATAAGCTTTCCGGAATATCCCTCATCCTTAAGCTTGTCAAATCCGTAATAAGCGTCAGTATTGAGATTAAGCTCATCAAACACTCTGAAATCAGCACAAGCCTCAGACATAACAACAATTACATTAGGGCTTTTAAAATCACTTACTTCTGCCTGAACAGGAATATCGAGATAGTCATCAATTACCTCTTGACTATAATTTTCAGGAGTTTTAAGCTTATTAGAAATATTTTCACTTGCTGTCTCAACCAGGAATGCCAGGAAACTGTTGTTATCGAATTTTTCATTAAGTAAAAATACATTATCTGCTGATGTTGTATCTACATCAAAAAAAGAATAAACAGACGTTGATACAGATGGAACAAAAAACATTGAAGCTACTGCCCCAGCACAGGTAATAGCTGGTGCTATTCTTCTGGTTAATTTCATTTTTACCTGAGGATTGAACCAGAATGCAAGAATTATATATGCTAAAACAATACATGTATATAATACAAGAATCGGCGTTATCTTTATATACGCAAATGAAGTAAGACTCTTTGCACTTTTTAATAATTTCATATCTGTAAGTATAAGATGATTTCCATTTGTACCGTATTTAAAAAGTTCAGTTATACTTAACGCAAAATAAACAAAACTCTGAATCGTTACCGCTCGCCATACTCTTTTAAATATCATGCATAGTGTTGCAAATATTGCTGACGCAACTGCGATGTTAAATAGCATTACTGTTGGCTTTTCAACAATAAACATAACCAATTTGCTTGGATATGTGCCTTGATTCAGTTCCGACATAAGAACAATGAACACAGGAAACAGAAGTGTCAGAAACAGATTTGTCATTTTATATTTTTCTGTATTCTCGTTTCGAGTGATTTTTGTTTTCTTATATAAACTAAATAAACTGCTGAAAATAATCTTAATTAATATAAGGACAATGAACACAGGAAACATAGGTATGAGAAACAGGTTTTTCATTTTATATTTTCCTGTATTCTCGTTTCGAGTAATCATTGTTTTCTTATAGAAACTAAATAAACTGCTGAAATTGCTTTTAATTAATTTCATACATCAACCATCCTTTTGTTAAACACATGTAAAGTTAATCTTCCTTACTAATAAGAATATCACAATCATTATTAAAGTTCAATAGATGATATTATTTTTGTTTATTTCTTTTGTTATGCATATATTTTGCAAAGCATAACTGTTAACTTTAAACAATCATCCCGCCGTTTACACCTATTATCTGCCCTGTTATAAATCCTGATTTTTCCGAAGAAAGAAATAATATTGTTTCTGCAATATCACGTGCTTCTCCATATCTTCCTATAGGAATTTCATCAACTATTTCTGATATTTCATTATAAGTAAAGCATTTATTCATATCAGTCATTATAAATCCCGGTGAAACACAGTTTACGTTTATTCCGCTAGGTCCTACTTCCTTTGCCAGTGCTTTTGTAAATCCTATAACTGCAGCCTTTGAGGCAGAATAATGCACCTCACATGAGGCGCCTGACTGTCCCCACATTGAGGATACATTTATAATCTTTCCGTATTTTCTTTTTATCATATGCGGAATAACACATTTTGTACAATTGAATGTACCAAAAATATTAACATCAAACAACCTTTTTACATTCTCAGCAGGCAGACTGTCAAACAATCCTACAATTGATATTCCTGCATTATTTACGAGAACATCAATTTTTCCATATTGTTCTATTACTGTGTCAACCATCTGTGATGTCTGATATATATCCGATACATCTGCCCTGACGGCCATACCGCCGATTCTGGAAGCAAGACTCTCTGCCTTTTCTTTATTATTGAAATAATTGACTATTACAGTATATCCGTTTTCTGCAAACAGTTCAGCTGTTTTTTCACCTATTCCCCTTGATGCCCCTGTAATAAGTACTATTTTATTCAAAACGTTAATCTCCTGTTTTTAATTTTTATTGAAAACAATCATACTTTATGCTAAAATTAAATCATGCGAATATCAAATGAAAGGAAAATCACAATGGATGATAAAAAAATCAAAAGAATAAATGAACTCGCAGCAAAGTCTAAAACGCCAGAAGGCCTTACACCCGATGAAAAATCAGAACAACAGATACTCCGGAACGAATACCGCAGCAGTGTTGTTTCAAATCTCTCATCACAGCTTGAAAACTGCGTAATTGCTGATGACAAGGGAAACAAGAAAAAAGTAACGAAAAAAAAATAATAAATCTTATACTCTTATTTTTTATCATTTTTCAGTTTATGTGAAAAATGATAATTTTTTTCAAGTTTCAGATGTGGAAAGGCAGTTGTAATACGTTTATGTGTAAATGTCTTTTCATAGCGCAGTGCATGATATTTTTCCTTTAACTCCTCGTATTCCTTTCTTCCCTTTTCGCTCTTTGCTATCATTTCTATGGTCTTATCTGAAATTTCTTCACCAACAGAGTCTGACAGTTCTCTCAGTTTTGCTGTAATTTCCTTCATTATACGAAGTTGTGCAAGTATTTTTTTGATTTCAAACACAGTAACTGTAATATCTGAAACAAATCCAATACCGGCAAATAATAAAATTGTCCAGCCGATCTGCCGTGGAATCCATGAAACAAATCTATCAATAGGCTGCTGTATTATATACATTGTAAACATACATGCAAGTCCCCACAGCAGTGAAAATTTAATACACACATAATTAATTTAAAATGCCGTTGTTCTCTATTGTTTTTTTAAATCAGCTTTAAAGTTAATCGGCATAAGCTCAGATAAACTAAAAATCTGTGCTTTATGGTTTTCCGACAGAACAATCTCAAAATCAGGGCTGCAGAATTCACTCATAACCTGAAGACATGCACCGCATGGAAAACATGATTCTGTCATACAGTCACTGTTTACCAATGCACCGACTACAGCAATTGCCTTAAAGTTTTTATTTCCTTCAGATACTGCTTTAAATAAAGCTGTACGTTCTGCACAGTTTGTCATTGAATATGATACGTTTTCTATATTACATCCTGTAAAAATTTCTCCATTTTCACATAGAAGAGCTGCACCGACCATAAATTTTGAATATACACAATATGAATTTTTTCTTGCTTCTGATGCAATATCAAGTAATTTATCATACATATTTAAGATTCCTTTCCTACCGTTGTAACTATTTTATCATATAAATATTAATTTTTCAATATAAAAAATATGCAAATTATAGAATCTGCATATAATAGAATTAAAATACTTCTATTTTAATTGCATAAATCAGTTGTTTATAGTATAATTAATA
>CALMUA010000150.1 GCA_937872775.1 uncultured Ruminococcus sp.
GTATTTAAATTATATTTAAAGTGACGATATATAAACCAGAGGGATTATTTTGTGTTTGTATTTAACGTTAAAGAAAGGAGTTGTGTTTTATGAATATTAATTTTAATGTGTGCAGTAGTTATCTGAAAGCTAAGGAAATAGGCTCACAGAGTGTTAAAGATAATGAAAACATTAAAACGTCAGATGCTGATAAAGTATGTGTTAAGCATGATACAGTGTCAATAAGTCCCGAAGCAGCGTCATTCAGGGAAATTGACCGCAGTACCAAGGCAATCTCCTCAGACATCGAAAGTTCTGTTTCACAGGAAAAAATTAATTCTCTGAAAGCACAGATTGCAGACGGAACATACAATGTTTCAGCAGAAGAAGTAGCAGATGCTATTTTGGACCGTCTTTCATTTTAAATAGGGGTAACGTAAATAAAAAAACTACAGGGATAGTTGTAGAAAATCTGATACTGTTCCTGTCAGTTTATTTATTCTGTTTTCTGAAAATGAGGTAGGATTATGAAAAACTATAATAAATTTTACAATTTTATGTCACAGTATACCGAATTTTATTTTGAGGTCTCTGCTAACGAAGAAGAAAAAATGAACGCTTTATCTTCCGATAACCTTACAAAAATAAATAAAATTCTTTCAGAATATCAGATGTTTATAAAGATGGCAGAACAATATGAAAAAAAAAGACAGCAACTTTTTAAAGAGCTTGGACTGGATGGAAAAACATTCAGGGAAATAATTGATATGGAAACAGGCGAATCACGTGACGAGCTTGAGGATTTGTTTTATGATTTCCAGGAATCAGTGACAAGTGCCAGAGATTTTAACAGACGTTCTCTAGAAATAACAAGAGAGAATATACATAATTCAGATATACTTAATTATAATGAAGTTACTGATCCGGCATGCTACGATCAAAGTGGCACTTTGTCACCAAGTAAATTTACAAGTGTAAATTTACTTGACAGAAAAGCATAAAGCAGGAGGAAATATATTATGAGACCGACATTTATGGGGTACGAGTCTTCAAAAACTGCAATGTTCGCAAGTCAGAAGGCTTTGGACATTGTAGGACATAACCTTTCAAATATGTCTTCTGAGGGATACACGAGACAAAGAACTGATCAGGTAGCTGTTGAAGCATATTCATATAAGAACAGAGTAAGTGTTGATTCTATGAATTACAATGGTCTTGGAACAAGTGTCAATGGCGTTTCGCAGGTACGTGACCAGAGACTGGATTTTGCATTCCGCAGTATATATTCTGAAACATCCTATTATAACAAGAGTAACGATATGCTTGCGGATATAGAGGGTGTTCTTTCAGAAATTGATATAGGAGTTGAAGGAAACGGATACGGACTTAGTTGGGGTATAAAGCAGATGTATTCAGCACTTGAGGATTTCGCCAGCAACGTTAATGTTGGCGGTGATACTTCAATATTTGCAGAATCTGTAAATAACGTTACAACGCTTCTTAATCATATTTCACGTACATTATCAGATGCATCCAAGACATATAAAATGGAACTTCAGTCAAGCGTTGATGATGCTAACACAATGCTTACTAAGGTAGCAGATCTTAACAAACAGATAAGCGAAATGTTGAGCTCAAACGGTTATACCAATCAGCATGGTCCGAATGAGCTTATTGATAAGCGTAACGTACTGCTTGATCAGCTTTCTTCGTTTGGTAAACTGGTTGTAAGTAATAATACTGACGGATCAGTAAATGTTACAATGAACGGACATCTGTGCGTTGAAGGAAAAAATGCGGATAAAATAAATTATCATGAAAATACTAATGGAACAGTAACCCTTGCATGGAAAGCGGACGGAACTCCGGCAGATACTGATTATGGAACACTTAAAGCATCTACAGATGTACTTAACGGCAGAGGAAACAACATCTCAAGCGGTACTGAAACTACTGTCCGTGGTTTTCAGTATTATGAGGATTATCTTGATACATTTGCCGGAAAACTTGCAGATATACTCAACAATACACTTCCTGAAACTATGGATTCAAATGGAAATATTCTTGCATACAAAAAACTTGTAGGTGAAAGTGATTACAGTAACGGAAAAATTAACGTATACACTGATAAATATGTAACTGCTGAAAATATTGCAATATCAGATGATTTGGTGCAAGATCCGTCTTACATAATTTATGATAAAAACAGCAGTGAGAATGCATATATGATTGAACTGCTGGGTAAGCTTTCAATAAACAAACAGACATTTTCAAATGGTGTAGAAACATTTACAGGTACATTTCAGGACTATGTTGCTGATTATGTTGGTAGACTGGGAAATGATGTGCAGTATGCCAATTCAAGATATGAGTCATGTAATAAATATTCCGAACAGCTTCTGAAGGAAAGAGATGGAATAAGCGGAGTAAGTGAAACAGAAGAAACAATGAATATGCTTACTCATAATAAGGCGTTTCAGGCAGCTGCAAAATTAATGACTACCATGGATGATTTACTTGATGTTATAGTAAATCAGATAGGAGCATTGGGATAAAATAATAAGGTCAGGGGTGATAATCAATGTCTATACGAATTACGCAGAATTCCATAAACAGTTCATATCTTTCTAATCTTTCTAATTCACAGTATTCCATGAATACGGCAATGGACAAGGTACAGAGCGGAAGAGCGTTTACAAAGGTTTCAGAAAATGTTTGCGCTGGTACCAAAGCTCTTAATATACGTTCAAAAATGTATAAGAATCAACAGGTAAGGGACAATGTTGAAGTTGCAAATGAACAGCTTACTGTTGCAGAAGACAGTCTGGTTTCCATAAATGAAATAGTAGGAAATATCAGATCTGAGGTTCTTAAGGTTCTTAATGGAACAAATAAAAAAGTAGGTAAAGAAGTTTATACAACTGTTCTGCAAAATTCAAAGGATTCGATTATGAAACTTGCCAATTGTAAATATAATGATAAGTACATTATGGGCGGAACAAACATAAAAACACAGCCTTATACAGTGGATGCAAACGGAAAATTCCAGTTTAACGGGGTCAATGTTGAAGATGTAGAATTAAACAACGATAAATTTGAGGCAAACGGAGCATCTGTACCATATAGTTCTGAAACATATATCGATATAGGGTTGGATATTTGTGTTGTGAACGGTACAGTTGATCCAAGGACAGCATATAAGGTATCAGTTTCTGGTCTCAATAGTTTAGGCTATGGTAAATCAGATGTAAAATATAACGACATGTCAGGTAATGAAAAAACATACGAAGTATCAAACAATATTTATGACGTTATCACAGATATGTCAAAGGCAATAGAAGATGATGATATGGATAAATTGAGTGCGTTGTATGACCACCTTGGGAATTGTTCAAACAAGATAACCACAAGTGTTTCAGATATAGGAATGAGATGTAATTTCCTTGATACAACGCTTTCAAGACTTGAAAGTGAAAATTTATCCTTGAATCAAATGCAGAAGGATACAGAGGGAATAGATGATGCTACCGAAATTATGAATTATATGAACTACAAATATGCATGGAATCTGACAATGCAATTCGGCAGTAACGTTATCCCTCAGAGTCTTATGGATTTCATAAGATAGGTTTTATAAAACGTTAATATTATTAGCGTTTTTGTGTTGGGAGGGTTGTTATTATGCAATTATTAAAAATAACTACTACTCCGATAAAATACAGAATAGAATCGGAGAGAGCGTCAATCGAATTGGCTGAACCTGATTCAACAAAAAGTTTTCAGCAGGTTCAGAAAACAGTAATTCAACAACATGGTAAGACACAGTTAAGTTCCGGACAGGACCTGGATTCAAATTCTGATGTAATATCTGCAGACAGCAGCGGAAAAATAAGAACGGATAGTATGATAAAATCATCATCTGAAAAAATGGGATCAGATGATTATCTTATTAAATATCGTTACGGGCAGAATAAAAAGCCCCAACAATCTTATTTTGATATTCAGAATGATATTCCTGTTCACAAAAATATCAGTATTCAGGAAAAACTGGATCAGATTAAATCTTTGAAACCGGATCTTTCATGGGAGCCTTCTCATTCTGATAATGATACATCATTTAAGACATGTAATTATACAGAAATTAATCAGAAACCGGAATATGAGTTTACTCCTGCAACATGGCGTCTTATAGTTGAGGAAATGGCAGATGTTAAAATTGAATATCTTGGAGGATTTAATTATGTGCCTAAGCGTCCTACACCTGATTGTAAAGAAACTGGAAACAGTACGGACTAATAAAAAAGAGACTTATAACTGATACGGGGGTTGCTTAAAAAGCGCCCCTTTATGTTTCAAATAACGGCTTGCTCGTTTTTAATGTGACAATGTGCAGAATAGCTGCACATTTGTATTGAAGTAGTATATTCAACTCCTGCTCCAATGCCAATGTTAAATCGACTTAGAAGTGTGGACATATTGCCTGAGTTATAAATACTGTAGATTTATTGTTTCGGTGAAAATGTGTTTTTGTTATGTAAAATGCTGGATTAATACAGAAAATGATTTATGTAAAAAAATTATTTGGTTATCATGGAGGAAATTATGAAAATATCTACAAAAAATTTTGGTGAAGTTGAAATATCAGAAAATGATATTATTACATTTGAACAACCTATCTTTGGATTTGATGAATATACGAAATACATCGTTTTGATGGATGATTCACTTAACGGAGAATTTATTTGGCTCCAGTCAGTTGATGAACCTGATTTGTGTTTTGTACTAGCAAATCCAGATAATCTTTCTGAAAAATACTCTCCTCATTTCACTGAGGATGTAAAGTCAATTATCGGTGAAAAAATAGATGAAGTATGGCTTGTAATGGTTATAGCAGATGATTTTGGTCAGTCTACAGTAAATATGAGAAGTCCTATAATAATGAATCTTGCACAAAGAAAAGCTGCTCAGATAATTCTTGAGGATAATTATCCTTTAAGATATAAGCTTTTCGAAAGCGAAAAGGAGGAAAAAAAGTAATGTTGATATTATCCAGAAAATTAGGAGAAACTCTATATATAAATGATAACATAGAACTCAAAATTATAGATGTTAGCGGAGATAAGGTGAAAATTGGAATAGAAGCGCCTAAAGAAGTAAAAATATTAAGAAGTGAGCTCAGACAGACTGTAGAAAATAATATGAAGGCATCTGCCGGAATTTCTCCAGATGCCTTCAAAAACAGATTAAACGGAATAAAAGAGGAACGCTAATATAATGAAGCCTCATCAATCATTTCTATGTTGCCGAGTATATTAATATTAGCTTGCTTAATAAATGACCGGAGTTCTGTTTCAGCCCGTTTATTAAGCTTGTCAATTTTATATTTGTACTTTGTATGATTGCCGAACATAAGGCCCTTTTCACCGGTATGAAGATGAATTTCCGTGGGTTTTGAAAATACAGGACTTGAAACTTTTATTGTGATTTTATCTTCAAATTCACTTAAAATTTCAGGACATTGTATTGCGGCCCCATGAAGTGATATGGATTGAATATTACACTCCTGCCATTTGTAATTAAGCTTGCTTGTAAACAGTTTATGGCGGAAGATTGGCAGAAGTATCTGTGCACAGAATGGAATATCGGCGCAAAGAACTTTTTCAGCTCCGCTGATAAATGCACATTTTAATGATATTACTCTTAAAAGTTTTGGCGATGACAGGTATACATCTCCTGAAAACACATGGGTTATTACATTATTTTCAGTACACACAACCTTCACTTTAGAATTTATCTGTAAAATAGGTACGAACTGAGATGTAAAATCCAGAGATTGTCCCTGGGCTGAATATGAAACGAATCCGGTTTCCAGAATATCGTTGTTTATTGTTTTAAGTACTGCTTTGCATTTTGTTGGAAACATTATTTCACCCCCGATTTGTGTTAATAACTATTATATCACAAAATTTCTAAAAGGAAAATATGTTTTTGAAGAAAATATTGTACATTGTTAAAAAATCAGAATAAATAGTAATTACTGGCAATTTGTAAGGAGGAAGAGTGATTATGAAAAATATTAATGAGATTTGTGAATGTCTGAATGAAATAGAAGAAATTATGCTTGAAGTGGAATATGAGATGAATTATTTATTTACATGTAATATTGATGATATAGAGTTCAGTATGGAAAAGATAGATCAGTACAGACAGATGACAGATGAGATATTTGCAGAAATAGATAACCTGTGTGAAGAAGATGAGACAGGTATGCTTAAAAAAGCAGTTCTTCCCCGTACAGACAGAAAAGATATTTGTGATGATGTTGAATGTATATTTGAACTGAGACAGGAATTGAATGCAGTAATACACAGGGTGGCAACTTTGCAGCCACAGGTTATAAAAAGATTTAACAAAGAAAAAGAAAAAATGCTTGAAGAAATAAAAAACAATAATATAGGTCAGAGTGCAAAGGCTGCAAAATATTATAGTGCAATTAATGATAATGCAAATGGATATCATTTTTCACCTAAAGACAGGACAATATGATTTATTGAGCATGCCTACTGATTCTGATTTGTAAAAAAAAACTTCAATAATAATGGTTATTAAAAAGAGACTCATTGGTTCTGCTTATGAGTCTCTTTTTGGCATTCAGTAGAAGATCCG
>CALMUA010000151.1 GCA_937872775.1 uncultured Ruminococcus sp.
GTGTCTGATATATTATTAAATAAAAGAGAAATATATATTGATATTGCAATTATTGTTGATTCAGCATTAATGATTATAGCAATACTTGTTTTTGTAAAATTCAGAAAAAAAAATATTGTTCTTGTCTTATCTGCATTGTTGAGTATTGCAACGTGTGTTATTATAAATTCTAATGAAGAGTTTGTACCAAAGGAAAAAATGTCTAAAGTTTATTCAAATGATATTCAGAAATTGGTTGACAATACTATTGCATCAGATGATAAATTTTATCGTTTTGCAAATGAAGCTGATTGCGGAAAAACAGCGAACTTTATTTTTAATCCTGATTATTATACTTCAAATGTTTATTCTTCCGTTACTGATACTGATTTCAGATATTTCAGATTTTACAGATCATCAAGTGAAAACTGTAGCCGAAATAATGCAATACATTCACAGCCGCATAATGAAATATTTGATGTTCTTATGGGATGCAGGTACCGTATAAGTAAAAATCCAAATGCATTTTATGGGGAAAAGGCTGAAGATCATTCCGGAGAATATAATCTTTTCAGTAACAAAAATGTAATTCCGATAGGTTATGCAACTTCTTCCGTAATAAGTGAGGAAGCTTATAATAATCTTAATCAGGCAGAAAAAAGTGACGCAATGCTTAAAAGCATAATTATCCCAGGTGGTTCTTTCCCATATTCTTCGGAGAATGTTGAGAAATTATGTTCTTCATACAGTATAAAAGGTGATACATCATGTATTAAAAAAGTAAGTGCTGCTTATGAAATAGAAAGCAATAAAAAATTCTCAGTTTCTGCAAAATTTGATAATCCTGTATCTGAAAAAATTATACTTCTCAGGTTTCATATAGACAACAGAATAGGTAGAAAATCAAAACGTTCTGATGTGTGGATATCAGTAAATGGTATAAAAAATAAGCTTTCCGATCCTGAATGGAAGTACAACAATAATAATTATGATTTCTCGTATGTAATCTCTTCAGACCAGGATATTAATGAGCTTAAATTTGTTTTTTCAGAAGGAAATTATATTGTTTCAGATTTTAATGCGTATACTTTAGATGCTTCTGTTATAGAAAATGTATTGGCAAATAAGGATGAGCTTGATATTGACATGAGTCAGTCCGGCGGAGATATGATAAATGGAACAATTCATGTGGCGGAAAATGGATGGTTTAATTTATCTGTACCATATGACAAAGGATTTCAAATCATGGTTGACGGAGTCAGAACTGAATATTATAAAACAAATACGGCTTTTATAGGATTTCCGATTTCATCAGGAAGTCATAATATTACTATAAAATACAAAGCACCGTGGAGTATAGCAGGAACGATAGTAACATTTATCGGACTTATGGCAAGTATGTGTATGTTGTTTGCAATGAAAAACTCACATAACAATCAGATATATCACAAAAAGAAAATTGTTGTAGCAGGAATCCGCTACTATGGATAAGATATAATGAATATAGGAGATTTTAAAAAGTTTAATAATTTAAAAGCAGAGGTAGAAATTATTCATTCCACCTCTGCTTTTATTATATGAAAATATATATTTATGTATTTTTAATGTATGTTTTATTTTTATTAAAATTCTCTTATATTATTTTACCACTCCTATTCC
>CALMUA010000152.1 GCA_937872775.1 uncultured Ruminococcus sp.
TTTATATGTCATATACTTACGGCAAGGCGGTTTATTTCTTGTATATTTAAGCAACAGTTATTATAGCTGTTGCTTTTTATTTTATATAAAATTAATGTAATTGAGGTTTTATGTTATCGTTCTTATAATATTATAAAATATTTTTAAAATAAAAATGGATATATCAACACATTTAATTAATGTGTTGATATATCCTGTTATTATTTTTAATTTGCTGAGATTGCTGTTTCTGCTGATGATCCAACACCTGGTGAAAGTATCTCGGTTCCGCCGGCAGATTCTTCAGTAAAGTGAACAATTAACACATCACCTGATAAAGTATCAATTACTGTTCCTGCAGCAGGCTCAAGTCCGATAACATATCCCGGATAATAGCCATTATTTACTTCAGGTATTGCTCTGTACTTTATTCCAAGCTTGTCAAGCATCTCAAGATATTCATCTATAGGATAACAGCTGTATGTGCCTTTTTTATAGTTAGGTATTTCTACAGCTCCATTACCTCTGCTTACTTTGATTTTTACAACTGCTCCGCTTTCAACCCATACCCCAGCTTCTGTATCCTGCCATAATATTACATCTCTGTCATACTCATCACTGTACACATACTCAGGTTCAAGAGAAATGTCCTGTACAAGAGTTGATAACTTAACCTGCTCATAAGACAATCCCTTTAAATCAGCCATCTGAATATTTGCATTAGCATTTTCAGTTGTTACTTTGCTTCCGGACTCATCAGTTACATCGCTTTCAGGAGGAAGTGTTATAGCAGGGATGTTAGCAACATATTTTTCGGTTTCCAGAGCCTCTGTTGTAACAGTCGTAGTTTCTGCAGCTGTTGTAAGAGCCGGTATATTTACACTAAGGTCATCATTATTATTCATTCCAGCAAATATACCTTTAAAAATAAAGATAAAGAATATTGCAATCAGTATAAGTAATACTGCAATAAATACAGGGAATTTGAACTTATCAAAAGTACTTAATTCTTCATCTGCAATTTCAGCTACTGGTTTTTTCACAGGCATTTTGTAGTATTCACGGCTTTTAGGTTCATACTCCTCTTCTATTTCCTCGTCGTCATATTCACGTGGCTTGACAACAGGATGCAATGAAGTTTTTAATTTTTCATCTTGTGAAGGCTCAAAAATCCGTGTAACAAGCTCTGTAACAGTCTGTATTCTTTCATCTCCTGAAATCCTAAGTCCGTCCATTATAGCTTTAGATACATTTTCAGGTATATCTGAATTCAGATCATAAGGTGAAGTCAGTTCACTTTCTTCGCTTCTTAACAGTGCCTCTGTAGGCATACATCCTGTAAGTATTCTGTATAGAACAGAACACAGACCATAAACATCTGTCCAGGCTCCCTGCCAGCTGCTTGGTGAGTATTGTTCAGGAGCTGCATATCCTTTAAAAATTTCAGCGTTAAGCTCTGTTTTAGTCGTCCTGACTGCAGCAATACAGAAATCAGTCAGTTTAAGTTCACCCTTTGTTGTAACATAAATCGTCTGTGGACTGATTCCACGATGTACAATTCCTGCATTATGCAAGATACTAAGTGATGTAAACAGCGGAGGAAACATCTTTGAAACCTGATTCCAGCTTAATTCCCCTGCATTTTCCTTAAGATGCTGAATGAAGTTGACACCATCAATGTATTCAAAAACAGCGTATGTAGTATTATTTTCTGAAAACAAATCAAGAACCGGATTTATATGACTCAATGTCCTTAACTTGGCAAGCTGTTTATTTAACTCTGTAAACTCAGCCATTAATGACTTATACTGGGCAACATTATTATGATTTACGTTTATGACCGGAGATCCCTTGACCCTTGTACAAAGTGCGTCTGGCATGTATTCCTTTATTAATATTTTACATGATATTACTGTATCAAAAGCCAAATACGTTGCACCTTCACCATTATGACTTATCAGTTTACCTATCGTGTATCTATCATTAAGTAAGGTTCCAGGCGCAATGTATGACTGTGAATACGGGGATTTTTGCTTATATCCGCAATTTGGACATTTTATCTCATCGTTTATTGGTTCAAAACAACCATAACAAAGTTTCATATCTCCCATATCTAGCCCTCCTTGTTAAAGTATTTTAATAATCATCTTGATTATCATATCAATAAAAACTCCACTTGTCAACTTTTTTAAGTGTTATTATTATACGACATATAAATTTGTATTTGTTTTGTAATACTTTTTAATGTTTATAAATATTTGAGCTCTCATACAAAACATTTGTGTAATATTTGTGCATATTACTCATTACTTGCTTTAAGAATATCATTTATAAAAATATTTTCCTCCTCAATGACGGGTGAACTTACCTTATTATTATCATCAAAAATAATAGTAAGGTAATATGCTTTTATGTCTTCATT
>CALMUA010000153.1 GCA_937872775.1 uncultured Ruminococcus sp.
GTGCAAATTGCATATAATGAATCTAAAAAACAATAATATAATAATTAAAACATCAAAAAATGAGTGTTGATATATATATCGGCAAAGAAATATATTTTGAAATATGTATAAAAAAAGTTAACAGAATAATCAATGAATGTTAACATTATATGAATTATGTGGTGATATAAACATGAAAAATATCCTAAAAGATAAAATGTTTGGAAATATTACATATCATAACATGACAATGCATGTAATATGATTAGCTGAATAAATATCATTTTCATCATACACGAAAACAATTCAGTCAGATGTTTAAAGTATAATATCAGTCCTGATCCCGCATAAGCCTGTGGCTTATAAAATGTTGACATGTCTTTAAAATCACAATTAATATTCATGTATCAGTATTAGAAAATATTAAAACAGACTGCAAAAGTTGCTGCTGTAAGTCGTCTAATAAATGAAAGCACATAAAACACACTGACTAAAAGAATTTATAACATCGCAATCAAAAATTTTTTATTGATATTAAAAAATTTTTTTACATACTAAATAAATTCTCTTGTCAAAGCAGAATATATATTGTATAATAAAAATATATGTGCTTTAAATATGAAACAAAGCGCAATACAATAAAAAAAGAAACAGGAGGATCTAAATGGAAAATAAAGCAAAACCTGCTGATAAGGTTAAGCCGTCATTTCTGGAAAAAACAAAAAAGTGGATATATAAAAACAGATTTTATATATACGCATTTTTTATTCCGGTTATCATAATGGCACTTGCCTACGGACTGTTTGATGTCTATCCACTCGGCAATATTATGGGAACAAAGCTTGAGGGACGTACAAATCCTCATGATGGTTCTGTCCTTGTACTCGATCTCAACGGTCAGTATGTTTACTATTTTGAAGCGTTAAGAGATGCAATATGGGGTGATAAAAGTATATTCTACAACTGGTCACGAAATCTTTCCGGTGAATATATGGGAATCATCGGTTATTATCTTGCCAGTCCTTTTACATTAATAGTAATGCTTCTGCCTCGTACCATGCTACTTGAAAGTCTGCTTATTATGCAGCTTGCAAAGCTTGGCTCAATAGGTGTTACATTTAGCTATTACTTACAGAAGTCCAAAAATCTCAAACCAATAAACGCAACAATTTTTTCAACACTGTTTGCATTATGTGCGTATGCAGTAATACAGCTTATGGATCCTATGTGGATAGATGGTCTGATACTGCTGCCTTTGATCATGCTTGGAATAGAATATCTTGTAGATAAAAAATACAGAGCAAATTATATAATACCGCTGGCAATAATGTTCTTTGCAAACTTCTATATAGGATTTATGCTTGCAATATTCAGTGTAATTTACTTTTTATTTTACTGCTTCCTTGGAAGCGAGAAAGAAAACAGTACTGTAAAAGAAACAGTATTTAAATTTCTGAGATTCGGATATTGTTCAATAATTGCCGGTATGTGCGCTGCTATTATGATTCTTCCGGTATATTATTCACTCAGCCTTGGAAAATTTGAATTTACTGAACCGGATTACTCGGTAAGTCTTCAGTTTGATTCAATAGATATAATATCAAAGCTTTTACCTTCAAGCTATGATACAGTACGAAATGAAGGCCTTCCTGAAATATACTGTGGTACTCTTGCAGTATTAATGCTTCCGCTTTTCTACTTCAATTCAAAAATCAAGTCCAAACATAAGATAGGATATTCACTTGTACTTGCTGTAATGTTCTTTAGTATGTATGTAAAACCTATTGACATGCTGTGGCATGGCGGACAGGTTCCTAACTGGCTTCCATACAGATACTCATTCATAATGTCATGTATTATACTTGTCATGGGTGCAATGGCGTTTGAAAAGCTTGACGGAATAAAATCAAATGTCATAGGCGGAACATTCTTTGGAATACTGGCATATCTGCTGCTCGCTGAAAAACTCTTCAAGTATGAAAACATTGAGGTTCTTAATGGTCTGTGGTTTGCAGGCGGATGTGTTCTCTGCTTTGCAATACTTATTTCTGCATACAGGGATAATATGACTTCAAAAGCAATACCGATTACTATACTGGTTCTTGTGTCAGGAGAACTGCTCATAAGTTCTTTTGAGACACTTAAAGATATCAATACAGACGTTACTTACAGTATGCGTTCGGGATATTATGATTATATCGAAGCCGGAAGAGCTGCTGTTGACAAAATGGAGCAGCAGGATGACGGACTGTACAGATCAGAAAAAATTACAAATAAAAATGTTCTCAGAAGAACAGTCAATGATAATATGGCATTTGGTCTGAAGGGCGTTACACATTCAAGTTCAGTAATGAATGCAAAAATTATAAAAACCCTTGGCAGACTCGGATTTTCTGAGCGTGGCCATTATACAAGATATGATGGAACCACTCCTCTTACAGATTCAATTCTTGGTATTAAATATGTTCTTGATTCTGAAAATTCGGGTGTATCATCAATGTATGAATATCAGATGTCAACAGTGACAGAACATGGTGATAATTCATCAAGCCAGATTGATATCTATAAAAACCCGGATGCACTTTCTATCGGATATATGGTAGACAACGATATTCTGAACGCATATATAGATAATGAAACAAATCCTTTCGAAAATCAGAATGCACTTTTAAGTGCAATGGTGGGTGAGGATAAGCAATATTTCAAACGACTTGAGTTTTCACAGGACCCTATATATACAAATGTAAGTATTGAAGGTGCAGGAGATCAGACAAAGTATGTAGCTGATACCAGTGCAAATGACTGGACCATAGATTACTTTATCCATGCACAGACTGATGATGTCGTATATATTTACTTCCCTACCTCTTACGAAAAGAAAGTAAATCTCTGGGACGGAACATGGGACGAGCAGAATCAGTGCTTTAACTATGATGAATTTCTTGATTTCTATTATGAGGATGAGAACTACTGTATAAAGAAATTAGGAAATTATGAAGCAGATACAAACTTCAGCATACGTATGACAGTAGCAAATGAGTATACGTATATGAAAGATCAGTTTTTCTATTATTTTGATGAGGATCTTTACAAACAGGACATGGAAAAACTTAAACAAAATCAGTGGAATATTGATAAGTGGTCAGATACCCATATAGAGGGCGAAGTTACAGCTATGGAAGATCAGGTATTCTTTACATCTATTCCTGATGAAAAGGGATGGACAGTAAAGGTTGATGGAAAGAAAGCAGAAATAGTTGATGTGGCAAACGGATTTATAGGTGTAATGCTTGAACCTGGTACACACAAAGTAGAAATGTCGTTCTTTCCGGCAGGCCTCGGACTTGGCATATTGCTTGCAGTTATCGGAATAGGCTGTGTGGTTGTATTTATTATGATTGATACAAACAGAGGCTTTAAGTTCGTAAAAAAAGTAACGGTAACGGCAAAAGCAACAGTAGGTAAAAAATAATAATAAACTGGGGGATCGTTCCGGCACACCGGAATGACCCCTTTGTTTTAACTAAAAAAGGAATATTGAAATAATGGAAAGACTGGACAAATTCATTGCTGATGTGTCTGACAGATCCAGAAAAGACGTAAAACTTGTTTTAAGATCAGGTGCAGTAAAGGTAAATAATTCTGTAGTTTCAGATGCAGCGTATAAAATAGATCCTGAGAATGATCAGGTAATGGTAAGCGGAAAGATAATCAGGTATCGGAAAAATACATATATAATGATGAACAAGCCTGAGGGTGTTGTATGTTCAACAAGGGACGGCAGGTCAGAAACTGTGATATCACTTGTTCCGGAAGATTTAAGAGTAAAGGGTCTGTTTCCGGCAGGAAGACTTGACAAGGATTCAAAGGGTTTTGTGTTTCTCACAGACGATGGAGCACTTGCACATAAAATGTTGTCACCTAAAAAACATGTTGCTAAGTATTATTTAGTGAAATTAAAGGAGGATTATAGAACAGAATATGAAACGGCATTTCTTGATGGATTGAAAATTGATGGAGGGGAGCAATGCCTTCCGGCACGGGTGAAAGGGGTAGAAGGAAATAACAGATATGCCTTTGTAGAACTCCATGAAGGCAAATTTCACCAAGTAAAACGCATGTTTGAGGCTGTTGAAAATTCTGTTGAAAGCTTGTACAGAACACAAATCGGGAATTTGCAAATCGACGCAAAACTCAAGCCCGGAGACTGTTTAGAGATATTGCACAATGATGTTGAAAACCTATTGGCTCAAACAGACTTTTTAACTGCCCTGAATTCAGTTCAAAAAAGATTTTGGGCATATTTAATAAACAATAATTTATAACTTTGGGTAATTAGAGTCTTGCAATTAAGGGGTGAAATTTGTTATTATTATATTGTAGTCAATTTGTATTGGCAAAATAACTCTTTAGGAGGCCTGTAAAGCATGGCAAGTTTATCATTACGTGGAATCTATAAAAAATATCCAGGCGGTGTAGTGGCCGTTTCTGATGTAAATGTAGAGATTAGAGATAAGGAATTTATTATTTTGGTTGGACCTTCAGGTTGCGGTAAGTCAACAACATTGAGAATGATCGCAGGACTGGAGGAAATCTCAGACGGTGAATTATATATCGGAGACCGCTTGGTTAATGATATAGCACCTAAGGACAGAGATATCGCAATGGTTTTCCAGAACTACGCTCTTTATCCTCATATGACGGTTTTTGAGAATATGGCATTCGGACTTAAACTCAGAAAAGTACCAAAGGATGAGATTGCCCGTAAGGTTGAGGAAGCAGCAAGAATCCTTGATCTTACTCATCTTCTTGAAAGAAAACCTAAGGCTATGTCAGGTGGCCAGAGACAGAGAGTTGCTCTCGGTCGTGCTATAGTTCGTCAGCCACAGGTATTCTTACTTGATGAGCCTCTTTCAAACCTTGATGCAAAACTCCGTGCTCAGATGAGAACAGAGATTGCTAAGCTCCATAAGAGACTCGGAACAACATTTATCTATGTTACGCATGATCAGACAGAGGCTATGACAATGGGCGACAGAATCGTTGTTATGAAGGACGGCTTTGTACAGCAGATTGATACTCCTCAGAATCTTTATTTAAATCCTGTAAATAAATTCGTTGCTGGCTTCCTTGGTTCACCTCAGATGAACATGATTGATGCTGTCCTCAGAAATGACGGCGACAGATATTATGTTGAATTTGGTTCAAATGATACTAAGGTAACAAGAGGCGTAAAATATCAGATAGTTATTCCTGCTGAGAAGTGCAATTCTCAGCTTACAGGATATATAAACAAGGAAGTAATACTTGGTGTACGTCCTGAAAGCATTCATGATGAACCACAGTACATTGCAAATGCTACAACAGGTGTGATTGAATGTGCAGTAGAAATCACAGAAATGATGGGTGCTGAAACTTATCTGTACCTTAACTGTGAAGGAACTCCTCTTACTTCAAGAGTTGCTCCTACATCAACAGCAAGAGCACAGGATACAATCAAGGTTGCGCTTGATCCTTACAAGATTCATCTCTTTGATAAGGAAACAGACCTTACTATAATGAACTAAGATTAAAGTACTTTAAATTCCTCTGTAGCTTGTTCTTCAGAGGAATTTTTGTATTTTATAAAAATAAAACCACTTTCATTAAAAAACGAAAGTGGTTTTATTTTTATAGAAATTTATTATGAAACTTATTAACCGTTGAGTTTGTGAATCCAGTTGAACTTGTCCTCAAGTCTTCCGTACTGAATGCCTGTCATTGTGTCATAAAGCTTCTGTGAGATAGGTCCTATCTGATTATTGTTAATAGTCATTACCTTGTCCCCCCATTTAAGAGTACCTACAGGGGAAATAACAGCAGCTGTACCTGTTCCGAATACTTCATCAAGCTTGCCTGCATCGTATGCATCAGCAACCTCCTGAATTGATATACGTTTTTCTGAAACTTTCATGCTCCAGCTCTTTGCAAGTTCAATAGCTGACTTACGGGTAATTCCTGAGAGAATAGATCCCTGAAGCTCAGGTGTAACAACTTCACCGTCAATAATGAAGAAGATATTCATAGCACCTACTTCTTCGATATATTTCTTTTCAACACCGTCAAGCCAGAGAACCTGTGAGTAGTTCTGTTTATGAGCTTCATCCTGTCCGATAAGAGATGCAGCATAGTTACCGCCTGTCTTTGTAAAGCCCATACCGCCTCTTACGGCACGTACATAGTTCTGCTCAACATAGATGCTTACAGGGTTAAGACCAGTTGAATAGTATGCACCTGATGGAGAGAGGATAATAATGAACATATAGCTGTCAGCAGGACGTACTCCGAGGAAAGGATCACATGCAATAATAAATGGCCTTATGTAAAGTGATGCACCGTCTGAATGAGGAACCCAATCCTTATCAATATCTACAAGTTTGTCCAGTGCTTCAACACAGAAATCAACATCAACCTGAGGAATAACAAGACGTTCATTCGAAACATTAAGTCTTTTGAAGTTTTCTTCTGGTCTGAATAACTGAATCTTATTGTCAGCTGTTCTGTAAGCCTTAAGGCCTTCAAATACTTCCTGCGCATAGTGCAGGCACATAGATGCAGGGCTTAATTCAAGTGGACCATAAGGTACTATACGTGCATTATGCCAACCCTGTCCATTGTCATAATTCATGATAAACATATGATCTGTAAAAAAGTGTCCGAATCCAAGATTACTTTCGTCTGTTGGTTTTGTTTTCGGAGAAGATGTTAATTCAACGCGGATATCCATAGTTCTAATCAGCCTTTCAATTATAAAATATTTTTAAACCAGAATGATAAAACACCCTGATGATGTCAGATAATTTATACCTTTATATAGGTTCTTCTATATTTTTTACGACAATGATCAATTGCTACTTTGACGGCGACGACGGCAGAAAGGGCAGCAATAATTATGGTTAACACTTTGAGAATTTTTTTCATCGTCAATCATCCTTTCAAAAAATGTATTTATAAGCGAATATAAAAATACTTATAAATACAGTATATCATATTTATAAGAAATTTACTATAGCTCAGACAAAATTTTTTAAAAAAATGGCCACTTAAAAAAATAAAAGGAATGACTGCAGGGAAACTAATACAAAGTCGTACATCCTGCAGCCAATGTAAATGATAATATAATAATATCCGATTAATATTCCAGCCCTTTATATTTAGCTATAAATTCTTTTAATGTCTGAAGATGACTATCTTTTTCTGAGATGATAATATTGTTAGTATTATCTAGCTTCCAGTCAACATTGATATCCGGATCATTCCATACAATCCCATCATCAAATTCTTTATAAAATGTTTCTGAACATTTGTATGAGACCAGTGAGTCTTCCAAAGCCATAAAACCATGTGCAAATCCACCCGGGATAAGCAGTTCTTTCATGTTTTCCTCAGAAAGTATTATTGAGATCCATTTGCCGAAATCCGGAGAACCCTTGCGAAGATCACATACAACGTCTGAAATGCTTCCTTTTAAACAACGGACTAATTTAGGCATCTGATGACATCTCTGAAAATGAAGTCCTCTTATAACGTTTTTATTGGAAAAACTGTAGAATGTTTCTTTAAGCTCATAATCAAGATCATTCTGGCGAAAAATTTCATCTGAATAGTCTTTTAGAAAGAAACCCCTGATATCATATGCACAGAACGGTTGAATTTCATATACACCCTTTAAAGATGTTTCTTTAAAATTCCATTGATGATTTGTATTCATAAATTTTCCTCTCATAATATATATAACCACAGTGTTAAAATAATGGCTTATGCGTGCAGATGCATATTTGCATTCAGCAGCAGATCGTACCGCTACTGAATGCAAATAAACCAGGTATAAATCAATTTATAGTATCGTTGTTATAGTTTACAGATTTAATTATTATCTGGGCCATGTAATCGATCATATCGTCTGTCATTCCGGGATATACACCTATCCAGAAGGTGTCATTCATTATTTTATCAGTATTTTCAAGAGATCCTGCAACACGATATCCGGAATTATTTGTTCTCATCTGATCAAAGCATGGATGCTTTATTATATTTCCCGCAAAAAGCATTCTTGTCTGTATTCCGTTTTTTTCTATATAGCTGATAACTTCTTTTCTGGATATGTTTTCTCTGCAGGTAAGTAAAAATCCAAACCAGCTAGGAGCAGAATCCGGACATGCCTCTGGTAAAATAAATGAGTCCTGAACACATTCCAGAAGTTTTCTTAGCCTGTCAAAATTATGGCGTCTTTTAGCTATGAAAGATTCAATTTTATTTATCTGTGCACATCCTATGGCAGCCTGCATATCAGTTGCCTTTAAATTATATCCGAAGTGGGAGTATACATATTTATGGTCATATCCCGGGGGAAGTTCCCCGTACTGTCCACTGAATCTATTGCCACACATATTGTCATGACCTGATGCACATGAGCAGTCACGTCCCCAGTCTCTGAATGAACGGATGATTTTATTGAGAAGTTTATTGTTGGTATAGACTGCTCCACCTTCTCCCATTGTAATATGATGCGGAGGATAAAAGCTTGATGTTCCTATATCACCTATAGTACCTGTATAATACTCATGATTGTCCAGTACATATTTTGATCCCAGAGCATCACAGTTATCTTCTATAAGCCATAGATTATGCTTATCACAGAATTTCTTTGCTGCGGATAAATCAAAAGGATTTCCAAGTGTATGAGCAATCATGACTGCTTTTGTTTTTTCTGAAACAGCCTTTTCCAGCATGGAGACATCAATATTATATTGAGGAATGGTAATATCCACGAAAACAGGTACAGCACCAAACTGAATTATAGGATTTATAGTTGTAGGAAAACCGGCAGCTACTGTGATTACTTCATCACCTCGTTTAATGGCACGTTCATTTAAAAGAGGTGATGTAAGTGCCATAAAGGCGCAAAGGTTAGCTGAAGACCCGGAGTTTACAACAGAACAATATTTTACGTTCAGAAATTCAGCAAATTTTTTTTCAAATTCGTCAGTATAACGTCCTGATGTAAGCCAGAAATCAAGTGAACTGTCAACCAGATTGACCATTTCCTCCTGATCGTATACTCTTGAAGCATAATGAATTTTATCACCGGTTTTGTAAGGTTTTTTCTGATGAAATTTATCATAATATTCACTTACACATTTCAGTATATATTCCCTTGCCTCAGGTTCACTTAAATTATCAATCATAGTCAAATCTCCTTCATTATATTTTCAGCCAGCATTTTTATGCCTTCTTTAAAGCTGATCCGAGGCTTGAATCCCAGTTCAGAAAGTTTATTTGTATCAATGATATCGTGATAGTCAAAATATGCACCGTTGAATTCAACTGCACCAAAATTAATAGTTACAGTTGAATTAAGTGCATCTTTGATATCAAGTATAAATTTTTTCAGGGGATATTGTTCCCGGTTTCCTATATAAAAGGATGAGAGATTTTCTCCGTACAATGATGCTGTTTTTATAGCCTGTGCAGCATCAGATGCATAAATAAAATCATAGAGCTGTTCACAACTTGTAAGGTTAAGTTCTGTGGTTCCGGAAATTATTTTATGGATAGTGGAGTTTAAAAATCTCATTGATCTCTCACCAATACCGTATATATTTGAAATTACAACATTGATATATTCAATATTTTGTTCAACTGCAGTAATTTTTGCCATCATTGAGGCAGTAAGCTTTGCTGTGCTGTAAATATAGGTCGGAGACGGCGTTGAATTATTATTAAGAACATATTCTTTTGCTTCATAGGTCATTATACTTCCTGCAAATACAAAGCGATTACAGTGAAGTTCTTTGGCTGTTTTAACGGCCTTGCAGGTAGCTTCAACATTTTTAAGCTGAATAGCTGTATTGCTTCTGTCGGCACCTGCAGATGCTTCCCATGCGAAGTGAAGAAACAGATCATAGTTTTTATGACTGAGAATCTGTGGGAGGTCTTCTATGCTGTCAAGGTCACAGAAGACAATCTGTATATTATTAATACCCTTGAGTAAGGAAATATCAGAATTTTTATTGCGGACAACAGCTGTAATTTCATATCCGGAATCTGAAAAGCTCCTGGCTATATAGCTTCCGACAAAGCCATTGGCACCTGTGAGGATCAGTTTTTTGTTTTGATTAGTATTCATTGTTCACCTTTTAGTTATTTTGAACCAGAATTTTTCGATCAGAAGCTTGTTGACAACTGTGTCTCTTGTGAATTTTTCAAAACTTGCAAACGGAATAATCTGATTTATGAAATTAATGATTGTATCATTAGCAGAAACCATCTCATTGTTTATCAGCTCTATATCAATACACATACTTTTAACTTTTTCAAAAAAAGCATCAAGATTATAATGTCTTGCCGGGGCACTGTAGTTTATATCATATCCCATAGTTTCAAGCAAAGTAAAGATATTATAAGTATTTTTAAGTGATAAAAACAATTGTCCTTGAGGTTTCAGTAATGAGTACAGATCCCTTATAACTTTTTCGGGCTTATCATATTCATTTATATTTTCACCGATGATGATGTAATTAAAGAAATCCGGCTTAAAAGAATTATATATAAAATCAGTTCTGTCACATACTACTGCACCATTACAGATAGTTCTTAAATCAACATCATATTTGCTGTCAGTTGTAAATGCATAATTTTTTGTGTTAAAGATCCCGTATTTTCGTATAGAATTTTTAATATCAAGAATAGGAGGGCCGCATCTGACATCTACGCCTAATATAGTAACATTTTCTGTTGACGGAGGCATAGTGATATAATTATCTATGAATTCAGACACATAATTGGTTGAATCATCCCAAGCATCAACGCCGTAATATTTCTCCTTAAAGTTTTCTCTGCCAATACTTAATGACATGTTGTATTCATCAAATTTTTTCTGATCATCTGTTGAATAGCTGTGATTATGGCATACCCATGTATCACAGGCAAGAATAATTTTATATCCCGCACGTCGTGCACGGAACGATACATCATCATCTCCGAAGTTGTGTGAAAAACCGCAGTCAAAGCAAGGCCATCCTATCGTCAGTAAGCATTCTTTAGTGTATAGGGTTCCAAGCGTAATCAGTCTCATACGTTCCTGCCATTTGGTGGGATCTGATTTATTGAATCTTTTTGCTTTTTCCTGCATATCATCAAAATCTGTAAAATCAATATCGTATCCCTGTATGTTAGATACATTGGATGACATAGGATTTACTATGCCTATTTTTTCATCAGATTTTGCAACAGCCAGAAGATTGTCAAGCCAGTTTTCCGTAACAATTATGTCGTTGGCTAATGTTACATAATATTTTGATATCCATCTCATGTCTAAAAAAAAGGCTGTTATTCCGATACCTCTGTTTTTGTTAACTCTGACAATCCTTGTTTTATCGTGTTTTATTGATTTAAAGTATTCATAAGTCTCATCATCAGAACCGTTATCCATTAATATCAGATCATAACTGATGCCTTTAGTATATTTTAAAACACTTTCAATGCATCGTCTGGTGTTTTCAATCTTATTATATGCCAGTACAAATATCGTAACTTCTGAAGAATAATCTTTTATTGACTCTACAGCATCTACAATTTTTTGCCGTTCATGATAAATATTATTATCAGAATCAATTTGATCTATTTTATCCGTATCTATTTCATATATTTCTCTCATATCAAGCTACTCTTTCCAAATTTAAATTCAAATAAAGTTTTTATGTTTTTTATTAGTTATAATGCCTGTTCTCCGGTACTGATAAATTTATTATTTAAATCACTGCATCCTCCGCAGGCATTACACAGTGAATTATAACAGTTGTCAAAGCAGCAGATATTCATTAATACGATTTTTTCTTTTTCTTCCGTAGTCAAAGTACTGAAATTTATATAATCAGTGGGTTTTTCTTTGTATATACCTGCTTTGTCAGCGCTCCATACGATATGGCAGAAATAAAATTTAAAGTCATTAAATCCTCTGAAAGGCGGATTACATTTGTTCATATTTATATATGCCTGTTCATCAGATAAATTCAGATTGCTGTAAGGGAATGAGAAATCTTTCCATTCGAGATTGGCGTTTACCATAATGTTTATATCATTACCTGTCAGTGAATCTTTGACCTTTAAAAATTCATCTTTATATGACTGACTAAGATTATAATCACTCATGCTTACGAGAATATTAGGATGCTGTAATGCTTTGATCAACGATTTATCAGGAATTATAGTACCGTTAGTAACAATTTCAAGCATATCAAATTGTTTTGAATATTTTGACTGAAGATAATCAATTACTTTATATAAATCACGGTTTAAAAGAGGTTCACCGCCTAATAAAACCAGTCTGATCACTTTATTGACAACGCCGAACAATGAATCCAACTGTTCTTTTATCTGCTCAAATGAATACATAATAGGAGCTTTTTTATGAAAAGGAGTGTACATATTGCAGTACTTACAATTAAGCGTACATGCTGTTGTTATGGAGATATGTAATTTTGAAAGAACGATTTCTTTACGTTCAAACCAAGATATGCATGATATAAAAGTTCTTACATCACAAAAATCCACATATTCTTTTAAACCCTGTTTTGTTAGCTGTTCCTTTATCTGATCGTAATATGTTGTTATAACTATCTTTTGATTACGGATATCAGTCAGATCCGGATGAACAACCGGAATGCCTTTATCATTAAGACCGTTTTTAGACAGATCATTGTCGATTATGCATTTGATATCATATTGATTTCTTAGGGCATTTAAATAGATCTTGCCCATTTGTCCATATCCCCACAGTGAGATTTGTCCGACATTAATCCATGAATTTTTCCAGATTTGCAGATCGTTTGAATTCATTTTATCCTCCATAAATTTTTAATTTATTATTTTACCCGGTTTTAGATGAGTGTCTGTCCTTTTAATGGGGAGATACAGTATAGTCGCAAATTGCCATCTCAAGAACAAGTTACTCTTATTCAGATATAAAGGTACAGACCAATGGCATTGGTTAAAATTATTTACTCCATATCTCAGTCGGTTTATCTGATTTTACAATGTCACTCAGTAAAAAGTTCTCTTTGAGATCATTTGAAATAGTGCATATACTATCGTCAAATAAATAATTATACATGATATTTATAAGCATAGGTAAATTTTTGCTTGAATATGCAGTAAAATCATTATGTTGTTTTATATATTTTTCAATTCCTGTGTGTGAATCTTTAATGCGTTCATATTGTGAATTGAGTCCGTTATCACAGAAATCATACTCTCCGTTTTCTTTGAATCCCATAAACTGACTCTTAGGAGAAGTGAATATACATTCACCGAAAGTCATTCTTTTGATCATTGAATTGTCATGGCCCGTATAGATAGATTCACGTCCGTATATATAATTTATCGGTGACTTTAAATCAAATTCTACTCCTTGTATTGTAAAAGCAAAATAATAATATTCACTTTGAGTATTGAATTTTATTTTTTCAAAAAACGCCTGAGTTGTGCCGCTTCCTACAAAATTAATTATTGCAAGCGGCTGAGTATCTGAAATATTTAAACTCTTTTTGTATTCTGATAAATATTTATACTGAGATACAGACTTTGATATAATCTGCTCAGAGTAATTATTAATAATATGAGATAGTAATATAGCTTTATCTATATCTGTAACAGGGATATTATAATAGATATCATTTGTATCAGCTGATATATTAAAAATTACACTACAGAATTTATTAAATGAGTCTCTGTATGCACTGTAAAAAACATTGTATACCTGTTTAATATCATCATTATTTTTAATGCCTGCAATAGCAACTGCTCTTCTGGAGGTAAGAAAATACACATTTTCAACGTTATATTGAGTGTAATATTTATCTGCAAGGATTTTTAATATCCAGCAGTCTCTTGCCTGAAATATTATTTTCTGTCCCTTTTCCTTTGCTTGTTTATAGAGATTGTCCATAAAGCACTTTACTATAGGACCAAAGAATATATATCCGATCTCCTCAAAAGAATTAATATCTATTGTTCCGGATTTATTTAATTTAAAAGGGGAGTTTAATAACTGTGAAATAAATACACCCATAACATACCGGCAGTAAAAATCATTATTGTACCTGGACCATTTTGCATCAAATAACGCAGTAGCTATCTCAGAACTGCTGTAAACCGGTAAAAACTGCAGCTTGTTATATAATAAATTCTGTTCACTTATAGATTTTTTGTTTCCTAAGTAAAGAATTTTTTTATTATTGTTGTCTTCCATTCTGTCAAATGAGAGCGGCAACTGATTGTATATATGATCAAATGAGTCAGGAGCTATATTGCATGCAGTCAGGATCATATTTATCTGCTCTGAAGATAAATATGAAGGAGCTGATAAAATGATTTCTTTTCCCAGAGTTTTAGCATATTCAAGTAAAGATACTACATCTGTTCTTGGGATAACATTTTTTAATTCTGTACTGATTTCCAGGTCAATAAGTTTTGAGACCCATTGTGAATCAAGATCTACATCTTCACAATATTTATTATAAATATCCTTAAGAATATATGAGTGCTCATTATCAGTGAGATCCCGTTCAATTTTATTTCTCCGGTTTGCAAAAGCCAGGAAATACCTGACTTTATCTGAATTTTCAAGCTTCTGCTGCATAATTTCAAATATATCTGACCGGTATAGTGTGTTTCTCATAATAAGCGTATCAAATAATTCAAATAAAATTATATCATTTGACTCAATACTTTTTTTATATTCATCAATACTGCATATTAACTTCAGGGATTCAGTATTCTGCTTTTTAGGTTTCATCAGTGTTCCGTTAAGATGATAAACCAAAATATTATTTTTTAGTGTCCAGTCCTGGATTCTGTTATAAATAATATTTACATTAAACGTAGTGGAAATTATAATAATGCAATAAGCTTTTTGGGTTACTTCCTCTTCATTTAAAATAGGCAGCCCGTAGCAAGTGCCGTTATTCTGTTTATCCATTAATCCAATAAAATTGAAATCACTGCAATTTTCAAGTATTATTTGTGTTCTTTCACTGCATCCATACAATACAATGGGTTTGTTTTTTAAATGAGAAAAATTATCGCTGAACGTTTTGATTATATCTAAATTAATAGGTGTCATTTTAATAACTCTCCAATTACTCAAATAAGGACCCGTACGTTTTTAATCAGGCATATTTCCTAAGTTATATCTGCTCTCCGGTTTTTATATATTTCTGATTTAAATTACTGCATCCACCGCAGTCTTTACATAAGGAATTATAAGTATTATCAAAACAGCACATATTCATAAGAACAATACTTTCTTTTGCAGACGGCCCTGATTTGCTCAGGTCTATATAATCATCCGGTTGTTCCTTAGAAATTCCGGCCTTATCAGAACTCCATACCAGATGACAGAAGTAAAACTTAGAATCATTAAAGCCTCTGAAAACAGGATTGCATTTATGCATATTTTTATATGCCTGTTCATCTGGAAGATTAAGATTGGAATACGGGAACGAAAAATCTTTCCATCTCAGATCTTTATTAACAGCGGTGATGATCCCATTCTCATCAAGAATATTGCGTATATCAGTAAACTTATTTCTGTATGTATCATTTAAATCGTAATTGCTCATAGTAACTACAATGTCAGGTGCCTTTAAAACAGATATTAATGATTCATTTGGAACTATTGTGCCATTGGTGATGATTTCGATTTTATCAAATTTTCCGGAATAGCTGGATTGCAGATATTCTATTACTTCAGATAGTTCTCTGTTTATGAGCGGTTCTCCGCCAAGCAGAACCAATTTTACTATCCTGTCAATGAATTTAAATATAAGGTCGATCTGACACTTTATTTCTTCAAATGAGTATGTTGTGACTTTTTTATGAAATGGCATATACATATTACAATATTTACAATTAAGAGTACACCCTGTTGTTATAGCAATATGCAGTTCGTTTATAACCACCTGATTATTTTCAAACCATGATTTTCCGCATATAAATGTACGGATATCACAGAAGTCTGTATATTCCTTTAAGCCTTCTTTTTCTAACTGACTGCAGATATCTTCATAGTAAGTTGTTACAACTATTTTTTTATCATGCAGATCTATATGATCAGGATGAACTATAGGTATGCCATTGACTACTGTGCCATTTTTAGAAATATCATTATCTATAATGGCTTCGATCGATAAATGTTCTTTAAACTCATCCAGAAAATATCTGCATGTCTGGCCATATCCCCATAAAACAATGTTCTTTTCACCTATCCAGGATTTTTTCCATTTTTCTAAAGTACTGTTGTTCATTATTATCACCTACGTTTTTCATGAATAATATCATTATTCATATTCATTTTATTATCAGATACAACAATATCATCGTATCTAAAAGTATCATAAATTTTTTGGGATATCGATGAAATATTGTCATCAAATAAATATCCGAAGATTATATTTACAAACTGAGGGTCAATATCTTCTAAGTTAATAGAGAGATCATATGTTTGTTTTATATATTTTTCAAT